>MKSN01000001.1:0-391891 GCA_001897295.1 Candidatus Saccharibacteria bacterium 49-20 | reverse complement strand
GACTGTGGTCGTGATGTGCTCCGTGTCCTCGATGACCTGCCAGGTCGAACCCTCGACGAGCACGACCTTGTAGGGGGTCACGGTCGTCGTACGGGTCTGGGTCGTCTCGGTGTCACCGCAGACCCAGGCTTTGTCCTGCCACTCGGTGTGCGTCACCTTGGGCTCGGGGATCTCGGGCTTGCAGCTCTCGATCTCCTCCTCCGTGAGGGCACGCGCCTGCGTCTCGGTCACCACCTTGATGTTGGCGGTGTCCACGACCGTGACGTACTTGCCGTCCTGGACGATGACCTTGTAGGGCGTGGTGGTCTTGGTGCGCGTCTGCGTCACCTCGCTGTCACCACACACCCACTCGGAGTCGACCCAGGTGGTGTACTCGACCTTGGGCTCGGGCGTCGAAGGCGGCGTGTTGCAGCCGCTGCTCGACGTCGAGCTGTAGGTCGGGTTCGGGCCCTTGCCGGACAGCGCCTGGTGCAGGAACTGCGGCTCGTACGGGTTGTTGGGCCCGAGGAGCTTTGCCGGAACGGCCAGCTTGTCGAAGCCACCCTTGCTCACGAACTCGGCGTAGATGTCGTGCTGACGGCACACGTCGAGTGCGGGAGCGGCGTACGAGAACGTGCCGATGGAATCCACCAGCAGGTCGTTGTAGCCGACAAGCGTCTGGGGCCACGAGGGGTTTCCGGACGCCGGTCGGTCGTACTCGTACGTGGTGGCACGAACCGCGAGCGCGTCACAGAGCTTGGCGCCCTGCTTCGCATCCTTGGCGCTTGCCGTGATGGTGCCCGATCCGACACCATCGAAGGTGTAGGACCAGGTGACCTTCTGCACGCACGGCGGCGGCGGAGAGGTCCCGCAGATGACGCTGCCCTCCCAGTGGTAGTTGGTGCCATGCACCTGCGTCCACTGGACTTCGTAGTACGTCCAACCCGGCCAGTCGGGGTGTTCGGTCACCTTGTAGGTGACCGTCTTCCCGCTGGTGTTGAAGTTGGAGTCGTGGAAGTTGAAGGTCTTCGTCTCACCCGTGACGAGGTTCTTGACGCGGATGTTGACATCCTTGTTGTCGGACCCCGCCGGGATGTTGTTCGGGTAGGCGACCGTCAGGCCGTCGCACGTCGGTGCGGCGTACTGCCAGTTCCAGTCGAACGGCTTCTCCGGCTGCGGACAGTCGGCCACGCTCGGCTCGGGCTGCCCCGTGTCGTAGACGATGGCGACCGAACGACCCTGTGCGTCGGCGAAGGCCCACGGGAACGTGCCCGGGAAGTCCTTCAGCGAGTTGACAGAGACCGAGATGGGGTTGTTCCCCGTCTGCAGGCGCTCGTTGACACCGGGGGTGCCGACGTACTTGCAGACGAAGACCTTCTTCGGCTGATCGTCACCCTTGGGCGCGGATTCCGCCCGCGCCATCTGGGTGTCGTTCACCACGACCGGCTCGGCGTTGGTCGCGGCGTCGTTGCTGGTCTCATTCCCCGAAGGGGTGGTGCCTGCGTCGACGTCGTTGTCCACTTCGGGCGTCGCGGGTGCTCCCTCGGGGGGGAGTTCCCACGACCTCGGTGATCACCGAGGTCTGATCCTCGCTCGGAGCTTCCGCTGCCGCGGCCATCGAAACGCCACTCATGGTGAGCGCGCCGATGATACCGACGGCAAGGGTCGCCCGGAGTGCTCGCACTCCGCGCTTACGCGCCTCGCGTTGACGGCGTGCCTCACGCCGTGTTGTAGGGATGTCCATTGGGTTCCTTTCGGGGATTGGACTTGGATGGGCTGTGTTTGGTTGTAGGGTAAAGCTACTTAGCTTAGTAGGCCAAATTGTTAATGGGCATGGAGCCCAAAATCAAAAGGGCTCACACGCTTGAGAGATTATAGCATAAATACAATAAAAAATCAAGTTTTGCGCAGCGAGCCGCCTCAGTTAGTGATAAATAGTCTTGACGCCTCAACTAATAGAAGATGTATACTAAGTATAGTCATGTGAGTACTTCCCCACCCCTGAAATTATGAAGGGTACGGATTTCCACCCACAGGCTTAATCTACCGGCGAGTTTCCTCGATCTTTTCAAGGAAATAGCCCAAAGAAGCCACCAACGATGACATGCACACTGGCCTGCGAGACCACATAGCGGTAATACGCCAAGCGCCCCTGTCAATCGATACAATTCTACGTGATATTCAGTAAAAAGGATGCCCGGTCGAACGGTCCAAGCTCCCTCTCTGAATCACTCTCCTAAAATCCGTTTGCTGATCAGTATTTACTCGTTCAGCCTTTTTGCGTTAAACGCGAATCAATAGCGTTCGCCACACGCGAGTAAAAAGTAACTACTTATAGGAGAAATAACATGAATCGTATCACTGTAAATGAGCAAGTCGCAATCACTCAAATGGGCTTTAAGAAGAACCTTGCGGCATACCCTCGCCGTATGGAGTTTCGCGGTACCATCTATGAGTTTCTTGACGCGGGGCTTCGCTGCCTTATCCGCTCAGGAAGCCACGTTGCTGAGGTGCTAACGATGACCGACGGTAATCGTGAGTTCCAGCTTCGTAGCGATAACAACGGCGGTAACTGGACGCTTGTGAGTATCCTCTCATGAGCGGCGAGTTACTCGAGTCAGTCCAGCTTCACTACGAGACTGGAAGCCAGCCAAGGCTTACAATAAAGCAACGGCTGGCGCACTTCTTTAAAAAATACTCGCGGTAGTGCGAGTATTTTTTATTTTTAACGAGTGTTCTTTCCTTTTTGAATAAGCCGACGCCCAATCCATTTATGGATTTCAACTGGGATGACGGCGACCGCGAACGCAATCAAGGTTGCAAAGAAGATGTCACCAATAGCAACTGGGTTGACGTGAAGTGCACCCTGGAGTGGACCGAAGAGCGCAAGCGCTTGCATGGTCACTGCGATGGTAATACCAATCCAGAACGGCGCATGCCATACGCGAAGGCGCGTAAACAATGAGTCGTAGGTGCTGCGAGCATTAAAGGCGTTTGCCCACTGCACGGCAACGAGTGCAACGAAGACGATTGTCTGACCATATGCGGTGCCGTATTCCTTGCTGTAAATCGAGTACAAGACCAGCGCGAGGGTGGCCATCGAGACGGCCATAAGGATGATGCGACTAATCATGTATTTACCAAGGATCGGCGCCTTAGGGTCAATTGGTTTTCGCTTCATGACCGACTTCTCGCCCGGCTCGAGACCGAGTGGAATCACCATGGTTGTATCGGTCACAAGGTTAATCCAAAGGATTTGAATTGGTGCGAGTGGCATTGGCATGCCTATCACAAGCGCGGCCAGCGTGACCATCACCTCACCGATATTGGTCGCAAGAAGGTACGTCAGCATGCGGCGAATGTTTGAGAAGATGATACGGCCTTCACGCATCGCACGCACGATACCCGCAAAGTCGTTATTGAGCAGGATGATATCACCTGCGTCTTTAGCGATTTGCGAGCCACTTCCCATTGCGACACCTACGTCGGCGTTGGCGAGGGCTGGAACGTCATTGACACCGTCGCCTGTCATCGCAGTGACTTCCTTGAGGCGAAGTACTTTAAGGATTCGGAATTTATTTTCAGGGGTTACGCGTGAGAAGACGCGGGCATTTTGTGCTACTTTTGCGAGTTGCTTGTCGGTCATGTCGACCATAAGGCGACTGTCGAACACTTGATCGCGTGATTCAACAAGCCCAAGTTTGAGTCCAATCGAGTAGGCGGTTTCAAGGTGGTCGCCTGTAATCATGCGCACCGATACGCCCGCACCGCGTGCTGCGGCAATTGCGCGGCGTGCAGAAGGTCGTAGTGTGTCAGCGACGGCGATAAGACCGGCAAATGTCATTTTGTGCTTAGGGTGAAGCTCGGTAAAGTTCTCGAGGCTCTTTTGGAGTGGAGAGGTGGCCACGGCAATCACGCGGTAGCCTTGGCTCGTAAGCTGCGTGACGGCTTGGTTGATTTCGGTCATTTGCGGACGAGTCAGGTCGCTACGCATCATCATTTGCTCTGGGGCACCCTTTACGACGAGCTCGTGCTTTCCACGGTGATGCCAAACGTTACCACTCATGGCCAGCGATTGATCGAATGGGAGCTTGGAAATTGGCTCACCCTTGAGTTCAACGGTACCTTCTGCAGAGGTATAGCTAATAAAGGCAATGTCGAGCGGGTCACCCGATTTTTCACCGTGGTGATTGATAGTCTTGTGAACAACGGTTGGAAGGTGGTGGTCACTCCAGCTTGGTTGCCATGTCTCCTGTACTGAAAGCTCATTTTTAGTGAGTGTACCAGTCTTGTCAGTTGCAATAGTAGTGATGACACCGATTGTCTCGATGGCATTCATGCTGCGTACGAGTGCCTTTTTCGCGGCCATGCGGCGCATACCTAGTACGAGGATGACAGAGATGGCGATGGGTAGGCTTTCAGGAACGGCAGAGACAGACAGCGCGATTACCAAGCGAAGTGCCTCGGTCATTTCGATGCCACGTACGATTGCGAGGATAAATGCACCCACCGCAACGGCTGCGATGACTGCGATAATATAACTAATAAGTTTGTCAATTTTCTTTTGAACAGGGCTACTGACACTATCGGGTGCCTTGCCTGTCAGTGCGGCGATGCGCCCAAATTCGGTTTTATTGGCTGTGTAGACAACGACACCAACTGCGCTACCCGACACAATAAATGAGCCCTGGAAAAGTGTGTTGGATTGTTCGTACACCTCTTTTTTACCTTCGAGTGTGTCGACATTTTTACTTACCGGTACGGATTCACCCGTCAGCATCGCCTCGTCGGCGCGAAGTGAATCGGCTTCGAGAAGTCGTAGGTCGGCCGGAACTTTATCCCCTTCGCTTAATTTGACAATATCGCCTGGTACGAGAAGTGATGCATCTACAGAAATCGATTCACCGCCGCGGATAACCTCAACCTCTCGCCCACTTTTCTTCTGGAGCGTACGAAGGATGCGCTCGGTCGAGAACCGCTGGACGTAATAAATAGTTGCACTCGTCACCATAATGACGAGGATGATAATCGCATCAAGGACGGCGTGGTGCCAGAAACTAATAAGAACCGCGACAAAAAGCACGGCCATGAACACATTCGCAAATGGTTCGACAAGTTTTTTCCAGAGCGGCTCGCCCTTTAAGGTAATTTCGTTTGGTCCGTATTGTGTAAGCCGTTTGCTCGCCTCGTGTTTTGAGATGCCGTCAATTGACGACGACATCTCGCGCAAGGTGTCATCGGCTGATTTTTGGTAATAAAGCATTAGCACCATTGTACCAATTAAAGATGTAACTTTCCACTTGAACTCGGGCGAAGAACGCTATACGATAAAGGAAATCGATACAGATATGGGTGAATTGCTACAGCTACGCGGACAAGGGGGTCAACCAGACTCGTTTACACTCGAACAAGTACGTTCGGGTGTGTTTGTTGCGAATCAACTTCCGCCTGAAGAATTGGTGGGGTCCGGTGAGTATGTCACGGCTGCGCAGTTTGGCGTTGCGGGCGAACGTGCGGGAAAAAGCGCAAACTATGGACAAGGCGTCATGCGCGATATCGCGCTACAGATGGTGGGTATTGAAGCAGATACCACATATACAATTAATGGCGTAGGTGGGTATCTGATGGCTGGCACCCCTGAGCACAAGCTATATTGGAAGGTCCGCCAACTCATGGACAACCCAGACAAAATCAAGAAAGGGTCACGCGCGCGCCTACTCCTTGGTCGTCAACTCGTCCATGAAACGTGGGCTGCCGGCGAGGGAAGCCAGCTGCTTCGTATGGAAGAGGTTCCGCGTCTCGGCAAAGTTGGGCAACGAGTCGTCTCTGAGGTCGTCAAGCTTATCTCCTAATAGAAAATAGCCACCGCTCGGGTGGCTATTTTGATGAAGCTCTTCTAGTTACAAAGTGTTGTGGCGGACATGCGATCCATTAGTTGGTGGTATGTCGCGCCGAATGACGCTGGGTAACTGCTAAGTAATTTTCACTAACTGGAAACTGCTTCGTTGGAGGCCATTCCCCCACTCTACAATGTCCTGAACCGTTTTACCGAGCAGCGTGCTGCCAAGTGGACTGAGTGCAGAAATGCGTCCGTCACTTGGGTTTGCCTCGATGCTATCAACAATTGTGTAGCGAATGATACGGCCGCTTTGATCGATAAGGTCAACGACCGAACCGATTGCAACTTTCATACGCGTACGCTTTGACGGAATGAGCTTGGCGCGCACGAGAGCCTGTTGTTTCTCGACGAGTTCCGATTCGAGTGTTTCTAGGCGTTGGAGGCGCTCGCTTCTTTCAAATCGATCGTCGTGATTGCTTGTTTTATCACTTTCACGAAGACTTCGGCGAATCGATTGGCGGTCATGCTCGAGTTGTGCAATCGACTTTCGAAGTTCTTTCATTCCCTTTTTGCTGAGCAAAACGGTTTTTTGTTCTGATTGGTTGGTGGTGGTTGTGTTCATAGAGTTCACTCCCTTCCTTTATTGGCTGTTCGCCGATGTTTGTTGTAGCGCTTGTGCTACTGGCTTCAAGTATGGCACTGGTTTCTGAGAGAACTCTTAATTCTCAAACTTATTTCGTTGTAATTTTGCCGTCCACAATAGTAAAGGTGCGGTCGGTTTTACCTGCGATATCGAGGTCGTGGGTCACCACAACAATGGTGGTATTTTGGTTGCGCGATAGGTCATGAAGAAGGTCGAAAATCTTTTTACCCGTAGCGCTGTCAAGATTACCAGTTGGCTCATCCGCCAAGATAAAAGCTGGCTCATTCGCAAGTGCGCGGGCGATGCTGACGCGTTGTTGCTGGCCACCACTCAGACGTGTCGGGCGACGATGCTGTTGATCCTCTTCGATACCAACCGATTCAAGTAGCTTTACGGCGCGATCGACTCGACTGGTTGCGGGGTAGCCGCCAAATTCGAGCGCTAGTACGACATTTTCAAGCGCCGTGAGGTTTGGAATAAGATTGTATTGCTGGAATACAAAGCCGATCTTTTTCCCTCGATATTTTGTTTGCTGGTGGCCACTAAGTTTTTCGATTGCTGTATCGTCAACGGTGATTGATCCATCGGTTGGCGTATCAAGCGCCCCAAGGATGCTAAGTAGCGTACTTTTACCGCTCCCGGATTTTCCAACGATGCTTACAAATTCACCTGTATTCACCTTGAAGGTGATATCTTTGAGCGCATGGACGGGGCCACTGGCGGTGTTGAATGTCTTTGAAACATTTTTTACTTCTAACATAGGGGTCCTTTCTATTCAGTCCTTAATACTTCGGCGGGTCGAACTCGGGCGGTAAACCAGGCTGGAATGGCGGTACCAATCAGTGAGATAACTAGCGTAACGCCAAGTGCAATCGCGATGATATCTGGCGTGAGACTTGCGGTCACTTGGGTGGCGTTGGTTTGAAGCTGCTGGAAGCCGCCTTCGAAGCCACCAGGGCCTCCCTGTGGGCGTTGGGTGCTGCTGTTTGATGTCGAATCGCCTCGCGTCGCCATGCCTCCACGCTGACTCGTGTTTATAGTATTTTGGCTCGATACTAACGACGTTGTCATTGGGCCGCTGACAAGAATACCGAGTACCATGCCAATGACGGCACCGAAAACGGTAAGGGTTAAGCCTTCGGTGATAAATTGCCCCACAACTTTGCCGTCGGTTCCACCGATCGCTTTCATGACACCAATTTCACGGCGACGTTCGCGCACTACCATGATCATGGCAAGGAGTACAATGGCCGCGCCTGCAATTGCTGCGGCAATCACACCGGCGAGCGCGAGTGATGCGATACCTTCGAGTGACGAAACGCTTTCTTCTGCGCGCTGCACTTCACTGGTAATATCAGCGTCATCTCCAAGGGATGATTTTAGTGAGTTGACGGTAGCCGACACGTTGTCGCTACTATCTACCGTCGCCACCACTGTACTGACTACATCCGCTTGATCTGTCAGGCTTTGTAAGGTTGCGAGCGGCATGATGATACCGCTATCTTGGAAACGATTGTCAGTTTCATAAATACCCTTAATGGTAATGGTCTGGTCGTATGCGGTAAAGGTATCGCCTACTTCAAGACTGTTCTTCTCGGCTAGCGTTGAGCCAATCAGGGCAACATTGTCGCTACTGTCCGTGTCAATCGTTTCACCACTTGTAATATTTAGGTCGCTTCCATCGGTCGAGACCGAGTTTACATCAGTGGTTCCTGTCACCGTAATGCCCGGTGTTGGCATCTGCATCGCAGCGCCACCCGCTTGAGTGCTCGACTCACTGCTCGATGAGCTTTCACGTTGACGTTGTCCAAAGCCGCCAAATTCAAGTGATGATTCTAAGCTCGTATCGTCACTAGAGAGTTGGTCGCTGAGGGTCATCGTGGTTGCGCTAATGTGGTCGGTAGACTTAATCGTGCTGAGTTGTTCGGCTGTCAGCGGGTCACCGCCTCCCATGTTCCCCATCACACCAGCAGGACGAATCGTCACTGACGTGCCTGCGGTGGCTTTTACTTCATCTATTTTTGACAGTACGCTGCTTCTTGCAACGAGCATACTGAGGATCAAGGCAATGCTGATGGCAAACATCAACACAATTGCTCCAGATCTAATGGGACTTCGGAGGGTATTCTTTACCCCTCGGGTCAGGACATTCATGGAATGCGTTCTCCTTCGTTATATGTTTATACGAGGGAGTGTACGCGCTATTCTTGAGGTTTGACTGAGCTTTTTCTTACAATTGGCAGATAAAGCGTGAATGTCGTAAATTCATCAGTACTCGAGACGGTAATCTCGCCGTGGTGGATATCGACGATCTTCTTTGCGATAGATAATCCAAGTCCGTACCCATTCTTTGCCCCGTTGGTGCGCGAATTGTCGGCACGGTAAAAGCGATCGAACAGTTTAGGGAGTTTGTCGTCAGGTATTTTCTTACCTTGGTTTTTTACCTCAAGCCCTACGCGCCCGTATTGTTCAAATACACGGATGAATATCGGCGAGTCGGCCGGGCTGTATTTTATGGCGTTATCGAGCAGGATGGTGATAAGTTCATTAATTGCTGGTTCATTCGCAAGCGTGGTTGCTTTCTTTCGCGAGGTAATATCAAACCGCTCAACGTCACTAGGATAGCGCTGAACAAGTTCTTGCACCATGCTTGGGACGTCGATGGTGTCGACTTCGAGTTTGTCGTGATCAAGTCGCGAAAGGTGCAGAAGCATTTCGGAAAGTTTAATGAGCTTGTTTACTTCCTCTAGGTTGCTCTCAAGAAGCTCCCTTGCCTCACCTATTTCAAGCTTCGGGTCGCGCAGGTTTACTTCAAGCTCTGTTTTCATGGCAGCAAGTGGTGTGCGTAGCTCGTGGCTGGCGTCGCTTGTGAAACGACCCTGGGCCTCGTGAGCTTCGGCGATTGGACGAAGTGTGCGGCGTGCGAGGAAAAATGCACCAAGCCCTCCGGCCACGAGTACGACAATATTGATATACACCAATGAAAGAATCATTTGGCTTGAAGCTTTGCGGGATTCATTTATGAGTGGACTATTTGGACCCTCATCATCAAGGAAATAGCGGCTAAACGGCGCAGGGCCGTTGTATCCTTCGATGATGCTGTGCTGAAGATTCTCGAGACGGAAACTAATCTCACGGTAGTTAAGCTGGTAGATGACGACACTAAAAGTAATACTGATTGCCATCAGAATTATCAGATACCACGCGGTCAATTTCAGCGTGGCCGACTGAAACATTTTCTGCATCGCCTGCACTTTTTGTCTCTCCTATGCTTCTAGTTTATAGCCAAATCCACGAACTGTGTGAATGAGCGGCGTGTCGAATGGTGTATCAATCTTGTTTCGTAGGTATTTTACATAGACTTCGACGGTATTTGGAAGGATATCCGCGTCATAGTCCCAGACGTGGCTAATAATAACCTCTTTGCTAATAGGGCGGCCCTGGTTGCGAAGGAGGTATTCAAGGAGTGCGAATTCTTTGCTGGTGAGCTGAAGGTCCTTACCGCCGCGTTTGACGGAATAGGTCACCGTATCAAGTGTTAAGTCGCCTGCGGTAAGCACGTCTGATTGTTGCTCAGTTGGGCGGCGAAGAAGCGCACGAACGCGAGCTAAAAGCTCTTCGAGCGCAAATGGCTTCACGAGGTAATCATCGGCACCGGCGTCAAGTCCAGCAGTTCGTTCGTTAATACTATCAAGCGCACTCAAGAAGAGTACTGGTGTGTGAATTTTCTCGTCACGCATTGCTTTGACGATCGCAATACCGTCGTATTCACCCGGAAGCATGCGGTCTATAATTGCGACGTCATAAGGTTCGGTCGTCGCCATAGCGTACCCTTCGTCGCCGTCGTAGGCAACGTCGACCGCGTAGGTCTCTTGTTCTAGTGCCTTTGCGAGCGCGCGGGCAATTTTGTGTTCATCCTCTACTACTAATATTCTCATACTCATAGTATACCGTGAATAAGCTTAAAAGACGCTTAGGTAGCGGTAAGGCTAGGCAAGCTGCGTTGCCGCGTAGCGATCGCTCCAGGCCTGCATGTCGCGAAGTATAGGAGTAAGTTCTTTGCCCTTTTGGGTAAGGCGGTATTCACAACGTGATTTTTCGGCTGGGAAAATCTTTTCGATGATTCCCTCTTTTTCAAGGCTATCGAGGCGCGCTGAAAGCGTGCGAGGGTTGATGCCTTCGACGAGGTCTTGAATCTGGCAGAAACGCACTGCATCTTCGTTCACAAAGAAACGAAGCAACTGGGGTGTCCACTTGTCGCCGAGGATTTTGGTTGCTGCCTTGACGCAGCCGATCGTTTCAATTGGCATATCTAGTACTTACTATACAATATCTAGCGTTATTTGATAAGCCCATTATCATTTTGGGAGCGCACATGGCTCATGCTAAATTCCCACGAAGCATCGGTCTTTTTGTGGGGGTTAAAGATGTACTGCGGGTCAAAGATTTCTTTTACTCCCCTAAAGAGTGTGTAGACATCTTGGCCAAAGACGGCTGGAAGCCATGATCCGCGTACCATGCCGTCGTTATGTTCACCTGCCATCGTGCCGCCATATTTCAGTACAATTGGTACGAGTTCACGCATGATGGGTTCGAGTTTGGCTTGATCTTTCGTTCCTGCGATGTCCATGAGTGGAATGATATGGAAGTTGCCATCGCCAAAGTGACCTTGAATGGTTGCGGGCAACTTATACTTACGAATTACTTTACGAAGCTCTGGTAGGAATTGTGGAAGATGATTTGGCTGCACGGTCATGTCGTCAATAAACGGAGAGGCGTAGCGGCCGCTAATTTGGTTGCGAAGCAGCGCGAGTGCAGCACGTCGAATGCTCCAAAAAGGTGCGCTCGACTTCTCGTCGCTTTCAATATCCATGCGAATTTTGTATTTCTTAAGGTCATCGTGGAGGTTTGAGATTTTTTCGATCACCTCTTTTTGCGTTTGGCCATCAAACTCGATCATCAGAAGAATATTAGGAAGGTGTCCCTTAAACTTCGCGACTGATTTCGTAAGGTGTGCTTGCTGACGCAGGTACTCTTTAGTGCCGAGCTGCTTGCGGAACGTCTTAAAGTAACGAATGCCAAGGTTGAACGTAATGTCATCGAAGCCTTCGAATGTTGCAGGGTTATGTTCCATCACCTTGTCGATGATACGGCCAAGGTTCTTCATGGATGGAAGATACGCGAGTAGTAGCCCTGAGTGCGGTGCTTTTGGCACGGCCTCGATTTTGATATCAGTAATGACCCCGAGCGTTCCTTGGCTACCTGTAAATAGCTGCGTCATATCAAATATGCCAGTCTCACGATCCCAGACACTCCAAAGGTTATAGCCCATAGAATTTTTATTCACACGTGGGCGGGCGTTGCGTACGGTGTCGTAGTGCGAATCTACTAGTTCGAACACACGACGGTATAATTCTGCTTCGTATGTACCTTCGGAGATTTTACGGTCGAGTTGCTTTTTTGTAAGGGGCTTCACTGTATAGGCGTTGCCATCTGCAAGCACGACCTGAAGCTCACGAACCGACCGGTCGGCGTTGCCATAGCGTAGCGACTGTTCACCGCCAGAGTTATTACCTACGATACCCCCAATAGTACAGATAGCGCGACTTGCAGGAATACAACCAAGGTGGAGGCCTTTATCGAGCAGGATTGGGTCGATGTCGCGTACGAACACACCCGGCTGCACTTGAAGGATATTTTTCTTGAGTGATTCGATCTTATTAAAGTGAGGCGTCATTTCGAGCACAATTGAGTTTCCGATTGCGCCGCCCGACATATCGGTGCCTGCACTCCTTGGGGTGAGTGAAAGCTTGGGGTACTCTTTTTTGTGGGTACTTACAAAACGAACGAGTGCTTCAATATCGGCGGTATCTTTAGGTTCGACTACGACGTCGGGGACGAGCTCGTAAATGCTCGCATCGCGGCTCACCTGGTGACGAGTGTGAAGATCAGTTGAAACCCCACCCTGCACTTTTGTTTTAAGTGCCTTAACTAATTTCTCCATTTGTATCTACTATACTGTGTCCATAAGCTGTTTGCCAAGTGGTGTATACTGGAAACATATGAAGACTAAAATTGATATCGATACACGCACATTTGTCCGCTTCTGGCTAGTAATTGTTGCACTCGTCCTAGCGGCGGCACTTCTTTATAAAGCACAAACCGCACTTATTATTATTGGTGTGTCAATTTTCTTGGCTTTGGCGCTTAACGCCCCTGTTGCCTATATTGCAAAGAAGCTTCCTGGCAAGAGTCGTGTGGGTGCGACGGCTATCGCCTACGTCGCGGTGGTGGTTATTATTGGTGCAATCCTGACCCTCGTGGTACCAGCGGTGATTCAGCAATCTGCGAAGGTGGCTCAAACTATTCCTGCGGTCGTTACCTCGGCGACACATTCGTGGGAGGGTGTGCGCGACTTTGTGGAACAATATAACCTTCAAGGTCAACTCGACACGGCGATTGTTTCGATTCAAGAAAGCGCGTCATCTTGGGCTGGAAACGTAGGTCAGAATGTTGTAGCGGGTATTGGCTCAATCTTCTCGGGTATCGCAGCGCTCATCCTTGTGCTCGTACTCACCTTCTTGATGCTTATTGAAGGACCTGAGTGGCTCAAGCGTATCTGGCGCCTGTATAAAGATGAAAAGAAAATGCAAAAGCACCGCCGCGTTGCAAATCGTATTTATGGGGTGGTAAGCGGCTATGTCATGGGTCAGCTGACAGTCTCCACTATCGGCGCAACCGCTGCGGGACTTTTCGTGTTCATCCTAAGCTTCATCTTCCCAGAAGTTGATGCGAACCTTGCGATGCCAACCGCGGCAATTACCTTCATCTTGTCACTTATCCCAATGTTCGGCGCAACTATCGGTGGTGTGTTGATTGCGATTCTCCTCGCACTTAACAGTATTCCAGCGGCGATTATTTACGCAATCTTCTTCGTGGTCTATCAGCAGGTCGAGAATAATCTCATCGCACCACACATTCAAGCAAAGCGCATTGACCTGACTGCGCTCATGATTCTTGGTGCGGTCACTATCGGTCTCTACATGTTTGGAGTAATCGGTGGTATTATTGCGATTCCAATCGCCGGTACTGTCCGTATTCTTATCGAAGAATTCCTTGAGAGCCGTCGTCACGAAGACGAGAAAACAAAAGCTCGACATGCCAAGGCCGTCGAAGCTGATGTTGTTGCTACCACCCGTAAGAACTAGTGAGTATATTCCCAAATTGGGCCAGAAGCGGTGTCGCGCACAGCGATGCCGCTTTTTGCGAGTTCATCACGAATTTCGTCTGAGCGCGCGTAGTCTTTGCCATCGCGCGCGCGGGTACGCTCAATGATGAGGCGCTTTTGGTCATCAGAAATATCAGGCGTAGTGTCGAGGAGTTTGAGTCCAAGTACTTCGTCGATTGTTTCAATGAAGCTGACAAGTGCATGTTGGTGGATGGTATCGAGCCTGCTTGAGAGTACAGCGTCGAATGCGCCATCGATAATAGCCATAGCCCCTGCGGTATTGAGGTCGTCTGAGAGCGTTTCTACAAGCGCCTTAGAGGCCGCGTAGAGTGAAATGGTCTTGCTATCCTCTTCAGTGCTTTCATCTGTTGTGAGCGTGTCGTGGATTTGGTGACGAAGTGCGGCAACGTTGCGCCAGTTAAGGCGACGGTTTCGCGCTGCGGCAAGGTTATCAAATGTAAAGTTGCCCTCGGTGCGGTAGTGACTTTGCAAAATGAAAAGACGTAAGTCGAGTGGGCTAAAGCCCTTTTCTTCAAGGTCCTGAAGCGTGTAGCCGTTGCCGAGTGACTTGCTAATCTTGGTGCCGTCTACTTTAAGGTGGTTGTTGTGAAGCCAGTAATTAGCGAAGATAACCCCGTTAGCCGCTTCAGATTGGGCGATTTCATTCGTGTGGTGCACTGGAATGTGATCAATACCGCCAGTGTGAATATCGATCGTTTCGCCAAGTAGCGCCATAGCCATCGCAGAACACTCGAGGTGCCAGCCAGGGAAACCTGGACGCTCAACGCCTTTGTCAAGAAGATCTGCGGGCGTTGCCCATTCCATATCGCGCTTCTCACCTTCTGGGGTGAATTTCCAAAGCGCGAAGTCGCTTGGGTTGCGTTTTTCGGGGTTAAATTCTACGCGCGCACCGGCTTTTTGGGCGTCAAGGTCAAGGTCAGCAAAGTCGCCGTAGGTTGGGAATTTCGACGTATCATAGTAGATGCCGTCACTGATTTGGTAGGTATAGCCCTTATCTTTAAGTACACGTACGAGTGCGAGTTGCTGCTCGATGTACTCGGTTGCTTTTGGCATGTGCGTAGGTGCAATAAGATTGAGCGCCTGCATACCTTCGATAAAATCTTCAGTATAGTGTGCGGCAACTTCCCATGCAGTTGTGCCGTCGCGTTTTGCGCCCTTTTCTAGTTTATCTTCACCATCATCCGCGTCACTTACAAGGTGCCCTACGTCGGTAATATTCATAACGCGCGTGACCTCAAGGCCGTTCGCCTGCAATGTACGCACGAGTGTGTCCCAATAGACATAGGCAGTCCAGTTTCCGACTGTTAGGTAATTGTAGACGGTTGGGCCACACGTATATAAGTGCACTTTACCTTCTTGGAGTGGCGTGAAGGCGTCTACTTTTTTTGACAGTTGGTTATGAAATTGAAGACTCATAGTCGGTTAATGCCTTATCCGTTGCGGTTACTAGTTCTTGAATAATTGTGTCATAGTTTTCGAACACTTTGAAGCCTGCGGCGTATTCGTGTCCACCGCCCCCAAAGTAGCCGGCAATTTGATCGGCAACGGGCGCGTTGACGCGAATCTTACCGGTAAGTTTTCCGTCGGGATAGGTTTTAATCGCAACTGCGACTTGCACGGTATCAACCATGCGCATCTCTTCGAGTACAAGGACGCTTGGGTTGTAGCGGTCGCTGTATTCTTGAATGTCATCCCATGGAATGTGCACGGTCGCGAGTTTCCCGTCGAGTAGGTATTCAATACGCTCGATAAGCTTACCCTTGTATTCAAGAATGTCAGCCGGCTTCTTCATATATTCACGTCGACGGCCTTCGATTTCGGCCGGGTTTGCACCGAGCGCAACAAGGTCGGCTGCGACTTGGTAGCTATCTGCGGTGGTTGACTGCGTGGTAAGGCCAAGACTGTCGGCCTGAATAGAAATAAACATACTTTCAGCGGCTTCGGGGGTGATTGTCCAGCCCGCTTCTTTTGCGAGGCGGTAGAGGATTTCACTTGTAGCGACAGCCTTAGAATCAACGACGGAAATAGTTTCAAATGGCAGGTCACCTTCTTCGTCTTGGTGGTGGTCAATTACGATTACTGGGTGGGTCTCGAGGAAGTGGCGCACGCCAGGCTGTGCGAGCGCCTGCTGAATGAGTGCCTCGGCCGAAGTGTCGACAATCAGCGCGACTTCCCGATCGGTCGGCCAGTCCTTTTCAACCCGATCCCAGCCTTTGATGTAGTGCATGTACTTTGGGATATCGATAGCACAGTAGAGCTTCACGTCTTTGCCCGCTTCACTTAAAAGCTCTTCGAGTGCCAAAGAACTTCCAAGGCTATCACCGTCTGGATTCTCGGCTTGAATAATAACAATTTTCTGCGCTTCGTTGAGCGTCTTGAGTATAGAATCAAACATTACATTTATTTTACCATAGCAAACGCCCACCCGACCGGGAGTGGGCGTGTGCCCCTCAACCGTAGGGTGGGTTGAAGTTGATCAGACCTTGACGCGGTCATGCCGGCGGTCGTAGTCCCGATCGTGGATCTTGGCGTCGAACGCGTAGATGTAGATGCCGTCGAGGATCGTGCTGATCTTGCCGTGGTCGATCTCGTCCAGCGCGATGGGTTCGATCTTGGTGATGCCGAGAGAGGTGCGGATGTTCCATGACCATCCCGAGCCGATGGCCTGCAGGTCGATCTTGGGACCACTCGAGGTCATCTCGCCGTCGTACAGGCAGACCCACCAGTCATCCTGGATGTGGAAGTCGTGGATCACCTTGAGTTCGGATGGAACGACCGACATGTTCGCCGGCAAGAAGTCCGGGTCAAGGATGAGTTGCACCCTCCCCTCGTCGTTCGGGATGTTGCGAAGCACCAGTACGTGACTCCAGTTCGTGTAGAGCAGGAGCCTGTCGGTTGTGGTGTCGAAGTCCGGCCCCGGCACCCAGTTCTTCAGAAGTTCCAGTTCACGGCTGTGAAATGGCATATCGTCTCCTTTCGGTTGTAGGACGATGGTACATATTGTAGGTGGCTTATGAATCGAGCACAAGCGTGACCATATTGCTTATTTTTATAATTTATGCTATAATATGTGTTGACTCGCACCTCCGCTAGTCGCCCTGCAGCCCTGCGGGGCTCGATTGAAAGGAGTGCGCCATGTCGCACCTCATCACGCCCACCCCCAACGACAGCAACAGCCCGCAGCTCATCGCCTTCAGCGAGGCCGACCGTCGTTTGCGCCGCCGCTACATCCTGACCCAGGGTGCCGGCTGGCTCATCACGATCGCCATGCTCTGGATGATGGCGTCGAGCGTCATGCGTCTCGACTGGCTCAGCCTGTTCGCGACCATCGTGCTCACCGCCGGAACGATCCCCTTCCTCGCCAAGGCGGTAGAGATCTACGGCAACTACCGACCGGCACGGACCCGACGCAAGTACACGCGTCAGGTCTTCCGGTTCATCCATGAGCGCGCTTCGGTCAAGGACTTCAATTGGTCGCCCCGTGCGTCCTACACGTTCGAGGCCGAGCTCATCAACCAGAAGGCTCGCCTGTACCGCGTGACGCTGCGTCACGTCAACGATGCCATGCTGGTCGCACATCTCTACGAGGTGTCGCCGCGGTTCGTCCGTACGCTGTCGGGTCCCCACTTCGAGACGATCTTCTCAGATCTCGTGCTGATGTCCCGCCGCACCGACGACTTCGGTGAGTCGGACACGCGGGTCGGAGACACGTTCAAGGAGAACCTGCGGGATCGTCTGAAGGACAAGAGCGACGTCAACGGTCACGAACCCATCGTGAACTCGTAGGCATCGCTGCCGGTGCGAGGTTTGGCCTCGTCCCTGGATTCCAAGTAATTGGATGAAAGGGGCGAGGCCTCTTTCAATTGCAATAAAAAATCCGCCCCTTGAGGCGGATTTACTTACGAAAGAATTCGGCGTCCTTCGAGCGCATGGCTCAGCGTGATTTGATCGGCGTACTCGAGGTCTACGCCCACCGGGATGCCCCTTGCGAGGCGACTGACTTGAATTTCAATGCCCGCATCTTTAATATGTTTTTGCAAAAAGAGCGCGGTTGACTCGCCCTCCACGCTGGCATTCGTGGCAATAATCACTTCTTCAACGCCGTCTGCGGTAAGACGGTTAATAAGTTCTGGAATGTGAAGCTGTTCAGGACCGATACCATCAATCGGGCTCATAGCACCACCAAGGACATGGTAAGTGCCCTTAAATTGCCCGGTACGTTCAAGTGCAACGATATCAAGTGGTTCTTCAACTACCGCAACGAGCTTTTTATCGCGCGAAGGGTCGCTGTAGAGCGATGAAACCTCTTCGTCGCCATCGATCAGTGCAAAAGTCACAGGGCATGTTTTGACGCGTGCGTGAATATCGTGAATCGCCGTTGCCATGCTGTCGTTAATGCGCTGGTCGGCGCGCAAAAGATAATACGCGTAGCGCTCGGCCGTACGCTGCCCTACTCCAGGCAGCCGGCCGAGTTCATCAATTAATTTTTCCAGTGCAACTGGTAAGATGCGCGCCACGTGTATACTCGCTACGGTCTAAAGACCAAGGTTTCCAAGGCCACCCATGAGTGGCTTCATCTTTTCTGCGGCAACTTCTTGTGCTTTTGCAAGCCCATCGCGAATTGCGATTTCAAGCCAGTGCTCGAGCTCGGCGATGTCCTCAAGGTCAACGCGTTCTGCGTCGATGTTGATCTTCTTTACCTTTAGTTCACCGGTAACCTGTACAACCACTGCACCGTCGCCCGCTTCAACTTCGATAATTTCTTTTTTAAGATCGCTTTGCGCTTTACGTAGCTTGTTCAGCATCTTCATTTGGTCAAAAGCCATGTATTCCTCCGTCGTTTATAACTTTATCCAGTATACCACAAGAGGTCGTCTACTGGGTGCGCTGCATCACGTAGAGGCGGTCTGCTTCGCTCGAGCGCGCATTGGTAATGATACGAGTCACCTGATAGGTGCTTGGCATCTCGGTGCGCACCTCACGCGTGACAACGACACTTTCGGCTGTCGGGGTCTTTACCGCCTCGAATCCATCGCGATATTTCGCAACGGAGCTATAGAAGTTGTACTCGTCCTCACCTACGACAATTTGAGTGGTCTCTTCTGGAAGTAGGCGCAAGTCGTTCGAGAAAAGCGGTGCAACTTGTGGACTATAGTGATAGCCGTAGATGTAGCGTGCCAATCCACTTGCCACAAGTGCAACAACGAGGATGATAATTGGAATTAATCCAGTGACGCGCGCATAAGGGTTGAGTGGGAAGAGACGATACCAATACCCGATAAGGCTCGTGAGGCCTGCGGCCAGCATGAGCATTGATGGCACGAACATGACTGAAGTGAACGCCGGGTTCAAGATGAGTACCGGCAAAAGACATACGATCCAGAAGATAATTAAGTAGCTACGTGTTGTTTCGCGGGTACGAATAAGCCTATAGAGCCCAAGGCCGATGAGAAGTGCAGAGCCGAGGCCAAAGACCGGTGTCATCACTTCCGTCACGCTTGGTTCCCAGAATAAGAAGTACTGTTTGAGCACGGCAACCATATTCGCACCGAAGTCGATTGGACGAGTAGTTGGCGCACCAAGGAGTGTGAGGCCAAGTGATGGACTTTCAAACAAGAGCCAGACGAGCGGTGCAACAAGCACGATAAAGATAGCTCCTACAACCGCAAGCCGTACCTTAGAAAGTCGACGCACTGCATTACGCAGGTGTGGGTGGAAGATGACCGCAAGGAGTACAGCAATAAGTGGATAGATACCAAGCGGCGTGTACAGGCTGAGTGCAGCGGTAATTGCAAAGAGAATTTTCCACAAGAAGCGGAACTTTTTGACGCGTGTGACCTGTGTACCAAGAAGGAGCAAGAGCACTGGCCAGAACAAGTACATAATACTTGGCGTACCCGATTGTGCGATGAAGAGGAATTGGCCGGTAGAGATTGCAATCAGTGACGCGAGCACTGCGATGTTTGGTTTGAACCATCGTCGTAGCAGTAATACGAAGCCAACGGCGGTAAACAGTGCAAGAATCAGTGACGGTAGCTTAATGGTAAAGATACTTGCCCCAAACATAGAGAAAATAGCCGATTGGAATGCATAATACGGCAGATTAGGTATCGCAAGAGTACTTGGGTCGCTTAATGAGAGCGATGCACTACGTACAACCGAGTTCATCTCGGCGTTTGAAAGGCCTCCAGGAAGATAGAGTCCTGCGAAAAGCAACAGCCCCGCAAGCAGAAGCCCGATCGCGGTGTAGCCGATGACGTAACGCCATCGATAGAGGAAGTAATTTGAAAAATCACGTACAGCCATAACGTTACCCTTATTGTAGCACGTCTATGAGTCGTGCTGACGGTCGAGTGACATAAAGCGAAGTCGCTCTGGGTGGAAGTAAAGTTCGACTTTTCCAACAGGCCCGTTACGGTGCTTGGCGATAATAAGGTCGGTAATGTTCTCTCGCTCTGTCTCTGGGTTGTAGTAGGCCTCGCGGTAGATGAACATCACGATGTCGGCGTCCTGCTCGATCGAACCTGATTCGCGAAGGTCGGCCAGTTGTGGAATTTGTGGAGAACGGTTTTCAACGGTACGGCTGAGCTGACTGAGTGCAATCACTGGAACGTTTAGTTCACGCGCAATCAGCTTAAGTCCACGAGAAATCTCACTCACTTCTTGCACGCGGTTTCCGTCGTTACGACCACTTCCCTGCATCAGCTGGAGGTAGTCGATGATGATAAGCCCAAGCGGCTGGTCGTGCGCAGCGCGGCGCGCCTTGGTACGCATTTCAAGCACGCTAAGCCCAGGCGTGTCATCGATAAAGATTGGTGCTTCGGCCATCTCACCCATAGCTTCAGAAAGCTTACTGAAGTCTTCATCAGAAAGGTTACCCGTACGAATATTCCAAGAGTCCACACCTGATGCGTCGGCCAACATACGGTCGACAAGCTGCTCTTTACTCATCTCAAGGCTAAAGAACAGCACTGACTGCTTGGCAATGGTCGCTACGTTATACATCAGGTTCGTCACAAGGGTAGTCTTACCCATCGCAGGACGCGCCGCTAGAATAATCAGGTCACTTCGTTGGAGCCCAGCTGTCATATTGTCGAGGTCACGGTAGCCGGTGCGCACACCACGCAGTTGCCCCTTGTTACGGTGCAACTCTTCGAGGCGGTCAAAGCTATCGGTCAAAATACTTTCAAGGCTAGTGAGGTCTTGCTTGAGCGATTGGTCACTGACGGCAAAAAGCTCAGCTTCAGCTTGTTGAAGCAGTTCTTGAGTCGAGGTTGCTTCGTCGTAGCCTAGTTCTGAGATCTCGCCACTGGCTTTAATAAGACGGCGACGCACTGCTTTTTGTGCCACGATTTCTGCGTAGCTTTCGGCGTGCGCGGCGGTCGGTACATAGTTTGTTAGCTCGGTAAGGTAGGCTGAGCCACCGATTTCATCGAGTTCGTTCTTTCGTTTGAGCTCGTCGGTAAGAGTAAGGAGGTCGACTGGCTTGTTTTTCTCGTACAGGCGCATGATGCCGTCATAAATCATGCCGTGACGCTTATCATAAAAATCTTTTGGCTTTACGTGTTCGGTGATGTCAGCCAGCACTTCTTCGTCAATCAATACAGCACCGAGAAGACTCATCTCGGCGTCAACGTTCTGTGGGGGCACTTTTGCCGCCGACACAGATTTTGATTTCGATTTATATTCGGGCTTGTCTGCCATAGTTCCCTCTTATTATATACGAGGTGGCAAGCGACAGCATTATGCTGCTTCTGGCGACACCTCTATTCCACCGCCCATAATATCAGCTATGGCTGCGGCTTGCGAGTCTTGAATAGGCGCCCTTGTGGGAATGGTGTTGATAGTAAGTGTAGAACCACCGACCGCTTTGACGGATTCATAGAGGTGGGGTTGGTACTTTGCGTCGTCGAGCTTTTTCTTATAAAAGGCATTGACCGCGTAAATGATAAGTTCGTCGCCATCGAGTGCATGGTCACACTTTGAAAGCAGGCTGTAGAGTGCGGTGAAATGTTCTTTTGTGTGCGCAACGAGATTAGCCCATTCGAAATCACCGACGTATTCGGTAAGCGGCTTAGTGGCAACAGGAGCGGATTCGGTCGTTGATTCGGGCTGTGCAGTAGCGGGCGCAGGGGCCACATGTTTTGGAGTTTCGGCCATTTTTGGTGCAGGTTTTGTCGCCTGCTTGGTAAGCTCTTCGATCGTCGCTGATACTTCGAGTACTGGCGTGGCAAGCGCGGCGCTTCGTGGTTTATGCTCGAGTGCAGCACTTCCAAGGACGCTTAGTAGCTTAATACCTGGTTGAGTCGATTTTGGGACGTCAAGCAGTGCATCAAGAAGCGGCAGAAGCTGCGGCTTAGTTGGCGCAAGGTCACGAAGTGTTTTGGTGAGTTGGTCGTTAAGGACGATTGGGCTGATGCCATCAGCTTCGGTTTTGGTGAGGGTCTGTGCAATCGTTGCAATATCGTGGCTATCAACCGCGCTTAGAAGTGAATCAATAATTGTTGCCGGCGCAAGACCCAGAGAGGTTTCAATTAAGGCCGCAGTGATGCCGTCTTTTTCGTCTGCCAGGCTTGAAAGCTGATCAAGCAGGCTGATGCTATCGCGAAAACTTCCGTCACCACGCTCAGCAATAAGCTTGAGTGCGTCATCGGAAATCTTGAGTTTTTCTTCCTTTGCAATGTGCTGGAGGTGCTTGACTGCGTCTTCGCGGGTGATGGCGCGGAAGCCATAGCGCTGCGTACGGCTAATAATTGTCGCCGGAAGTTTTTCGACGTCGGTTGTCGCAAGAATAAACACAATGTGCTCAGGCGGCTCCTCGAGCGTCTTGAGGAGTGCGTTAAATGCGGGCTTCGAAAGCATGTGCACCTCGTCGATGATGTAGATTTTCTTCGCCGCAGAAACAGGTGCGATTTGCACCTTTTCGCGTAGGTCGCGCACATCTTCAACGCCGTTGTTACTCGCGGCGTCAATTTCAATAATATCGAGGTGATTTGATTCTTCGTCGTACGGAAGTTGGTTGATTTCATGCGCTAAAATACGAGCAATTGAGGTCTTACCAACACCACGCGGGCCAGTAAAGAGATACGCATGCGCAATGCGCCCAGATTTTAGTGCACGAGAAAGAATATCAGTGATGTGATCTTGGCCAACCACGTCAGCCAATGACTTACTTCTATATTTCCTATAGAGCGCCTGAGACACCTTATTCCCCTTTTTGTTATACCCTACGACAAGTATAGACCGATTCGTCCTAGATATGTGCCGTAGTTTTTACACTTTGTTTATTTTCACCTTCGTGATAGTGCTACTATACGACGCTTATGGTTGGTTTGCAAGAATAATATCATTGTGCAAAGGTGTGCTGCCGACCCGCGCTCGTAGATGAGGCGGGTCGGCAACGCCCTATTCTTCACCGGAGAACGTCAGGCCAGCATAGGCCAGACCCTGAGCCAGGAGCTCCGCCTGCTCGTCCGCGACGCGCATGCGCTTCGGGAAGGTGCGACGACGCCAGGTCAGGTACTCGGCGCGCGTTGTGAGTGACAGTGCGCCGAGCGTCTTCTTCTCACGCAGGTAGGTGAAGCTGGCTTCGTCGAGGCCGCTGACCCAGCGGAACATCTGCTTGCCGGGTACGAAGTCGATGCCCCTGAAGAGGCGCACGAGGCCATTGAGCGGCTCTTCCTTCTCGCTTCGCAGGGAGAAGCCGAAGGTGCCCAGGACCGTGTAGACCTTGAGCAGGGCTCCGGTTCCGAACCCTTTGATCGCCAGGAGTTCGACTTCGGTTGCGACGGCGAGGTCGCCGAGCGTCTTGAAACCTTGATCGGTCAGCTTCTTCGCGATACGCTCGCCCAGCACGGCGTCGATGATCTGGAGGTCCAGAAACTCGCGCCTTCGTTCGGCGGGTACTTCTTCGAATGAATCGGATGTGGAGGCCACGATGGCTCCTCTCGAGGGTCGGTGATAAAAAGGACGTGCCCCACGGATGTGAGACACGGCTATTTTACAATAATTTGTGCAATTTCGCTAGAGCGCTGCTTCGACCGCAGCCCAAGTAGCCTGTTGGTTGTCGGTCGGAACGATAATTGTCACTTGGTCGCCTACGTTAATACGGAAGTAGGTCACGCTGGCAAGAAGAATGCGGTATTCGTGGCCATTTGCTTCCACGTAGTACGCACCGTCGTGCTGGACGAGTGTACCAATAACCTGCGTACGATCGACTGGACCAATTTGCTTGTAAATAAAGCTGCCGTCGTCTGCAATCGTAAGCTTGAGGATGTCTCCTTCGACAAGCTTTGATTTACTGGCGTAGTTAGCGGGTACTGGGTATTCTTTGCCGTCTGGTCCGGCCATTTTTTGGCCATCAAAGACGCCCTCGATTACCTTACCACCAACTTCGTCGATTGTACTTCCCTTAGGCGTAATAACTGCACCATCGTCACCGATGATACTAATGAGTAGTTCTTTTGCTGCGGCAAGGTTAGTCTCTGCTTCTTGGATCAAAGCGTGGAGACGTTTTGCTTGTTTCTCCGGTAGTTCAGACATGGTCTCGCATTTCCTTATCTGGTATGTGTTTTGAAAGTAATATTAGCTTTACTTATAGCAACGCTGTTATAAAATGTCAAGCAAGCGCGGCTATTTGCCACTCCTGATACGCGCCACGATTCCAGCGCAGCCGATGCCTATGAGTACAATGCCCAATACGAGCATCATGAGCGTTACAATCGAAAGCGCAACGCCGCCAAAGATCGACAGGAGTCCACCCTGAATAAAGAGGGTGATGGCGATAAAACCCGTAAACACTGAAAGGCCGATGACCGCAAGTCCACCAATAATTGTAAGGAGGTTCATCCTAGCCTACCTTCGACTCGCCCCGAGGAGCCTTAGGATTGATACGTAGAGCCAGATGAGTGTGACCATCAAGCCAAATGCCGCGTACCACTCTGCCTTTTTAGACAGTTTATTCTCTACACCCTTTTCGATCGTGTTGAAGTCGAGGAAAAGGTTAAGCGCTGCGATGAACACGATAATGGCCGCGATGATAATGCCCCCTACGCCACTTGTGACGAAATTCAGGAAGCCTGGTGAAAAGAGCGAAATAATGAACTCGGCCAATAGATAAATTGCGATACCGACAGTCGCAATCAGTACCACGGAGTAGAACTTTTTTGTGACTTTTACGAGCCCCGTCACGTACAAGAAGTACGCAGCCGCGGTTACGCCGAGTGTCGCAAGGATAGCCTGCGTGACGATACCGTCGTAGGCGGTTTCAAACAACCTCGAAATAATACCGATATACGCACCTTCAAGAAGGGAGTACAAGAGTACGGTAAACCAGTTCGCCTTAAATACGGCAACGAACCCGACGACGACCGCGCCAATGCCGCCCACCCATAGCGTCCACCATGGAATTGTCACGCCGAATTGAGGAAAGAGTGTCCAGGCGTACGCAGCTGCGCCAATCAACACAAGAAGGCTAAGGCCGACCTTACCCAGGGTTCCCCCGACAGTCATTATTTCTGCTTGGCCCGCGGCATCAAAACGTGCAAACGCTTTGTCGGACAGAGCCGGGTTAGATGATTGATTCATACACCACTCCTCTCTCGGTTATTACTCAAAGTATACACTCGCAGGTCGTATACTAGATAGTATGTTTACTATTCTGCTCCACTCTTCAAAGACGATGCGCCAACCCATGCAGTCGTCGACGCATGTACAGAAACCGGCGCTCGAGGATGAGGCACGTGAGCTTACTGAAATTCTTAAAACTTTGTCTCGTGAAGAGCTTCAAAAGGTAATGGCAATCTCTCCCAAGATGGCTGAAACAACGTACGAACTTATTCATTCTTGGCACGACAGCGCACCAACTCTTGCGGCAATAGATATTTTTCTGGGCGATATTTATTCGGGGTTGCAAGCGACGACTTTAAGCGATGACGATCGACGATACGCCAACGAGCACTTAGTCATTCTGTCTGGTCTTTACGGCGCACTTCGTGCGCTTGATACCATTCAGCCCTACCGACTTGAAATGGGCTACAAGTTGCCAGGTATGAATCTGTATGAGTTTTGGTCAGATACAATTGCAAAGTTACTTCCCGCACAGCGCCCTATCGTGAACCTTTCGGCCGTCGAGTATACGAAGGCAGTACTCCCCTATATGAAAGCTACTCGGGTGATATCGCCAAAGTTTCTTACTGTAAGTCCTAAGACCGGCGAGCCAACTTTTGTCACGGTGCATGCCAAAATCGCACGTGGTGCATTTGCAAAATGGATGATCCAGCATCGAATTGAGTCGACTGCACAGCTTTTAGAATTCAATGAAATTGGCTATTCATACGAACCTACCCTCAGTACAGAAACCGAGCCGGTATTTGTGGCTCAACAGTTTAAGGGTATTGGATTGAGTGTCCGCTTGAATAAACTTATTTGAACGTTATCCACACAATTAACAGGTTAGAATGAAAGACTGTTGTAAAAATGGAAAAGAGTGCCGCGGGGGCACTCTGATCCTGTTGAGTTGTAGATGTCAGCCGAGCGCGAAGCCGGGCCTCGGGAGCGCGAGCTCGGGCAGCTTGATCTTGATGCGATCGGCGAGCCGCTCACGCTTCTTCTTGGGGCGCTTCGGTGGCTGATTGACGCGGTCGATGTAGACAGTGCAGAAGCTCGGGCATGACCCGACCTCAGCGTGCTCGCAGGCGATGTGCTCGTCGTACACGACGCGCCACCAACCCTTGAGCTGCCCGAACTCGAGCAGACTCACGCCGTGCGTTTCACTTCGCAGCATGTGCGAGATGTCGCAGAGGCTGAGTCCGTCCTTGAACGGGTGCAACACCCGCTCCTCGGTGAACGCCGGCCACATCTCGGTCAGCATTTCCAGCAGAATCGGGTCACTCTCGCGCACTGCATCGGCGTCGAGATTGAGCATCGCGTCGAAGGCCAGTTCCTGCTCGCCCCCTGCGCTCATGTGCACCTTGAGGGTGCCGGCCTTGAACGCGGGCCTCGAGCGCTCGTTGCGATCGATGGCGCAGATGTACATGTGATCCCTGGTGACGGTTCGGATCACCCAGTTCGAAAACTTGGACACGCAGTTCCCTTCTTTTCGTTTCCAACAGGACACTTGCAGTATACAGAAAAATATTATCTAATGCAACAAAAATACCCCTGTAAAAGGGGTATAAATGCATACATATCAGACCGAATGGGTTGAATTACTGAAGTTCTACGCTTGCGCCAGCTTCTTCGAGTGTCTTCTTTGCAGCTTCTGCTTCTTCTGTAGGAACTTTTTCCTTAACAGTTGCAGGTGCGCCGTCAACGATTGCCTTAGCTTCACCAAGACCAAGACCAGTAATGTCCTTAACAGCCTTGATAACTGCTACTTTTTGAGCACCAGCGTCCTTAAGAACGATAGTGTAGTCAGACTTTGCGTCTTCTGCAGGTGCAGCTTCGGCAGCAGGACCAGCAACAGCAACTGCAGCAGCAGCTGGCTCGATGCCGTATTCGTCCTTGAGGATTGTCTTGAGTTCGTTAACTTCAAGTACAGTAAGACCAACGAGGGTCTCTGCAAATTTCTTTAGATCAGCCATTATAGCCTCCTTCAAATTCTATTAATAGTGATACTTGCGTATCGGGGTTGCCCACCTAGGCGGGCGAAAAATTAACTGGTTGCCTTAGCTTCAACACCGTCAAGAAGCGCGTGCAAGTTGCCCGAAAGCGCGTTGGTAACGTCGTGAACAGGTGAAAGCAATTGAGCAATAACCTCTGCAATGAGCTGAGACTTGCTTGGGAGTGCAGCGAGTGCTTTTACGTCGTCAGCAGACAAGAGTCCACCTTCGA
Source organism: Candidatus Saccharibacteria bacterium 49-20 (assembly GCA_001897295.1). Classification (GTDB taxonomy): domain Bacteria; phylum Patescibacteriota; class Saccharimonadia; order Saccharimonadales; family Saccharimonadaceae; genus Microsaccharimonas. The sequence goes on along the minus strand of MKSN01000001.1, from coordinate 364,348 downwards.
GTGAAAGACCACCAGCAATAACCAAAGCGTCGTGTGTCTTTGCAAATTCGCTAAGTACCTTAGCAGGTGCTACTTCATCTTCTGAGCTAATTGCGTACAGCAATTGGCCGTTGAGTGAAGATGTGTCGATGTCCTTGTAGGTGTCGATACCGGCGAGGACGACGCGAACCAAACGGTTCTTGACGACCTTGATGGTAACACCATTCTCACGCGCTTGCGCACGGAGGGTCTGGAGTTGAGCCACAGTAATACCTTGGTAGCTAGCAAACGCAGTTGTTTTTGCGTTCGTGAGAAGCTCGGTAAATTCAGCAACCAATTCGTTCTTTTTATCGCGACTAATTGCCATAAAAATCTCCTTGGTTTTAGTTTATTCGGCCTGATTGTAAAGTTGCCGACATTGGCAGTGTAGCTCGAGAGCCGTAGGATCCTTTAGAAATTAAAATGAGTCTTTGGGCCTCGCACTGCCAAAGACTCAGAATTAGAAAAATGTATATTTTTCATTTCCTCGGTGGCAAATTAAGCATTTCTGCGGCCACTGTCTTTGGTATGTCGAATTCAATTTTACTAAAAAGGGGTGATTTTGTCAACCACCCCTGATGTGCATATCAGATTAACTTGCTTTTTAGCCATAAATACTTTATAATAAGATATTGCGTTCGACCTTCGGGCGCCCTAGAGACAGGAGTACTTACCCATGACGGCATCCACGTCGCAAACCACGCTCAAGCCCGTCGACACCCGGGTGGCCGCGCTCGCTTCGCTGAAGTCCAAGCCCAGCGATGAGCCTGAGCAGCCCACCCGTTCGACGCAGCCCAACTACGTCGAGATGGCCCTGGCTCACGCCAAGCAGCCCCCGCGCTACAGCAACTAACGCGCAAGGGGCTACCATGTCAAAAGACGAAATCGACGCCATGATTGAGGAAGGGTTCAACGCAACCCTCTCGTCTGAACGGCGTCGTCTGGCGGAGCTGGAGAGCACAGCACTCGAACAGATCAAGGAGGATCAACTCGATCTGCTCACCCGCGCCTGACTGCACGGGCGGCCCCTTCCCTTCTGGGATGTGTGGCCGCCCGCGTGGCCGGTTTTATGGATTGCCTCCTCTTGTCCTTTGTGACCCCACTTCGGTGGGGTCTTCGACTTTTTAAAGATATTATGATATAATTATAGTAATGGACCACGTGCAACAATTTGGGGAGTTTGCTCATTTGCAGGAACCAAAAGTTCCTGTTTTTTCACTTGAAGATGAGGTGCGCCTTGAAGCGATTCGTAAACTCCGTCGCGGGGAGCCGATGGGCTGGGGCGCTACCCCTCTTAACGCGTATCGTGCCGATGTGCGTGCGCAGCAACTTGAAGTTGAGGCTGCAAAAGACGCTTTATTTTACGAGGATCTTCCAGAGTGGATGCCGCCAGAGCTAGCCGAGTCAATCCACTTTACCTACATGAGTCGTCGAGAACATCGTCGCATTCGTAACTTCGAAAGCTTCAAACTTCGCGGTGTTCGCGATCTGCGGTCGGGCCCCGATGAGCTGATCGACATGGCAGACCGTACCTTTACTGGTCACGCGCACCCAGCTGAAATTCACTTGGTTGGAAAATATTTTGAGTTTGCGGCCCGCGAACTTGGCTGCGTGAGTGTTCCTTTTGGAAAATTTATCGATGACGAGGTGGATGGTTTGCCTGCGCTTCGCAACGCAATTAATGAATGCGTCGTGATTCATAATGGCGAGTTTCTTGAACTTATACCTGTCTATGAAGTGATTGGGTATGAGGAAACTAACTTTGTTGATTCTGACGGTACGAAAAAGAGCATTCCTCACCTCAAAATGACCCGTACCTATAAGTACGCACAAATGGATGAGGACTGTAGTATTTACGAACGTTCATCGTTTGACGTGCGACTCGATAAGATCAAAGAGTATAACCCAGCGGTCGCCGAACGTAGCCAGGGATTGCGACAACCTCGCACGATCGTGCCCGCTGAACACGTACTTGCAACGACGCTTACACAAGTGCTCGCCGATGACCGGTTTGACATCGCTTCGCCCGTCTCGGTGACTGCATGGGAAGTGGATGAGGTGCTGCGTGCTAAGTATCTTGATAACAAGGACTACCGAAAGGCCATCAACCTCAAGGATAGGTTTGGCGCTGGTGAAGCTGACGGATCTTATTTAAGGGCGCTCGTCGACGAAGTGCTCGATGCGCAGGAAGCGGCAAAGTACTCGTCAGAACGCTAGGCTGTGCGAATGCGCGGGTCTTCTTCCCACTTCGTGACAACTAAAGGTTTGCGCCGTGAGTCTTTCCAGGCGCGTGGCAGCATTTGTTTTGGCTCCCATGATGCAATGAGCTCGTCGAGGTTCGTACCTGAAGCATACTTACCACTGAGTTTATCGTAGCTGCCTTCGACTTCACCGGTATGCATAAAGACGATTTGCGCGATGCGCTCACCTACAGGGAGTACCACGCTGTGGCGTTCGTTGAGGTTGTAGATTTCCATTGTCCATCGGTTGACATAGCCCGGGTCACCCCAGCCAGCATCAAAACAGACTGCGACACCGTTTCGACCCCAAGTACTGCGCGACTGCATGCTTGTGGTGCCCGGTGGTAGAATGCCAATAAATTCCTGAGTATGCGCCAAGATGCGCTCACCTGGTTCAAGGACAATTACTGGGTGATCTTCTGGGATATTTTCCAACGGTTTGTTGCCAGTCTGCCTGCACCAATCTTTATGCAAGATAGCGCGCTGCGCCTCGCCAAAGTAGCGATCTACCTCCGCTTTATCGAAAGGGTTGTAGACGGATGCGGGGCTTTTGCGGTCGGTGCGGTAAAACCATTCGCCAAGTGTGACGTCGACGCTACTACCGTTAATATGCTCAGGTTGATACGGGTGGAAGATGATATGGCCTTCTTTGATGGCTTCTTCGATTTGCGTATTACTATAGACACCTGTTTGCATATTAATTTCCCCTTTCTTATGCGTGGTCTGGGCCAAATAGGATTGGGCGAGCTTGTCGCCACACTTCTTCTAATTGCTGCTCTGCATTAATAACGGTTGCGTGTGGAAGCGATTCAAGCGCAATATAGCCATCATGGACGGCGTCGGAATATTCAAGCGTTCGCTGTTCGATTTTATCGAGTCCTTGCGTCGCGGCTTTTGCTTTCATACGCGCCTGTCGTTCTTTTTTACTTAGTGACAGAAGTACGAGACCGTTTGGCTGCATGTAGTACGAAGGAAGTACACGGGCACCAATCTCAACGATGTCGTCGGTGCTTAAGCTGTCAAACTTACCCTTTGCCTTGGCGGTAATCGCCCCCGCCGCGCCGCCTTGCATTGCAATACTTGATTCAATGCCACGGTCGCTAATCACGATAGTGCCCTTTTCAAGTGCGGGCACAATAACGTCAGATACGAGATGGGTGCGATTTGCAGTCAAGAGTGCGTATTCGGTTTGAGGTGAAAGGTCATACTTTTTGTTATGAAGCAGTAAGTCACGCATCAACTCGCCAAACTCACCAGTGCCTGGCTCGCGAATAAAAAGCACTGGGATATTGTGTTCCTCGGCGTACTCTCGCGCCAAGTTAAGGACGCTGGTTTTTCCAGCACCATCAGGTCCTTCTATACGGCTATACCAGCCCGTAAGCTTTTTTGCTGCTCCCATATTCCCCTCAGCTTCTTTTCTTGTAGTATACACAACTTGTAAGTGATAAAACCATAATCAGCATTTTTTACAACTGTTTTTGCTTTACAAAGCATAGTTTGCACGTCTACACTGAAGCTATCAACAGGGTGGTATTTGGAGGGGAAACAATGCCAGGGATAGAAAGAAACACAGCACCACTTGTGTCAAAAAATGAGCAGGGTCTACGCGAATTAACCGACGAGGGCCACATAGCTCTGTCGTCAATTGTCAGCGATACCGACGCACAGGTATATGCAATTAGAAAAGGTGAAAACTCACGCTACGCAGCGGGTGGTATGGCGCGACTTTCTCGCAGCCCAGACGACCTTCGCACAATTATTGCGGCTGAATTTTTAAATCGTGATACGGGGAGTGAAGATTTGCTTCGTCGCGTCATTACGCAATTTGGTGATGACTCGGTTGCGCAGCTCGATTTTGACCAAGTAGTCTTCGAGGGCGTCAGCAACGTTGCGACGAAGAAAATTGAGCATGGACGTCCGGCGATTGGATATCTTGAGCAGTCAACCCGTTACCTTCGCTTCGACTTTAAGGATGGCGAAGGCAACTATAAGTACGTCATTCCTTCAGAGTTCGACGACCAAACTGCCGAAGACTTCAAGACGAATCTTGATGAAATCTTTGATATTTATTCTGCGCTGTACCTTAAGGCCTTCGAGCATATTAAGAACACGAGCACGACGCCACTGAGCCAGCGTGATCGCGCGTGGGAAACGTCTTGCCACGCTCAAGCCTGTGATAGTGTGCGCGGCCTTTTGCCTGCGGCGACAAAGTCTACGGTTGGCGTTGCCGGTAGCTCACAGGCTATCTACAATATGATCCTTCGCCTTGAGTCTGAACCCCTCCCGGAGGTTAAGAGCCTTGGTGCCGCTGCGCTCGATGCGGTACGCGTGGTGAATCCAGTATTTTATGAGCGCGCCGATAACCCAAATCGTGGCGGGCTTATTAGTGCGAATAAAGCCGCGACTCGTGCGGCAAGTAAGGCGAACGCTAAGAAATTCGCTGAAAAATTCAACGAAAGTATCGAACAAGAATACGGTGCGTATGTACAGCTTCAATCTATTGATGGTACGAAGGATGAGCTTGTCGCAAAGATTATTACTGATGCCGGTAACCTTCCATATGCGAATGTGCTCGATAAGGTGCACGAACTGAGCGAAGAGGAAAAAGATGAAATCCTTGATGACTACGTGGGAACTCGCGATAATCGTCGTGTGAAACCTGGACGCGCGTTCGAAATGGTACGTTTTACCTACGAAGTGCAGTGCGATATTGGTGCATATCGTGACATTCAGCGTCACCGTATTGTCGACGGATTTAACTGGCAAAACTATCAGCCGTACCTTGGTCACGACCGTCCAAAGGTCATTGATGAGATTGGTGGCGCCGAACTTTATGAACGCGCCTTTAAGTTGAGCCAAAACACCTACGAACTCCTGCAAGAGCGCGGCTACGAAGAGCAGGCGCAGTATGCCGTACTCTTCGGGCACAATATCCGCTTTAGTTTTGCAATGAATGCGCGTGAACTATTCCACGCTGCGGAACTTCGCACCGCAGTACAGGGCCACCCTTCGTATCGTAAGGTCTACATGGATATGGTAGAGCAAGCTGAAGTCGATGCCCCATACATTACTCGACATATGAATTTCCTTAATACTGACGACAACGCGGAGCTCGCACGCCTCGATGCAGAACGCGCACAAGCTGCACGGCTTCAGGCGCTAGATGTAGCGCAGCAATAAAAAAGCGTAATAGGGGTTGTCTAGCGTAAGCACAAGGTTTATACTGCAAGCAAGAACGCGCATAACACCAACACGCTCTTAACAATAAAAACTAGTACAGTGGGAGTATCAAAGGCATGATACAGGCAGAAAATTTACACACGCAACGAGTAATCGATGGTGATGCCCTACCCCCGTACGTGCCTTCGCAGCAAAGCGAAGAGATCCACGTTCGTGGTCTTGAATCGACCGACCCTAGTACAACTGTTGAAGCGCAGGCAACCCCTGAAGTCCCTATTGCGGCGATGCTCGATAGCTTCTTCGACAACTACACCGCTTTCGTAAACGACCCTTCACCAAAGTATATATACGAACTGCCCGCAAAAAACCGCTTCGACACTGGAGTGTACCGCGAGTTTGATCGTGCCGAAGTGGCTGACCAAAAGCTTGCGGATCTACGGAGCTACATTAATGTTGCATTTCGAGAAGGCCACCTTGCGATCGACCCTGCAATCCTTCCAACACGCGGTATTGTGACGGTTGATTCAATTTGTGACGCAATTGTGACTGATTCGCTCATTCGTGCGCAAGTTCGTTTTGACGAGCAACACCCTGAGTGGCAGCAGCAAGCTCAACCTGGACACATTGTGGTCGAGGCCGAGGCGCAGCCAGACGCGGACAATAAGACTTTCTTCGATATGATGAAGGGGTTTGGTTCGAAGGCCATGCAGGCACTGAGTCTTCACTCTGGGGAGGTTACACTCCCGCCGACTAAGACACTCCCTACTGTTCCGGTCGAAGTACTGCACGCAAAATAAACATATAAAAATCCGCCCCATCACGAGGCGGATTTTTTATTTGAGCAATTCGTTATTAGCTAACGAAGTTTTCAACCTTAATACCAGGACCCATAGTGGTGCTGACAGTAATGCTCTTTACGAATCCACCCTTAAGGCTTGACGGCTTTTGGCTTTGGAGGCTATCGAAGAATGCCTTCGCGTTGTCTTGGAGCTTTTCAGCACCGAAGCTTACCTTACCAACACCAAGGTGTACGATAGCTTGCTTGTCGACGCGGTATTCAACCTTACCAGCCTTCGCTTCTTTTACAGCCTTTGCAACATCAGTCGCAACAGTACCACTCTTAGGGTTAGGCATGAGGCCACGTGGACCAAGAAGGCGTGCGTACTTACCAAGCTTTGGCATAAACTGTGGAGTTGCCACGAGGATGTCGAAGTTGATTTCTTCTTTTTCGAGTTGAGCGATGAAAGTCTCATCACCAACGATGTCTGCACCTGCGTCCTTTGCTGCCTTGTGGTCAGCTTCAGGGGCAAATACCGCAACGCGGATAGTCTTACCGGTACCGTGAGGAAGGCTCACAGTGGTACGGATGTTTTGGTCAGCTTGACGTGGGTCGACGTTAAGTCGTACGTGAATTTCAACGCTCGCGTCAAACTTAGCTGGGTTGGTTTCAGCAGCAAGCTTTACCGCTTCTTCGAGGGTGTAAAGCTTTGCGGCTTCAACCTTCTCGGCAACCTTGCGGTATGCCTTGCCACGGCGTTCGATAGTTGGGCGAGTCACTGGCTTTGGACCCTTTGCAACAACTTCTTCAGAACCGTCAACTGGTGAGGTATCACCTGCTTCTTTGCGTGCTTCTTTTTCGAGCTTTGCTTCAGTTTCAGCAGCGGCCTTTGCAGAACGCTTACCTGACTTTGCAAAAGTTTCTTCTTCGGTAGCTTCTACTACTTCAGCAACTTCAGTTGCTTCTGCAGGTGCAGCACCGGCGATTGCAGCTTCAATTTCTGCAATGGTGTTCTTTTCGCTTACTTCGAGGTTGAGCTTTGCAGCCTCGGCAAGCAAATCAGCTTTTTTAGCCATGTAGGTTATAAACCCTTTCTGTGGTACAAACGACTTTTGTCTCCCAACATTGATTTGTATACCCTTATTATAGCATTTTTGGATGGATTATTCAATCTTTAGGGGTTTACCCACACGCGCCAGTTCGGGGTCTCGCTGGCTGAGCGTCCATAGCGTGCGCTCGACGAGCCTACAAGGTCGCTGCAGATGTTTGCGTAGCTTGAAATGGTGTAGGTCGTGTAAGGACCAAATGCACGATCTGTCGACTGTGCGTAGAGTACGCCATTTGTTCCGAGTGCCGTCAAAGCTGCGCGGCTGGTCGTGTTATTTACGCAGTAAAGGAAATTGCTGCCGGTTTCATCGTAATTCTTTGTATTGATGCGAATATTGGCCGCGGCAAGTTCGGTGTTTGTACCGGTCGAAGGATACAGGCCATTCTCGACTTTGTACTTTTCGATAGATTGCATCGCATTACGAAATTCCGTCTGTACGCTCGCGGTGTAGGCGCGACCGGTAATTCCGGTATAAGAAACGATTGTAATCGCAGCCAAGATGGCGATTACTACGACAACAATGAGGAGTTCAACAATCGTAAAACCCTTTGAAGATGTGCGCCCACGTACCATTGGCTTTATTGTACCATAGTGCTTACGCTTGAGTTCTTAGTAGGTCACGCTATCATGAGATGAAAATTTATGACCGAATTTGACGCTACGCCCGTACGAGGGACACTCGAAATCATTAGGCCCTTCGTAGACCTTATTTCCAACGACCCAGATGTCCAGATTATGGGCGGTGTCGGCACGGCTGCACTTGAGCATCCTGATGTCGAAATTAACATCGATCGCCAAGAGGTCATTGCACCAAAAAGCTTTTTTCAATCAAAATATCGCGACAATGGGTCTTTGCGCGACGTAGACGTATTCGTGGCTTCGAGTAACCCTGTGCGTATACAAGCTGTCGAGGCACAACTTGAAGCTACTGTGGGCGATGAGCTTGAGCGGCGCGTCTTTGGCATTCACCCGCACGAAACGCTCTCTGCTCAGTTGGCACGCCCAATGGGCACACGAGTAGTGCGGATGTTTACGTCGGATCGTTACGAGGTATTCCCTGACGTCTCAGGCGTGTATGTAAAGTCGCTCTTCCCTTTTGCGGTGCCTGTTGAGGACGAGTCAATTGAGCCCTGGATGCTCGTGACTGAAGGCGGCGAGGTGCCTATTCCTAATCCTGGTATCACTATCGCAAACTATACCAATCGAGACATCGTCGGATTGCGCTTCAAAGACACCCCTAAAGTAAACGAAATGACGCGCAATATCCTCGCAAAAGAACCGCTCCTTCGAGAATGGCTATATGATGGCCCCGGCAAATCGCAGCTCGAGCTGAGTACTCTTATCGCCTCACTCCGCCACCCAGATCAACGTCAGTTTGAATTAGTTGAAGGTATTGCAGTGGGCACTTTGAGCTACGGTGAGCTGTTGCATCACGAAAGACTCCTTATTCCTGATGCGCCCACTCCTCAAAAAATGGCAGTTCTTTCGCTTCAGATTGCAAAAGCCAATGCCTATGGGTGGATTCAATCATCAAAGTTCGTAAACGATACCTGGCAGCGTCTCAACCTCGAGCGCCGCGTTGATGGTATCGTGACTAATAATTAGCCCTTGTGGCGCTACTTGCGCTCCGCCTCTATTCGGCTTATGATTATATTCATGAAAGAGTTGAAAGAAAAACTACAAAATACAGGCTTTAAGGGAGAACTCGACGACAGCGCAGAAGCAAAGGAGCTTTACTCGCACGACGCATCGATGTTTGAAATTATGCCTGAAATCGTAGCGAAACCACAAAACGCCGACGACGTGACTCGTCTTGTAAAGTTTGTCGCAGATAATAAAAAGGCGAACCCTGAACTGTCTTTGACCGCTCGTAGCGCGGGTACTGACATGTCAGGTGCGGCTATCAACGATTCTATTATTGTTGATTTCAACGCACACCTTAATAAGCTCATTAAGATTGATGCGAAGAGCGCGGTCGTACAGCCGGGTATGTTCTTCCGTGACTTTGACGTCGAAACTATCAAGTTTGACGCAATGCTTCCGTCATACCCAGCTAGCCGCGACCTTTGTACCGTTGGCGGTATGGTCAACAACAACTCTGGTGGTGAAAAATCACTTGAGTTTGGTAAGACTGACCTGTATGTTCCTGAACTTAAATTCGTCTTCGCCGACGGCATCGAACGCGTCGTAAAGCCACTCACCAAGGCGCAGCTTGCGGCTAAGATGGGTCAGGGTGACTTTGAGGGTCGCGTATACAAAGAACTCTACGAACTTATTGAAGCGAACTACGACAAGATCCAAGCCGCGAAGCCACACGTCAGTAAGGACTCAACTGGCTATCACCTTTGGAACGTCTGGAATCGTGAAACTGAAATCTTTGACCTCACGCAAGCGATTATCGGCGCGCAAGGGACACTTGGCTTCGTCACCGAAACAAACTTCAAGCTTGTACCGCGCCCTGAACACTCGGGTCTGCTTGTACTCTTCTTGCGTGACATTGATGGCCTGGGTGAGCTTATTAAGACCGTCGTGGCGCACAATCCTGCGACCTTCGAGGGTTTCGACGACCAAACACTCATTCTTGCGATTAAGTTTATGCCAAGCTTCCTGAGCTTCCTTGGCCCTGTGAAGTTCATTCACCTGCTTCTGACCCTTATTCCTGAAGGCTTCCAGATGCTCAAGGGTATCCCGAAGCTTGTACTGATGGTCGAATTTACAGGTGCTACCGAAGAAGAAGTGCGCGCTAAGATTAAGGCGCTTCACAAAGAGCTTGGCCCACATCGTGCACGCTATGAGATCAACGGTTTTGAAGAAGACCCGACCGAAGGGTCGAGTGAGAAGTTCTGGATCCTTCGCCGTCGTAGCTTCCAACTGCTTCGTAGCAAGGTGAAGGACAAGCACACCGCGCCGTTTATTGACGACTTCATTATTAACCCAGAGCACTTGCCTGAGTTCCTTCCGAAGATCCGTACAATCATTAAAAAGTACAAGTTATTTGCAACAATCGCGGGACACATGGGTGACGGAAACTTCCATATCATTCCATTGATGAAGCTTGAAGACCCGAACGACCGTGCGAAGCTTGAGCCGGCTATGAAAGAAGTGAATAACCTCGTGCTTGAGTACGGCGGGTCTCTAAGTGGCGAACACAATGACGGACTCGTGCGTGGCCCATGGCTTCAAGCTCAGTATGGTAAAGAAATCGTCGACTTGTTCAAGAAGACAAAAGATATCTTTGACCCAGAGCACATCTTTAATCCAAACAAGAAGGCCTACGCAACTTGGGATTACTCATTCTCACATATTAGGGATCATTTCTAGGAGGTATATATGAGCGAAGATACTACTAAAGAAAAAGACACACCGGAAACCGACGCGCAAGTTGTCGCTGAGGCACCAGAAGAGCAAGTCGTGGTGGTGCAAGAAAGCGAAGCACGCCACTCACGTGCAACCACAATTCGTAAATGGTTCTTCTATATTCTTATCGGAGGACTCATTGTCTCGGCGGTCATTTCGATTTCTGCGGTCTTGGTTGGTGAAATCAACGATGTCGTTGCACGATCACTTTGGACGACATTCATTATGGTTATTCATTCGCTTATTGCCGTGGCGCTTATTGGCGCGGCAACAAACGAGCGTAATTCGACCGCCGATGAAGTTGCACTAAATGTGCTTGTGGGCTTAGCGATTACGAGCTTCATAACGGCAGCGCTCGGCATCTGGGAGGTGTTCTCTGGTGCGGTGGTTGGCGACCTGTATCGTTTGATGTTCTACGCACTCTTTGCTGACCTACTTATTTTTGGGCTACTTCACTCGCGATTTGCAGATACCGCAATCGCTCGTAGCGCGAAGGTTTCAATTGGAATTACGGTTGCGTTCTTCCTCTACCTCATTCCGAGTGTGTTCTCGAACAGTCTGAATTACACGCTTCCTGACATCTACGGTCGAGGTATCGCTGCGTTCTCGATTCTCCTTTCGACATCAGTAGTAATTACCGTCATCTTCCACTGGGTGTACGCGATGAAGCACCGTGATCGGCGCATCAAAGAGCGTGCTGAAGAGATTGCTGCCGCACAAGCAGCGGGCGTGCCTGTTGCGCAACCTATGCCAGTATGGCTTAAGGTACTCCTTATCGTGATCGTGGCGGTATTCGGACTTCCAATCGTACTTGGTATACTTGGAACTATCTTCATTACACTTGGACGAATGTTCTAATAAGAAGATGGCTCATAAAAATAACCCCACGAAGGGGTTATTTTTTATATGCAGGACGCACGGCAGTGTTAGTTGAGTACTTTCGCAGGGCCTACGGACTGGGATTCGTTGGGAGTTCCCTTCCACCACCATCCCTTAGAGTTACCATCACCAAATTCGTATTGGGTTGCACCTTCGGTAATCATGACAGAGTCAATTAAGACGTCGGGGTCGGTCGAGGTTCCCCAGTGGTCGGCTTGAAATATAACCCCAATCGTTCCCGTTGGAATGACTGAAGTCGTGGTAAGGCGCTGGTTGCCCGCTGCGTTAGGGAGTTGCGCAGAGACCGATCCGCCCGTCGCTCCATCAATACGAAGGCGAATCTTGCGCTGTGCGGCGTCGTTAAGCGCAAATACCCCAAGACTACGCATGTCGAGTGAGTAAGTGTAGGTGTTGCCAACTGTAGCGACACCCATGGTCGCAAAAGCACCTTGAATGAAACGCATTGCCTCGCCATTTGCCGTTCTTGTAGAGTGAAGCTGTAGCGAGCGGCTTCCACTGGTCGACCATGTTGTATTGTAGCTTGAGGTAGCGTTATAGTGCGTGCCTGAAGTTCCAATAGATTCATAGCTCGGGTTATTAGCAAGATTTGTGACGCACGTGCCCTCTACTGCGTCGATACTGGCGCTGGTAGAGGCATAGCTTTGTGCGAGCGTCCCTTCAGTGACGGATACGCAAAACTGAGCAGGGTTCAGGGAGTTATCAACGATATACCTATCATTCTCACCCAGTGTGACATTAAGGAAGGTCTGGAGCGCCGTGGTATCTGCCGGATACTGCCCACTATTCGTTTGGGCGTAGATGGCGAGCTTCTTACCAAATTGGCCTGCTGTCGCGGCTGCTGCTGAAGATTTGGCACGATTCTGTATGCCAGTGTAAGCAACGATCGTAATTGCAGCAAGAATAGCGATAACTACCACTACGATGAGAAGTTCAACAATAGTAAACCCTTGTGTGTGTTTTTGCCCACGAACCATTGTCATCATTGTAGCAGAGCTGCTAGAAATCAAAAAATCACCCCTTAGCGAGGTGATTTCTTGATATATAGGCGGTCTTATTCAGCGATTTCGACACCCATTGAACGTGCGGTTCCGGCGATAACCTTTACAGCACCTTCGAGGTCGATAGCGTTGAGTTGATCTTTCTTGATTTCAGCGATTTCTTCGAGCTGAGCACGAGTGATCTTTCCAACCTTCTCAGAGTGTGGCTTGGCACTTCCCTTTTTGATACCAATCTTTTCACGGATAAGGTCGTCAACGGGTTGACCAAGTGACTTCCATGCGAAAGTACGGTCTTCGAACACTTGGATGTGTACGATAACGTCCTTACCCTGGAGGTCTTTTGTTGCGTCGTTGAATGGGTTAATGAAGTCCATCATGTTAAGACCCCATTGACCGAGTGTTGAACCAACTGGAGGACCAGCGGTCGCACGACCAGCAGGGATACGGAGCTTCAAGTTACCAATTACTTGCTTTGCCATTTTTCTAAAATTCCTTTTGTACTAAATATTATGATCGCAATTTGTTGAAGCATTTGCGATATTTAGTGCGTAACTTGATTATTATAACAAAAAAGAGGCCGCTTGTCACGACCCCTCTCTGTTCATAAGCATAAACTATGAAACTTTCTTCACCTGCAATGCGTCGAGCTCGACTGAAGTGTCACGACCAAACATGCTGACCATGACCTTCACCTTACCCTTCACGTTGTCGATTTCAGAAATAGCACCGTCGAATCCCTTGAATGGGCCGTCGGTAATGCTGACCACTTCGCCTTCTGAGAAGTCGATTTGGTGCTTAGGGTCTTCAACGCCCATGCGCTTCTTAATCTTTGAGATTTCTTGATCAGAAACTGGGGTTGGCTGTGTGCTTGTGCCTACGAAGCCGGTTACACCAGGGGTGTTACGGACAATGTACCAAGTTTCGTCGGTGAGCTTCATCTCAACAAGTGCGTAGCCTTGGAAGATTTTTTTCTCTACTACCTTGCGCTTACCGTTCTTGATTTCAATTTGCTTTTCCTTCGGTACCATTACGTCGAAGATTTTGTCGGCCATATCAACCGCGTTAATACGCTGGCGAATGCTTTCAGCTACCTTCTCTTCGTATCCACTGTAGGTGTGGATCGCGTACCATTGTCGTGATGAGTCGTATCGATTCTTTGTCATTTACCTTTTCCTTTTACGCAATAATAAGTTCAAAAATCCATTTGAAGAACATGTCGAGGAGGACGATCAACGCCATGAAAAACAGGCTGAACAGAATAACCGCAACAGTCAGTGCCCAAGTTGCTTTACGGTTTGGCCAACGAACTTGACGAAGTTCTTGCCACGCACCTTTAAAGTAGCCGCCAATACGCGCCCATACACTTTTCTTTGTTGTTTCCTCGGTTGCTACTGCATCAGTCTTTTTAGTGACTTTGCGAGCTTTTACAGCCTTTGATGGAGTTGCTTTTGCGGGCTTTGCAGCCTTCGGAGCGTCGTCCTTGGCGGTAATGCGAGTGACTTTCTTACCTTCTGCCACTTTTTCCTCCCAAATAAAATAGTCTGCTTCTGCAGACTGTCAATATGTAGTGTAGCGTATCAGTGGTCAAACGTCAATATGACATCTGGCGCGCGGTAGTGTATGATGAGCACAGAAGATGCTTGAGGTTATTTTATACATCACCAATATAGTCCTGATCGCGGTGCTTGTGCTGATGTTCCGTCAGCTTCTACGCAGTATCACGCGTAGCACACCTCCCGCGTACCACTCAAAACTGGGTCGGGATACCGACCTTCCAAGTGTCACTGTATGTATACCGGCACGCAATGAAGCTCACGCGCTTATCGATTGCTTGCAGAAAGTCATTACATCTGACTATCAAAAACTTGAAATCATCGTACTCGACGACGTTTCCGGTGACGATACGTCGGCGCTTATTAAGTCATTCGCCAGCGAGGGCGTACGGTTCGTACAAGGGTCTGCACTGCCAAAGGGGTGGCTGGGTAAGAATCACGCACTCCAAGGCCTTTTAGAGGAAGCGAGTGGCACATATGTGCTCTTTATGGACGTTGACACACGCCTTTCGCCCGAAGCGATTGAGCACACGGTGCGCTATGCGCTCGTCCACCGAGCCTCAATGGTGTCAGTGCTGCCTCGTCGTGAAGATGGGTGGCGAGCGAGCATTATTATGTCGCCCCTGCGTTATTTCTGGGAACTTATCTTTAATCGTCGCTTGTGGCCGTCTACGGCAAGTAACGCATGGTTGATTCGACGAGAACTATTGCTAAGTCGTTTTGATGGCTTTAAGTCATTCAAGAATGCCGTGCAGCCCGAAGCGAAGATTGCCGCAGAGCTTGCAGCTACGAATGAATATCATTTTCTGCTTGGCTCGGCGCACTTCGGGGTCGCCTTTGAAAAGAAATGGCGTTCACAGCTTATTACCAGTGTTCGCCTTATCTATCCATTGCTTGGATCGCAGGTCGCGCTCTCTATTATTGCGTTTCTAGATCTTTTATTGCTACTCGTGCCTTTCGTGACGCTCGCTATCTTTCTTCCTGCGGGACTCATTTCGCCGCCACTCGCCCTCACTACCTTCATTGTTGCGCTCGGCTACTGTACGCTGTATGCACTATATACGCGTCGGGTCTGGCGTCATGGTTGGCTACTCGGCGCCTTGCTTTGGCCTGTTATCGTACTGCAAGAAGCTGTGCTCGTGATTGCAAGCGCGCTTCAATACACACGTCGTACGGTGAAGTGGAAAGGTCGACTTATTCGACCGGAAGTTCAAAACTAAACGACGATCCGTGGTTGATACGGCTCTTTAGCTCAATTTGGGTGTGAAGTTTGTGGGCGAGCTTGGTTGAAACGTAGAGGCCAAGGCCTGTACCATTTGTCTCGCGAATACGGTAGTCCTCGCTACGATAAAACTTATTAAATACCTTGTTTTGGTCGCTACGGCTAATACCAATACCCGTATCACTGACAGTAAACCTCACGATGCCCTTTGTGCGCTTTGCGATAATGGTCACACTTCCCTGGTGGGTGTACTTGATGGCATTAGTGATAAAGTTTTGAAGCAGCTCTTCAAGATAGAGCCGGCTGACATTTACCGTGCCGAGCCTAGCGCCTAAGTCAAGGTTCAGGTGCAGTTTGTTTGCTTCAGCTTCTTTCTCGTAGCGTTGATGCATGGTGTGGAGCAAGTCTTCGACGTCAATTTGCTCTGGGCTATCGGCAACGCCGCGCTCTGCACGCGAAAGTGTACTGAGGTCGTTCACCATTTTCGCTAGGTACAGTACCTGGTCGTGAGCGGTAGTAATGTTCGATCCAAGCAGTTTCGCGTCAGGTAGCTTTTGCTGGTGCATCAAGACGTCAAGGTTCGAGAGCGTTCCTTCGACGATTGTAATAGGCGTACGAAGTTCATGGCTTACGACACTAATAAACTCATCCCGCTCTTCCTCAAGGCTCTTTTGCTTCGTGACATCACGCATAATAAGGATGTAGCCACCCAATTCGTCGCGCTTCTTGCTAAGGCTATAGTTACTGCGAATTGGTGCGAAGGTTATCTCAAGACGAATTGACTCGCCGTCGCCGTAACTGTGATTGAGGTCGTCGCGCCGTGTGGTGCGGGTTGATTCTTTCAGCAAGTCCATGAGGCTCACCGATTCATTATCCTTGTCGGTCAGCTTAAAGAGCTCGCCGATATTCTTACTTTTGAGGCTGTCGTTTGTATCAAGCAGGTCAAGACAGGCTGCATTGTACATAAGAATTGCGCCTTTTTCGTCAGTGGTAAATGCGGCATCAGACAGGTTATTCATAATCGTAAGAATGCGGTCATACTGAAGGCGTTCGCGTTGCTGGCTGTGAAGAAGTGCGCGGCGCTTTGTTTCTTGGGCACTTACTACTGCGATGACTGCATATCCAAGGAAGATTGTCGCAAAAATTGCCAAAGCGTTTTCAGCGAAGATCGTAGGCAGTATTGAATGCCTAATAAAGCCATCAAGGATCCCGGCGGCAATTAATGCGAGGATGCTTAGGGTAAGGCCAGTGCGTCCGAAATAGAGGTTACTTGCCAGGAGTAATAAGACATACAGTGGGATAAATGGCTGCGCAAAACCTGTGACAAATACAAACATGAGAAGCGCAAAGAAGTGAATAAACGCGAGGCGAATTGCCTGATCGCTCGATTTAGTCACTGGCTTAAAGTAATACAAGACACTAATGAGTACCCAAAGTACTGAGATACTAATAGTAATAGGCGCATTCACAAAATGCGTACTTGGGAATACACCAAATAAGATTAATATCGCGTAGGCAGCCAAAATTGGCGTCACAATAACACCTACGACACGTATTGAACGCGCCGCCTCGTGGTTAAACTCGGCACTACCCACCTGCATAATTGCTTATGATTATAGCGTATGTGTCGGGCGCTGCCTATGGGCTAAATTGAAGGGGCTTCTCCTTTTAAGACTTTACGGTGCTGCTTATAGAGTGGATCGCCTATTGCAACAAGCTTCCAGAATTCTTCACTGTGGTTGAGCTCAACGGTGTGCGCGAGCTCATGAATTAATACGTAATCGATAAGTTCAAAGGGTAATTTCATCAAAGCGATATTAAGGCTAATCGTTCCTTCGCTACTACAACTCCCCCAGCGACTGCTCGCATGTGAAAAGCGCACCTTGTTGTAGCGAAACCCAAGTTGATTTGCAAGATATTGCAGTCGTTTCGGAAGATAGCTTTTTGCCTCAACACGCAGCGCAGTAAGGCTTGCATCGCGGACTTTTCGTACCACTTCTGCGTCTGAGAGCGAGTATCCTTCGGGCAGTTCAACGATAATATGCTGCTTGTTTCGCGTCGCATTCAGCTTTGCGCTACCTCGCTTTACGATAAGCGTATGGCTTTTTCCAATTTGCTGCCCATCTGTGTATGCAGTGACGGGCTGAGCCTGGGCAAGCATTTTACGAAGCTGTGGGCGCGATGACTTTACGAGACGTTTTAATAGAAACAGTGGCGCATAGACTGGCATAGAAGCGCGAAGTGTCCCGTCAGGAGCGACACGCAGGCGTACTTGGGTTGCCCGGGCGCTTCTTCGTACCGTAATTGCGCCAAACTCATCATCGTTAATCGTTGGCATAGCGATACTTTCTACCTAAGAAGGGTTCCTCGATTACGAGGTCGGGTGCGAACGGTGATTTTCGCAGCCTCTTCTTTTTGTTCTGGGCTCAACGGCACCTTTGGTTGTGTATGATCGGGGGTCGCAAGTTGTTTTAGGATAATTTTGAGCTGCGAGGTGTAGGTGTGCTTGCCGCTAATCACCACCATTTTCTCTTTTTCGCCAGGTGCCTCAAACTGATCAAGCAGAATATCAAAGCCTTCGCTCGTGAGGCCCGAGCCTGTTGGGTATGGTTTTGAGGCGCGACGGTAGGCTTCATTCGTATCTGTCTGCACCCACACGACAAGAGGGCGGAATCCGGCTTTCACAAGCTGGCGCACCATGTCTTCTCGCTTCTCTTTGATATTAAGCCCCCCGTCTATAAGAAGGGTGCGGTGGGATTTCATAAACTCTTTAAGAATAGAGCCACGGAGTTTTTCCGCTTGGTCGGCAGCGAGGCCATATTCTTGCTGAAGTTTCGTCTCACTCACAATGGGAGAATTGAACGTGTCAGCAAAACGTTCTGCGAACGTACTTTTTCCAGAACCGGGAATGCCAATCATGATAATGGCGTGCGGACTCGCAGCAGTCAGAGGCTTCATGATAGACAGTATATCAAATGAGGGGTCTTAGGACGAGACCAACTAAGGGTTCACGGTGCTTTCAACTGGAACGTCATCACCACCTGGCGCGTCGCCCCCAGTCTCTTCTTCTAGAGTGGTCGATTCAGAGCTTTCTGAAGCTGTCGAGCTGGTGAATGTTTGGTAGACAAAGTAGCCCGCAACACCGGCTGCAATGGCAAGGACGACAATAAGCGTAATAATAATACCTTTTTTGCTTGATGGTTTCTTTTCTGCAGGAAAGGCTGCCGCGGTTGGGCTCGCAGGTTGTTCGAGCTGGCTACCTGCGACAGCGGCAGCAATAGGCACCGTTGGCTCTGGGGCGGCGGTGTTCACCGGAGGCGTTGAGGCAACAGACGCTGACTCGGGCGCAGTGGGGCTATCGAAAGATTGCACGGGTGTTGTCTGCGCAGGTGTTGAATCTACTGTTGCGCCTACATTCGTTGGCTCTGCTTCGAGTGCATCAATTTGCTGAAGCGCCTCAGAGTCGAGCTCTGGAGTTGTTGATTGTGGTACCGAAGGGCTTTCGAGGGTAGGCGAAGTGCCTACACCTGCAAGGCTATCTTCAGGTGTTGGAGTGGTCTGATCTTGATCTTGCGGGTTCATGCACTAAAGTATAACATCATCGTGCTTATGCTCAAAAAATTACCCCTTAAGGAGTTCGGAGACACGGCGACTAATGGCATCAGATGGATCAAGCACAATTGCCTTATCACCTACTTCTTCCAGGATGAGCTCTTTAATCCAGTGATAGTGGGTGCAGGCCAGTATAATCACGTCGGCACCCTTGGCGAGCACATCTTGAATGATATTTTCAACCTCATGCTCGTCGAGGTCGTCGTCTTCAATCATGGTCGCCCATTCATGGCAATCTGGCTCGAGTACCGTGAGATTGTTCGCGTATTCATTCTTGAGCGCTTCGTAGCGGCCACTCTGCAAGGTATAGGGCGTCGCACAGACCGCAATCACACCCGACTTTGTGAGTTCAGCAGCAGGTTTAATCATGGGCTCAAGCCCAATGAACTTTTCGTGCGGGTACGCCTTCCGTAGGTATTCAATCGCAGCAGCGGTCGCGGTGTTGCAGGCTATCACAATACAGTCGCATGCTCCTAGGATTGGCTGCAGTGCAGCTTCGGTGAGCTGAATAATCTCAGACTCTTCCCTGCCGCCGTATGGCATGTGGTCGTGATCATGTACGTATTTAATTTCCGCTTCGGGAAAATCTTTCGTCAACGAGTCCGCGATCGCCTTACCGCCCACACCGGAGTCAAACACACCCAGTATCATAGGGCTCCTTTTGTGATTTTTACGACAAAGAAGGCTTCGATCTGCGCACTTGGAATAAGACGCAGTGCCTTTTGAAGTTCATCAGAGTAGCGCTTTTTATTCCACTCAAGTACTGCATCCGTCCGATTCTGAAGCTGTGTGCCAAGATGTTCGAGAGATTCAATTGTTGCCGTGTCGTTATGCCGCAGCAAGTAGTCAACTACGGCCTCATTCTCTTCGGGCGCTATCGTGCAGGTGCTATATACCAATGTACCGCCAGGTTTAAGGAGTTGCCATGCTTGGACGATAAGCTTCTTCTGAAGCTGCTGGAGGCGCTTAATGTGCGCGACCGACCATGATTCAAAGCCCTTTTTGTCGTCGAGTGTCATCATCCCTTCGCCGCTACAGGGCGCATCCAAAAGAATTTTGTCGAATGATTCTGGTATGAGCTTTTGGGTGAGGCGGGTTGCATCATGAAGTGTGAATTCTACGTTCTCTACTCCGAGGCGCTCGAGGTTGCGTTGCAGTTTCATCAAGCGTGGGCGTGAATTATCGTTTGCTGTGATAACGGCTTTATTATGTACAACCTGCGCAATATGGCTTGTTTTGCCGCCTGGTGCAGCGCACACGTCAAGGATTGTGTCATCCGGTTGTGGATCGAGGGCCAACACCGGCAGCCAACTGGCGGCGTTTTGGATGTAGATTCCACCCTCTTGGGTCAGCGGGTCGTCGCGAACTACAGAAAGATTCTCGTTTACAAAGAAGCCTTCGGGCATCCAGGTAACCGGCTCTAATATGGCGCCTTTAGCTTGTAGCGCTTTGGCTATGGCTTTGGTGTCCTCGCGCAGCGTATTTACGCGCACACTTTGATGACGCGGGATAGAGAGAAGCGCTTGCGCTTCATTGAGGGGAACTTGCAGCGCAGTTGAAGTGCGTGTTATCAGTAGGGCACGCTTTTTATCGAGCTTTTCGGTCGTGTTCATATACCTATCGTAACAGACCTTAGATAAGGTTAATACGCGCGGCAAGTTCATAGAACTCACGGGTACTCACGCCAGTTTTACCCGGGAAAATGATTTGCAGTGCGGTTCGATGGTCTTTTTTGTCATGCATCGCGCCAATAATAGCTGCGGTGATAAGAATTGTGACGAGTGTGATGCCATAGGCGACGAGCTCCTCATGCTGAATGTTATAGCCATGAGGCACGCTTGAAGTGATTGAAACGAGTGCGCCGTGACCCGTAAACACCTCTACTTTTTGAATCGCCCCCCAGTGCATCACAATATGAAATAACTCGTGCAATACGATGCTAAGAATGATGCCGCAAAGTGCAACGAGTGTTTTGATATTAAAAAAGGCGCGTCCATATCGACGCACCCTCCGGGTGAATTGCTTCATTTGATACTATTATACCATTTTAAATAACTATGGTCAAAATATTAGAGGTGTTAAGGGCAATTGCCTGTCACCATATTGACGGCCGAGTTCGTAGAGTAATTCCAGTACGAGATATTTGCACCAGAAAAGCGCGTACCGTCCCAGCAGGGAGCGTAATACACGGTGTTGCCGTTATCAGCGCGCACCTCATCGATTGTCGCGCCCATGGCAACCCCGGGACTCGATAACTTTGCTTCGATAGGGCCCGTTGCTCCGCCTGCAGTATCTATATTAGGTGGCGCTAGAGAGTTCGTTCGCAGCTGTGCGAGGTCGGGATAGCTATTCAAGAGTGAATTCCATACCGCCGCCTTGCTGCGCACCTGCTCTGTCGTCGAGAGGCTACGAGACGTCTTAGCTCGCTGACTGATGCCGGTGTACGAAACAACTGTAATTGCGGCAAGAATCGCAATCACTACCACTACAATAAGCAGCTCCACAATAGTAAAGCCGCGTTCGGTTTCTTGAGTGCCCAACCCTTTTATCATCAACTTAGTATAGCAGCCCTTAGAGCGCTTCGGTGGCCCTTGTCACAAAGTCGCCGACTAATAGAGTGTCGGTAAGTTGATAGTTCACCTCGCCACCGTCGGGTCGAGATACAAATCCGCCCGCGCCCACTACAATTGCGTGACCCGCAGCTAAGTCCCATAGCTTCATTTGCCCGCCCAGTACCGGCTGCGCATCGGCAAGGCCCTCGGCGACCATCATCGCTTTGAGTGACGAGCCCGCGCGAGCAATGGTAGCATCTGGGTAGTGTTGCCCGATGTAGCGTTCGGTCGCTTCGTTAAGGTGCGATAAGCTCGCCGTAACGATATTTGTGGGCTCCGGTGCTACCTGGACGACTTCAGGCTCGCCCCTCGCAATCTGTTTAAAAGAGCCGAATTCAGGGCCACCGTAGTACAAAGTATCTTGCGTAGGGATGGATACGATACCAAAGAAAGGCCTTCCGTGCTTCACGAGCGCGATGCATACGCTAAACTGGCCATTTTTATTTACGAATTCTTTCGTGCCATCAAGTGGGTCGATGAGCCAAAACGCATCACTTTGAAGTTTCTCAAACGTATCATTATGGTCGTCCTCTTCACTGACAATGGGTGTGTCGGGAAATAGCTCAGCAATTGCGCTGATCAGAATGAGATGTGACGCCTTGTCGGCTTCGGTAATGGGAGAATCGTCAGCTTTATTTTCTACATCAAATGACGGCTTATCGTAGATATTCAGGATTGCTTGGTTGGCCTGCTTTACGGCACCTAAGAGTGCGTCGAGATTGTTTTTCACGTCCATGCCTCTATCATACCAAGATTACTATTGGCTGCGTGTTATGAAAGTGAAGTGTAGAGTTTTTCAGCAAGGTTACTCCCTGTGCTTTGGAAGAACTTTGCAAAACCAGGAGAGCGGTTCACTTCCATTACCCAGTACGATCCATCCTTAGTTCGTGCCATATCGATGCCTGCAATATCAATTTGGGGCGCTTGTTGCATCAATTGGCTCGCGTACTCTATTTCCTTCTCCGTTAATGCCCTAGAGTTGCTCACCTCTACTCTTTGTGTTGCTGTCAGGCTTTTATGCACGGCTGCTACGGGATGTACAAGGCCCCGGATAACGTACACGCGAAGTTCTTCGTCAATATCAAGTGACTCTTGAATAAGCCACTCATTTGATTCGCTAGAAGCCACATTCTGATCCCAGGTGACGCCAGCTCCCCTCGAGGAAACACGCTTTTTATAAATTGGCCGAGCAAATTGTGCGATATCGCTAGGGTTTTGGTATAGGAGTGTTTTTGGAAAAAATCCAGAAAATAACTCGTATTGATTGAACTTATCTTCAAATGTTACTATTTGCTCAACGGTGCTCATTTGATCGATCGCGCGGATGTGAGGATTAATAGCAAGGAGTTGCTTAACAATACTCTCTATCTGAACTTGGAAGTCTTGTGGTGCCAGACCGGGAGTTGCAAAGTGGCTACGAATGTATATCGTATCATAATACTGAGCCTTAAATTGAGGAACATCGTCTAGTATGACTACATCGGCATACTCTTTGAGTAGTTGAATAGAAGAGTCGGGCGTGACGGTAAGTACAAGATGCTTCATTGCTCTAAACACTACTCACTCGGGTCGCGTCGAATCGTTCCCACCCTTGATATACATGCGTCAAAACGTACTTACCAATTTCCCTTACATTCTCAAAAATCTCGCTTGAATCTAGTGCGGAGAGTTCCTCAAGACTCAACCATCGAATGTCGTTCGACTCCCCTTCTTCGGGCTGAGATTTGGGTGCATCGTGGGCAAGAAATGCAAATGATATATCGGTATGCTTGTGAGTGCCTTCGTCGTCGAAATTATGAGTGTTCACAACAACAGGAACTGGGTGAAGTTTCGCATTCGTAACCTGGCGGAGGGCGCCTTTGGGCTGAAGAATTTCAAGCTCTTCGAGCGCATACCCAGATTCCTCTTTTAGTTCATGGGTAATCGCCTGCCATGGGTCTTCACGCAGCTCTACGTGACCACCTGGCTGGAGCAATACGTGAAGCTTCTTATGCATATGCAGCAAGAGTTTTGGCGTTTCAAGATCATCACGCACCACAAAGGCGCTCGTCGTAAGGTCGTGTTCGCCTGGGTTGGTGTGGATGTGGGCCATAGGGCAAGTATAGCAAAAAAAAGACCAGCAAATGCTGATCAATTTTTTATGGCAGGGGCTGAAGGATGATTATCGAACGTACCGCGAGCTAAATAGTCTTCAGGGGGTTTATGGTAATATGATCCTCTTATAGTACTATTTGCGTGACTTTACCTGATCAATAGTTACTCCATCTTTGGGTGAGTAATTTACGATGACACGAGCACCTTCTTTAAGCTCTCCCGCAAGCAGTTTACGGGCTAACAAGTTTTCGATGTCGGTTTTGATGAGACGGCGTAGTTCGCGGGCACCAAATTCTGGTTGGTATCCACGCTTCGCAAGATCATCTACTAGTGCGTCACTAAACGTAATAGATACACCTTTTTCGGCAAGTAGCTGGGCGACTTTTTCGAGCTGCAAACGGACGATGTTTTTAATCTCGTCTTCATTCAGACTGTCAAAGACGATAATATCGTCGATGCGGTTTATAAACTCCGGACGGAAATGGCCGCGCAGCACTTCCATGAGCTCGGCTTTCAGCGCCTTTTTATCTTTCTTATCTTTGCCTGTGGCTTTATCGTTTTCGATAATTAGGGCACTACCAAGGTTGCTGGTAGCAATAATAATCGTGTTCGTAAAATCCACTACACGACCCTTACCGTCGGTTAACCGACCATCGTCAAAAACTTGCAACAGAATGTTATAAACATCTGGGTGAGCTTTCTCTATTTCGTCAAGCAAAATGACGCTGTACGGACGGCGGCGCACTGCTTCAGTGAGCTGACCACCCTCATCATAGCCGACGTACCCTGGAGGCGCACCGACAAGACGACTAACAGCATGGCGCTCCATATATTCGCTCATGTCGATACGAATCATAGCATCTTCATCACCAAAGACTGACCAAGCCAAGGCTTTAGCAAGCTCTGTTTTACCAACACCGGTTGGGCCAAGGAAGAGGAAGTTTGCGATTGGACGATAACCCTGTGTCAGTCCAGCACGCGACAAACGAACCGCGTCGCTCACTGCCTGAACGGCTTCGTTTTGACCAACAACCCGTTGGTGAATCTTATCTTCAAGTGTTAATAGCTTTTGCTTCTCTTCTTCGGTGAGCTCAGTAACCGGCACACCGGTGAGTTTGCTCACAACCTGGGCGATGTCAGCACTAGTGACTACGGCTGTCGAAACACCTTTCTCGCGCTTCCAAGCTTCCATTAACTCATCTTTTTGCTTTGTCAGAGTCTCAATTTCTTTTTTCAGTTTCTTGGCTTCATCGGCTTTCTTGTGATTGCGAGCTGACTCTTCTTCGCGCGAAAGACGGGCAATATCATCTTCGTATTTAGCAATTTCGGCTGAGCGTGTATCGCTGGCAATGCGTACGCGAGCTGCAGCTTGGTCAATCAAGTCAATGGCTTTATCAGGTAGGAACCGAGATGTAATATAACGACCACTCAAGTAAACGGCGGAAGTGACGGCTGAATCATCAATCTTAACTTTGTGATGGGCTTCATAGCTGTCGCGGAGGCCGCGAATGATCTCAATCGCTTGCTCAATCGTCGGCTCTGGCACCATAACGGGCTGGAACCGTCGCTCGAGAGCACTATCCTTCTCGATGTATTTTTGATATTCATTCAAGGTTGTTGCCCCGATAAGATGCAGTTCGCCGCGGGCGAGTGCCGGTTTCATGATGTTGCTGACATCCATGCCGCCCTCAGAACCGCCACCACCCGCACCTACCATAGTATGCACCTCGTCCACAAACACAATTAACTCGTCTTTGTGCTCGACGATCTCATCGATGACAGCCTTAATACGCTCCTCAAATTCACCCTTATATTTGGCTCCAGCAATCACACTCATAAGTGAAAGTTCAACGACGCGTTTACCCTCAAGCACCTCAGGTACTTCTTTTGCTTCAATTCGCTGTGCCAAGCCTTCGACGATAGCAGTTTTACCGACGCCCGGCTCACCAATCAGCAAGGGGTTGTTTTTGGTGCGGCGACTTAAAATTTCGATAGTCGTTTGAATTTCATCGTTTCGGCCAATTACTGGGTCAAGTTTACCAGCCTTGGCAAGTTGCGTCAGGTCGCGCGAGTATTTATCGAGCTGTGGTGTGTTCGTCTGAGTTTCAACCTTACCACCCTCAGCTCCTTGCCCGACCACTTTGGTTGTTTTGGCACGGAGACTTTCAGGACTCAAGCCATACTTTTCGAGCACCTCGTGTGCCAGGCCGTCAGGCTCGGTGGCAAGTGCAATCAAAAGGTGCTCTGGGCCGATGTAGCTGTGGCCGAGTTCGCGCGAAATTTGGTAGGCGCTTTGCAGTACGCTTTTAACACGCGGGCTGACACCCATCTCATCTTCAGTAGTAGTTTGCTTACCTTTTGGCGCATTAGCATCAATATAGCCCTTAATATCACTCGGTTTCAGCTTGTATTGATTGAGGATTTCAGCAATGACGTCGTTGTCAGCGAGGGCATAAAGCAAGTGCTCAGTATCTACCTCCCTCCGGCCGAATTTGTGCGCCACACTACCGGCTTCTTGGATAATATCCTTGGCAGTGTCGGACAAGAGTGCTTCAAGGCCTGCAGCCTGTTGTCGCTCGGGGCGGGCAAAGGCTTGCTCAAAAGAGTTGAATGGGTTACTGCCAGAAAATAATGACTCGAATGGTGAACTTGAGCCAGCTTGTTGCCGTAGCCTTTGGTAGTCAATGTCACAGACATTTAGTTCGGCCACCTGGCCATTTTGCGTGACTTGCACTCGATGAGTGACTGGTCTGATGCCACATATGTCACAAAGTTCATTCATGTGAGGTCCTCCTACTACATTGCATCTATTATACTACTTTGCATTTGACATATAAAATATAAATGACAAACATCTGACAGGATGTCATTTATATTGGCAAGAGCTATCGGACAAATACCAAAACGATTTATTGCATAATAGTATTTCCAGAAACGATCATGCGACACCCGGTTCTGGTGCAGCCGAGGGAAGCTTATGAATATAATCATATGATCGTTTCCATGGAAGCTCTGGGAAATATTCTGGCGCTCGCAGATGATTAGAATTCTTCAGATACTCCGGCAAACCTTCTCTATAACGATGCGCTCATAGTTCCAGTTTGGATATCTATCTTTTGCAAACGTTTCATTAACTTTTAGCAGGTCTTTTTCGAGCGACCACCTGTTGAAACCGAACGCCCATGTCCCGCCGCTCTCGTACATATGGTTGCCAGGTTGTTTATTGACAGGTTTAATATAAATCAGATCAAAATCCTCGTTTGGGTGAAGCGAAAGAAGCATATGTGCCAAAATATGGCACACGCCAGCAGCAAAAAACACCATGTCTTCTCGTCGCCAAGACAAAAATACGTCACTCGACCCCTCGGGTGTGCGCATATATTTCAATGTGAGTTCGAGTATGTTTTGTTTATTTTCAGCCAGAAATATAGCTTATCAGACAGGGTTATTTTAGGGGTAGTAGGACAACCAAACTTTTTCGTAGTAAAAAAGTCTACGCTCAACGGAGGTAGACTTCTTATAATCTCGTGGCAGGGGCACGAGGAATCGAACCTCGATCGCTGGTTTTGGAGACCGGTATACTAACCGTTGTACTATGCCCCTAAGCTCACCTATTGTAACAGATTGAGGGCGATTACCCAATAATGGGTTTAATCTCTGGGCCGTCGAGCCAGCGGTGTGGACACTGCGTACATACATCAATCACAAGATTGCCTGTTTGGTAGCGATTTTTCTGCATCGCGCCACCACAATAGGGGCACGTAAGGTGCTCGTCAATCATATTTTGCGCTGCGGCGGCTGGATCGTATTCAACCGTATCGCTGCTCTCTCGCTCATCGATAAGTTGGCTACCTGAAAGTAAAAACCCATGACCGTTCGGACACGCCATCCAGGCACGCCCAAGTACTAATTTCTCGGCACATCGTGGGCAATGGAGTTTACGACCAAACCCATTTGTGTAGGGCAGTTTTGCGGGATTGCGGGCGCGGTCTGAAGGAACTTCAATTGCGGGGCGGATTTGACGCACAAACTCATCCACGGTATCTAAAGTCGGTACGGTATTCTCGGATACAAAATAGAGCGTATCGTCAATAATTTCCCATACATATTTCGAGCAAAAATCCATAACAAATACCATGGCAGCTGGGTCAAGCACGTAGCGAGCCTGTGATTGCTGGCGCGGTTCTGCAAATAACGAAAAGATATTATTAAAATTACCTTCTAGCTCGACCGCTTCATAATTACCAATACGTAAGTGCCATTTAAGGGCCGAGATGCTGGTTGGAACGCCGACAAGGTGTACGCCCGACACGAACGGCAGCTCAACCGCACAGACACCGAGTGTATCCTCAAAATTAAATACAGAACTTTCAGCGACGATATACAGATACGACAGCTCTTCGGGTGTCATGCCAGAAGAGGCGTGGATTACCTCGTCACCAAGCAAAGCGAGTAGCGCGGAGCTGTTTTGCGATTTCATTATCGCCATTGTAGCATTTCGCTTACGCTTTTAGCTACGAATAACGGTTACCGAACCGTCGGGATGCACTTCAATAATGCGTGATGCCTGGACGTCAGTCGGCACCTCCCCGCCATCAATATACGCGTCAACCATATCACCAAAGTACGCTTTCGCCTCTTCGATAGTTCTCGCTGGCGGTAGGCCTTCGGGATTAGCGCTCGGCGCAATCACCGGGCCAACGGCCTGCACGACCTTCTTCAAGAATTCATCGCGGACAACTCGATAGGCAATGGTGTTACCGCCACGAAGGAGCCATTCGTGCTCGTTGGTCGCAGGCACAATAATAGATGTCGGTGGCTGGTCTGGCGCGCTGTACTTTGCAATGGTCGCAGAGTGCTCACGCACACTCCCGGAGCCAGGAATCAAAATAATACATTGTTTCGAAGGGTCGCGGCGCTTGGCGGCATACACTTTTTCAACTGCACGCTGCCTTGAAGCGAGCGCAATAATACCGTAAATCGTATCAGTGCGCACCACGGCAATACCCTTATTAACGAGTGCGTCGGTGATTTCTGTAAATGCGTCGTTCATAAGGTGTAAGTATATTCTTATTGATTCTTATTCGCACGTACGGCACGCTTGAACTTCATGTCAGCGACCGGGTCTGCGTAACGGGCAATCGGCTCGTACACGAAGATACGGTTCATCTTGTTGCGCACCGTCGAATCGACATCAACAATTGCATTTACAAAGAACTTTTCAATCAGCCACTCACGGCCAGGTGCGGTCTGTCCTACGGCCGTAATGCGCCATAGCCCACCACCCCACTCTTCGGGTTTACTCACCTTAAGTGGCGTCGCAAGCATTGTAGGGCTCACGGGGACAGCTTTCGCAAGCTCTTTAAGTGTACGAAGGCCCTTGTCTTTGTCGCGCACGAACACGTCTACCGCAAGCGTGCGAACTCCGCGAGGCGTGACGTGCGCTGCTTGAATCTGCTGGTTGTGAATCCATATAATCTCACCGTTAAGGCTACGGAGCTTGGTTGAGCGAAGCGTCAGACGCTCTACGACACCAGAAACATCGATAAACGGCTCAACTTTAATAAAGTCTCCGACGTTGAACCACTGTTCAATAATCATAATTGCACCGGCAGTAACGTCGCGAAGGATCATACCAAGTGTTTGGCCCGCGAAGACGATAAAGAAGGCGCTTGCACCGATAGCCGCAGCACCGCTACTCGCGACCGGGCTAATCAGCATCCAGGCGACGTAGGCAACGACCGCAACCACAAGTGCTCGGACGACCGCGATGGAAACACTGAGGTACGTTTCTACTTGGCGAAGTTTAATGAGACGCTCTTCATTCGTCTCGTCATCAGACCGGACTGAAACCTTTTGTGCAATTTTAATAATAAAATCAGCCAGGAATTTACTCAGAATATACGCCACGATGATACAGATAACCAAAATAAGAACCGAGCGAAATGCGTTCGGTTCAGAGAAAAATTCGATAATGTCGGTCGAGACAGTATCCATTACTTTATTAGATTATACCAGATATCCCTGTGGTTTCACTGAAGTTTCACCCCTTTGCTCTTGAGCCCGTTTCTTGCTACCATAAGCATAACGATTTTATAAAAGGGACAAAAGAATGCATGTAGTGGTTGTGGGCAGTGGATTTGGTGGTGTCAAAGCGGCGCTTGAATTAAGTAAGCGTCAAATTGGTAAGATCACCCTCATTACTGATAAATCATACTTCCTTCACCACGCAACACTGTATGCAACTGCAACCGGCAAAAGCACCGAAGAGTCGGTGATTCCCCTTAATGTGATCTTTGCGAAGCACCCAAACGTAAAGATTATTGAAGACACTGTGACAGGGCTTGATCCGCACCGAAAGCTTATTGCAAGCAAGAAAAAAGATTATCACTACGACAAGCTTGTGCTCGCGCTTGGTTCAACGACCTCATTCTTTGGTATTCCGGGCATGAAAGAAAACGCCTTTGGCATCTCAACGCTCGACGATGTGCGCGAGTTCCAAGATCATATTCACGAGGAAGTCGTCCATAATAAGCTCGATAAAGAATACTTTGTGATCGGTGGCGGACAAACTGGCGTCGAGCTTGCCGGTGCAATGAATGAGTACCTCAAAAGTCTAAAAGACCTTTATCGTTTAAAAAACACCGGCTCACGAGTAACGATTGTTGAGGCGCAGAAGCGCATTCTTCCGCATATGTCGCGCACCGCCTCTGACATCGTGTCTCGTCGACTCAAGAAACAAGGTATTCGAATTCTCGTGAAGCACAAGGTGAACGCACTTGAAGACGACAAGATTATGATTGAAGGGCGCCTCCATCCTACTAAAACAGCCGTATGGGCATCGGGTGTGATTAATAATCCGTTCTTTAAAACCAATGCAGGGTATTTTCACATCGCAGATGATGGCCGAGTCCACGTTAATCCATATCTCGAGGCGCTTGATGATGTGTACGTAATTGGTGACAATAACACCGTGCCGCACAGTGGGAAAGCCTGGCCTGCGCTTAAGCAAGCGACCCATGTAGCGAAAAACATTGCGCGCCTTGCAACAAAGCGAACTCAAAAGCCATTCCACGCACACTCAGTGCCCGTTGGAGTCCCTATCGACACCCGCTGGGGATACGTTGAGTGGCTTGGTATCTACGTCTCCGGTCAAAGCGGCGCGGTCGTTCGCCGATGGATGGAACTATATGGCTACTGCCAGATCGTGCCCTATCGCACGGCGCTGCCTATATGGCAGTCTCACAAATTGTCAGATGTTGACGATAATCTTTAGAAGCGAATTCGGCGCATTACAAGTGCGATAATCAGCACGATGCCGAAGCTAAAGAACGTAATTGCTGCGTAGGCCCACGGCTGGTCTGCAAACGGAAGCAGCACGTTCATACCGAACATACCAAAGAAGACATTCGGAAGCGCTACAAGTAGCGTAAGGAGTGTCAATTTCTTCATGCGCTGGTTTAGCGTGTTGTTACTGATGGCCGTATAGGCATTGCGAATACTGTCGATGGTATTTTTGTGGCTATCAGTTGCAACAAGCAGCTGATTGACGTGGAGCACCATGTCTTCAATAAATTCACAATCTTTGTCATTAAAGATAGCGTGACGATTATCGCGAAGTCGAATCAAAAGTGCCTGAAGTGCCGTCAGGTTGGTGTGATATTCGTTGAGGTCGTGTTCGACGGTGACAAAATTAATAAAGTCTTTGTTATCTACCTCGTGAGTGCGAAGGCGCTGTTCGGTATTTTGAATGTACCTACCCGTCCCGTGAATGAAAGTTTCGTATTGGCCAATCACATAGCTGGTGAGCTGCAAGAAGACGTGCTTGGTGCTTTTCATGTCTACTTTAGTGTCGGCGAAAAGCGCTTCGGGCTGCACATACTCTTTAGATGAAAGTGTAATAAGAAGCGATCCTTTAAGTACCGCCAGGAACGGTGTCGTCACGATACTACCGCGTGACGTCTGGTGGGGCGCACGAATGAAGACATACAGCAATCCTTGGCTATATTCAGCACGTGGAAGCTCGTTTTTGTCCTTTACGTCCCTGAGGATTCCCGGGTCAAGACTATAGGTTTCGCAGACACGCGTAATATCATCGGCATCGACATTCGACCCATATACCCACGCCCGATCCATTGGAGCCTCTTTCGTCAGCTGAGGATCTTCGTTGAAAGATTTCTTTGCATAGTACTGCAACATACATAAGCAGTATACTCTAGTTACCTATAGATAAAAAAGCCCCTTGTGGATGAATTCATCATTTTCTTTCATTTTAAGCGTAAGAACTGTTGTAAATGCCTACGCTTAGAACTATAATCGGGGGTAGCAAACGTGCCAAAAAATAAACGGAGAGAACAACGAGCAACTATCAGGGTACTCGTACACGGGGGTTATGAAAATATTAATGCTGGGCTGGGAGCTCCCACCGCACAATAGTGGCGGTTTGGGTGTTGCATGTTACCACCTTTCTAAGGCGCTCGCTCTCCAGGGCACTTCTATTGATTTCGTTGTCCCCTACTCTGCAAAGCACGACGACATTGACTTCATGAATATTCATCATGCCACCAACCTGTCACCGCTTCACAAGTTTGGTATGGGTGCATACGACAGTAAGTTCTTCATCGAAACTATCGATCCATCTCAAAAGGGTGAACTGCGCACAATTCGTGACATTCAGGCGCAGTACGGTCGTTTCGTCGAGCAGTACACTGCCGAGAACGACTTTGACGCGATTCACGCCCACGACTGGCTTACGATGGAAGCTGGTATGCGTGCTAAAGAACTTACCAATAAGCCTCTTATCGTCCACGTCCATGCAACCGAATTCGACCGCGCCGGTGGAAACCCGGGCAACCCGATCGTGCACGAGATTGAGTACCAAGGGCTTATCATGGCTGATCGCATCTTTGCGGTGAGTGAAATCACCAAGCAAATTATCGTAGAGAAGTACAACATTCCTGCCGACAAGATTGAAGTTGTCTACAATGCAATCGACACCCTTAGCCTTGATGACGGCTACGAGTACGACCAGCGTACCTATCGCTACCTCGAAGGTCTTAAGGCTGAGGGTTACACCATTGTCAGCGCCGTGACTCGCCTGACGATTCAAAAGGGCCTTGGCAACCTTGTACGCGCAATGGCAAAGGCTATCGAAAAATATGACCGTTTTGCGCTTCTTCTTGCTGGCGACGGCGAGCAGCGCGACGAACTCATTCGCCTTGCAGCCGATCTTGGTATTTCTGACAAGGTATTCTTTACCGGATTCGTACGAGGCAAACAACTCCGCGACGCCTACAGTGTGTCAGATGTATTTGTATTGAGCTCAATCAGCGAACCATTTGGCCTTACAGCCCTTGAAGCGGCACACCACGACAACGCACTTATTGTCACAAAGCAATCGGGTGTGGGTGAAGTGCTTCACAGTATCTTCCGTTATGACTTCTGGGACACCGAACGCCTGGCTGACCAACTTGTTGGTATTGCAACCTCAACTGCGCTGAAAGAATCCCTTCGCGTCAACATTGCACGAGAGTACGACCGTAT
The DNA here is from genome assembly GCA_001897295.1 of Candidatus Saccharibacteria bacterium 49-20. Lineage (GTDB taxonomy): Bacteria > Patescibacteriota > Saccharimonadia > Saccharimonadales > Saccharimonadaceae > Microsaccharimonas. Next base: position 331,133 of record MKSN01000001.1, on the reverse strand, counting down.
TTCATGGCACGACGTCGCACGCCAATGTGTGAACGTCTACAATAAGTTCCGTCCAATCGAGGTGTTCGCATGAGCAAGCGCGGTATAACCCTTTACATGCACGTGCATCAGCCGTACCGTGTGCGCGAATACTCTGTATTTGATGCGTCAATCGACCATAATTACTTTACCGACCCAGACCCATTGAGTAATCACAATAACCAAAAGATCCTTAACAAGGTTGCCGACAAGTCATACCGACCAATGAACGCGCTGCTTGAAAAGCTACTCAATAAGCACCCTGAATTTAAGGTATCTTTGAGTATTACGGGTACGTTTATCGACCAAGCTGAAGCCTGGGCACCGGATGTCCTCGAAAGCTTTAAGCGCCTCGTACAGACCGGCCAGGTTGAGATTGTCTCTGAAACCTACTACCACTCACTTGCGTTCTTCTACAGCCGTTCAGAGTTTGAACGCCAGGTAGAGGCACATAAGGCGAAGGTTCGTGAAATCTTTGGCGTTGAAACCAGCGTCTTCCGCAACACCGAGCTTGCCTACAACGACGAGCTTGCAAAATGGGCAGATGGCTACGGCTTTAAGGGTATCTTGGCCGAAGGCTGGGATCCAATCCTTGGCTGGCGCAGTCCTAACTTCGTCTACCGTCCAGAAGGCACCGAGAACATTTCACTTCTTCTTAAGAACTACAAGCTTTCAGACGACCTCGCCTTCCGCTTTAGCAACCGCGCATGGCAAGAATGGCCGCTGACCGTTGATAAGTACAACTCATGGGTTGAATCATCAATTCATGACCAGCCGCTCGTCAACCTGTTCATGGACTACGAAACCTTTGGTGAGCATCAATGGGAAGACACCGGTATCTTCAACTTCTTTGAAGAGTTTGTTGATCGATGGCTTCAAAACCCAGACAACACCTTCTACACGGTTTCCGAAGCGATTGACGCGAATAAACCTGCTGATACCATTAGCATGCCGCAAACCGTGACCTGGGCCGACTCAGAGCGTGACCTTACTGCATGGCTTGGCAATAGCATGCAACACGAAGCGATGCGTCACCTATATGCGCTCGAGGCTGACATCGTGCGCTCAAACGATGGTGAACTTATCGAAGACTGGCGTAAGCTCCAAACTTCAGACCACGCGTACTACATGTGTACGAAGTGGTTTACGGATGGTGATGTTCACGCCTACTTTAGCCCGTACAATTCCCCTTACGATGCGTTCTTGTACTACATCAATGCAATCCGCGACATCCGTTGGCGACTTCACGAAACGCACAAAACAGGAGGATTGAGTGGCTAGACCAATTGTTCTAAGCAACGGTGAGTTGCATGTGGGCTTGAACAAATTCGGGGTGGTGCACGATCTCTACTACCCTTATGTTGGATTTGAAAATCATTCAGCAGGCACCGGCCTTCGTCATAAGGTAGGCGTCTACGTTGACGGCGAAGTAAGCTGGACGGATAGCGACCCTGCGTGGACGTTTGATTTCCGTTATCCGCACAATGCGCTTATCGGCCAGACGGTTGCCAAAAATGACCGTATTGGCATTATGCTCGAATTCGACGATACTGTTGATGCCGAGATGAGCGTACTGATTCGCAATATTCATCTCATTAATCACTCGGATCAAAAGCGTGAGATTAAACTCTACATGCACCAAGCCTTTGCGATTGGTGACTCACGCAGCAATACCGATACCGCACAGTATCTTCCTGATAGCGAAGCGATCCTTCACTACCGTGGTCGTCGCGCTTTTGTGATTGGTGGTGCGACCGACGAAGCGGCGTTCGACCAATTCACTATTGGACTTTTTGGTGACGACGAACACGAAGGGTCATACCGCGACGCAGAAGACGGCCAACTTACAGGTAATGTTGTCGAACATGGCCGTGTTGACTCTATCCTAGGCTTTACCTTAAACGTCGATCCGCACTCATCGGAACGGGTTCATTACTGGATTGCTGCAGGTATGAGTACCCGTGAGGCGCTGTATATTCACCGCCAAGTACAAGAACAGGGTGTCTACGCCCGCATTCATAAAACCGCCGAATGGTGGCATGATTGGCTTCGCCCTGCGGTAGATGCCGCAAAGCGACTTCCAAAGGATTACCAAGACCGATTTATTGAAAGTGTCATGATTATTAAGTCGCAAATCGACAAGCGTGGTGCAGTTATTGCAAGTACTGACAGCACTCTCCTTAACTACTCAAAAGATGGCTATGCCTATTCTTGGCCACGAGACGGCGCAAATGTAATTTGGCCACTTGTACGCCTTGGGTATTACCAAGAAGCCTACCGCTTCTTTGAGTTCTGTCAACGCGGCCTCCACCCCGGTGGCTACCTCATGCATAAATACCGTGCCGATGGTGCACTGGGAAGCAGTTGGCACCCGTATGTTCACGGCGATACTGTTGCACCACCTATTCAAGAGGATGAAACCGCACTTGTCGTATTTGTATTCGTACAGTTCTATAACCTTTCAAAAGACAGTACGCTCATCAAAGACTTTTACCACTCTATGATTAAGCCTATGGCCAACTTTATGGCTGAGTTTATCGACGAGACGACAGGCCTTCCGAAGCCAAGCTACGACCTATGGGAAGAGCGCTTCATGATTAATACACATACCACTTCGGTTACCTACGCAGGTCTTTTGGCAGCGTCTGAACTCGCGACTGTCACTGGTGATGAAGAGAGCGCTGTAAAGTGGCGCAATGCCGCAGAAGACATTCAGCAAGCAGCACATAAGTATCTGTATAACGAATCTCGCCAGGTATTCTACCGGGGTGTATCGGTTGAAAATGGCGAAGTGAAGTACGACGAGACGATCGACAATGCTGCCGTCTTTAGTGCCTTTATGTTTGGCCTATTCGGTGCTGACAGTCACGAAATGAAGAGTTCCATTGAAGCCGTGGCGAAAGTATTCGGTACGACAACCGAGAACCCGGGGCTTCCCCGCTACGAAAATGACGAATACCGTCGCTCAGATCCTTCTATAAACGGCAACTGGTGGTACATTACTACCCTTTGGCAAGCTCAATACGACATCGAGCACGGTAATTTCGAAAGCGCCAAGTCTATTATCAACTGGATCAATGATCACATGATTTCGACTGGTATGATGGGTGAGCAAATCAGCCCTCTCACGAACGAAGTGATTGCGCCAGCACCCCTTACGTGGTCTCACGCCGAATACATCGGTACATTAATCGACCTTCTTGGTCGGGAGCGATAGCATGCCGCTGGGTGGGGCAACATTTCGTCAGATATTGAGGCGATTTTCTTTGCAGCTTCGCCAGCGCGGTTCGGTGCTACGCAAGTTTAGTGACACTATTGGACTTGTTCATTTCGGTACCGTCCATCAGCATGACGACGAGTATGACGCGATTCGCGGCTTTACCGCTTCATTAACCCACAAAGACACCCATTACGCCGTGGGTACGTACAATGGCTTTAATATCAGGCTTGTGAACCGTTTTGATGTGATACGCATTGCCGGCAATCCCCACCACGAACAACTTTGGACCGTGATGGAAATTGAGCTTGATACCAAAAATGTCCCACACATGTTTTTCGTACCAACTGGTCGTGAGGCTGGTGAATATGGGCGTATTTACGCAACGCAGCCAAATATGCAACCACTTAACTCTATGATCTGGGACAACAAAAGCCCCGAGTTTCACGGTCGTTTTCAAATTCTCGCAAGCCCTACACACGCACATCGCGTCGAGACCCTGTTTACTTCACCTATGATTGTGGGTATTGCGAGCCGCTTCTGGCCACACGGTATCGAAATCGAACACGGTAAGATTCTTATCTATATAACAGAACACCGACTCGATAAGGCGGTGCTTGAAACTGCACTTGCTTCGAGCCTATGGCTGGCTGAAACAATTGATGAAGTAACGGAAGATTAACTCTTACGAGCCTTAACTTCGTTGCGACCAAGGTTCTTCTTGGTTTCGGTGTAGGTAGCGTGCTTACGCGCGATTGGGTCGTACTTCTTAAGGCTAATCTTTTCAGTGGTGTTCTGAGTATTCTTAGTTGTGTAGTATGTACGGTGACCAGTGAGTTCACTCACGAGACCAACCAACTTGCGCTTTGTATTCTTCTTTGCCATAACTTCCCTTTTAGGATTTAATTCTTATTCCGCACACTAAAACACGTACGGTGACTTTCAGAGGTCAATTATAGCAGAAAACAACTCAGGTGACAAGTCCTCCGCGGTGTGTTTCTACTTTGATTACATTGACTTTTTCGATAAAATATGTAATAGTGTTCGTGTCATCCGCACGCGGATCGCACATGCAAGCAGGTAGCTCCCAACTTTGGAGGACTCATGCCCACCCGCCCTTATCCCGTGACTGTCAACGGCGTGGTCGTCGCTCGCCCCATGGTTAACCCCGAGGCTCGCGACTTCAACGTCACGCTCAAGAAGACCGACAACCATGTCGACTTCTGGATCACCAGCGACGGTCGCACCAAGCACATCCGATCGCGCCTCGACGTGGGCCAGGACGACACCGAGAGCAACGCGTTCTCGGAGCTCGATCTCAACCCCTTCCGCGCCCTCGGCAATGTCGTTCGCGACATCTTCGGCTAAAAGCCGTCGGGGTGTAGCACAGGTAGGGTTGGCGAACCTGCCCAACAACTACCTGCTTGCTACATACCCCCTGATACATAAAAACCCCGCTTAACGCGGGGTTTGTTATTCATATGGAGCCACGATCGGGGCTTGAACCCGAGACCTCATCCTTACCATGGATGCGCTCTACCAGCTGAGCTATCGCGGCATAGTTTTTAAATGCAACTGAATTATTATAGCATAAACGGGAGCTATATCGAGCGCCTGATTATTTTTTACGTGTTTTTGGTGCGTGCCTTTCAATATATGGAATCGCAAATGTTTTCACAAGCGCCCAGATAACACCGTTGCCCACAAAGGTCAATGCCGCAATAAGTGCATAGAACGCTGCGGTTTGTCCCGCCGCAGGGCTCACGAGCGCAATAAGACCAGCGATAAAGACAAGCGCTACCGCAAGCACTAAGTATACCGACTGCACTTTCGCGAGTGAGTCAGAGTTCGTATTCCACTTTACAGGAAATTTAAACACGTTCTGCATAATAGTATTATTATAACAGATTTAATAAAAATAAGCAATACTAGGACTTGAGGTCAAGAATCACAAGATGCTCAATATGTGGGGTATGCGGGAAGTAATTGTAGCCACGATGCGCACGAATACCATACGCCTCGGCAAGCCTTTCTACGTCTCGAGCCTGCGTGACTGGGTTGCAGGAAAGGTAGATGATGCGCGCTGGCTTTTGCTCGAGCAGTCTCGCTACAACGTCTTCGTGGAGCCCCGCACGAGGTGGGTCAACGATAATGCACTTATCTCCCGTAATATACTCAAGCGCATTTTCACTGGCCGCCAGCACTGGGGTTGCATTCTTACCAAGCTCCTTCACGTTTCGCTCCATCTCGCGCACCGCATGTTCGTTCAGCTCTACGAGGGTCACGTTGTCGCCGCCGATTGTGAGGCCAATAGATCCCACGCCACTATACATATCGACAACTTGGACGCCCGGAATCACCCACTTACTCATGTCGCTCAGTGACTGCTCGTATACCGGAAGATTAATCTGGAAAAAGCCTTCCGTTGCATAGTGGAACGGCACTTCTTTTAGTACGTCTTTAAGAGGTGTAGTCGGTGCGGTCAGCCGCCTTGTAATGACACTCGCGGGACTCTTTGGGTTCGAGAAGATTACTTCCCCGTTTTCATCAGCATCGAAATGACTCATAAGTGTGTCTGCAGGAAAATCTTCATCCTTCACATACAGCTGCCACGCAACAGAACCGTCCTGGGCACTGCGGATCAAGAGTGTCTTGAGCTCACGCCCAATCACGTGCATTTCGTTCAGTACTGCAAGTACCTGCGCGCCTTTTTTATTAATCTCATCCGACGCAAGGCTCGTGCCAGGGATAGAGATCTTACCGTGTGTACCACGACGGAAGAATGCAAGCGAAAGTGATTGCGTCTCGGTTTCAAACCAGAAGCTAAACTCTACCTTATTACGGTAGCCGTACGCCACGCCGTCGCTGTATACGTCAATCGGGTCTGGAAGCACGATGTCATGAAGCTCAAACGCCTCTTCAATAAGAGCTGCCTTGTACCGCTGTTCGGTTTCGAGTGACATGAGTTGCCACGGGCTGGTCGATAAGTAACTTTCTGGGTCTTTTGGATCAATACGATCAGGGCTCGCTTCAAGCACCTCCACCACGATGCCCTCGGCGTATGAGGATTTCTTTTTCGTCAGCTGTACGCGCACCTCTTCATCAGGAAGTCCGCCCCATACAAAGAGTTTTCGGCCATCCTCAAGAGTACCGAGTGCCTGTCCGCCACCGACAATTTTTTCAAGTTTTACTTCCACGATAGGAAAAGGTCGTTTTGTCATCCTTACCATTATACCGTTAAAACCAATTTTCTTCCTAAAGAGACTACCCCAAAACAAATATCTATGGTACTATTAATCGGTAGCAAATGAGAGTACGCCGCCTTAGCTCAGTTGGTTAGAGCGGCTGTTTTGTAAACAGTAGGTCCACGGTTCGAATCCGTGAGGCGGCTCCAAAAAATTATGCTATGCCGGAGTCGTGTAGTGGCAATCACACGAGACTGTAAATCTTGCGCCGTAAGGCTTCGTAGGTTCGAGTCCTACCTCCGGCACCAAACAAAAGTCCTCACCTTACGGTGAGGTTTTTTGTTGCCTATTCTTTTGGCTTCTTATAGCCCTCTTCGTACTTTTTGTGCTGTACAAGTGAGATTATTGCAAATGCGAGGACGATATAGTTCGCCACGGCGCCCACGACCAGGTTGATAATAGTCATAAGTCTTGCAAGCTTCGGTTCGGGCTGGCGAATGAGCACAACCCCAGAAATAATAAAATAGACGTGTGGAATAAAAATAAAGAGCACGCTCATCACGAAATACACACCGTACTCAATAATATCGTTATCGCTATACGCTTGGCTGAGTGCAAAGCCAAACAAAATCATAAGGATGAGCCCCAAAAACGCGCCCAACGCCCCGAAGACGAGCGTGACAATACCCTGAACCTTCAACATCGATACGGCTTGTGTGTGCGCTATTTTTTTCGATGTCGTCATAGTGCGGTTCCTTTAGTTACATTACGACGCGGCGAGTCTGCTTGACGCGCTGCTGTGTTGGAATAATCGTTTTCGCGACACGTTCACGAAGCTGAAGCGCAAGGTCGGCGTCTCCAACTCGGTCATACGCATCCGCAAGTAGCGTGAGAGTCTGGGGAATTGGATCAAGTTCAACTGCCTTTTCGAGAGCCTCTACCATACGCTTGTCGTTACCAAGCTTTTCCTGCACCTTGGCATAGGCAATATGACGAGCGGCGTGCTCGCTGTCCATAGCGAGCGCTTGTTCAAACGCAAGCGCTGCCTTGTCGTAGTTTTCTGTTTCAAAGTAAATAAGTCCGACATTGTGGAGGCTACTTGCACTTGGCTCGAGGCTCTGTGCGATCTCGAAACACTCAATTGCCTCTTTGAACTGTTGCTGCTTCGCATACAAAATACCGAGGCGGTTATACGCACTGGCATTGCGTTCATCGACACGAAGAATAGTAAGGAGGGCCTTTTCAGCACGAAGGTATTTACGGTCTTGCAGTGAAGACTGGGCAATCGACCAGAGTTGATCGAGCTTATCGGAAAGTTTAGATGAAAGGTCACTGGCGACCTCACCAACGGTTTGACGTTGATAAAGCGTCCAGATACCTAATGCTGCAATGACAAGGAGTCCTAACATGTTGTATGTATTATAGCACAACTACTGCAGCACTTAGCTGAAGGCGCACATTCCCCTGTTCGCTAATACGTTTATGGAGTACTTCGAGGCGCGCCAGCGTCTTTAGGCTTGTTGCATCGCCTTTCTCTGCGATAGCACGTCGCAGAAGCTTTAGTGAGTCCTCCACGAGAGTGAGCGCATCCGCCCTCGAGTCTTTATACTTTTTAGCAATCAATAATTTCTCGTATGCACCACCGGTTACATAGCTGCGCGCGTCTTTTACAAGTGATGCTCGACCCTGAAAACTCTCTTCGTCCTGTACGTACTGCGTGAGCGCGGCAGGAAGTCCTTCGGCGATAAATAGAAGCTGGGCACGCTTTGTGGGATCGGTCACTTTTAGTGCATCGAGCAGCGCCTCAGACTGGCTCCTCGTCACCGGGCGCGCATCGATACGCTGTGAACGCGAAGTAATTGTTGGCAAAAGAAGCGTGGGTTGATGGGTCAATAAAATAAAGCGAGTCCCTTCGGTGGGTTCTTCGAGGAGTTTTAGGAATGCATTTTGAGCCGCAGGTGCCATGCGTTCGGCATAATCGATCACAATAATGCGACCTTCTGGGAGTTTCGTGCGAGTTGCATCGTAGAGTGATCGTACTCGTTCAACGGTAATAGTACCTTTTTCAAGGTCAATCTTGTCGTTTTTCTCAGGCAGAATAGTCGTAATGGCCTCAGACCCACCTTCGGCCGCTTGCGTCGCCAGCGAAGTGAGTCCAATGCCGTGGGGGCCCGTAATAAGCAGCGCGTGCGGTTTTTGACGCGCCAGCACGTCGAGTTGATGAGATGTTTCTGGGTGAATCACAAGATTCACGAAACCATCTCCTGAAATAGCTTTGGAATGGGTGCGGTGAAAGTTTGTCGTTTTGAAGTAGGAATGGTGATTTCCAGACTGTGTGCATGAAGGCATAGGCGGCTCGCGCTACGCTCGTTACCGTACACCCTATCGCCTGCAATTGGCGTATTTACGTACTGCATGTGCACACGAAGCTGGTGGGTACGGCCCGTTTTAGGGCGCAGCTCAACGAGCGACTGTTCGCCGTTGGTGGCAAGCACTTCGTAGGCCGTGATTGCCGGCTTCCCCTTTGAATCAACACGGAACTGGCTTGGTTTTGACGGGTTGCGGCCTATTGGCAGGTCGATCAACGCCTTTGCAAGCTTTGGTTCGCCGTCAACCACCGCAGAGTACTGCTTTTTGGTTGTGCGATCGGCAAATTGCTTCTTAAGAAGTAGCGCCGTTTCGTCGTTACGGGCACCAATAATAACCCCACTCGTGTCGCGGTCGAGGCGGTGCACAATACCTGGGCGATTTGTATCGAGCGCATTCGTTGTGTAGCGGCGGAAGAAGTCAGCAACCGTAAACTCGTCGTTTAGCGCACCCTTGCTGTGGGTCAGGACGCCAACCGGCTTGTTGACGACAATAACATTATCATCAATATAAATAATAGGCAGTTCTTCTTTTGACGTATCGGTTTTTTCGGGTGGTACGAGGCCGATGTCGTCGTTTTCAGTGACTTCTTGCTTGGCGGATTTCGCTGGCACGCCGTTGAGCGTCACATAGCCGGCCTTAATATACTTCTGCACGGTACTGCGTGAGTATTCAGGGTAGCGAGACACGACTTCTTGGTCGAGGCGAGTCCTTGTCACGACCTTTGTGAGCAGATAGACGTCTTTACCCATGTGAGGCATCCCGTAGGCCTTCATAGAGCCCTCAAGAGGGTTTCTGACAAGATTACCTTCTATGTCAGGCACATCTTGGCGGATGTGGTCGAGCACGACGTTCACGTCATCACCTGCCGAAGTGTCGTAGAGCACAAAGTAGGTCTGTCGTGCAAAGTTAAACTTAACAAGACGACTGAGTTGTCGCTCTGAAAATTCTTTAATGTTTGTGATTTCTTTTCGCTTTGTAAGCTCACCCGCAAGTTCGTACTTACGGAGGATCGCGAGAAGTTCAGCTTGTAGGCTTTTGGCCACTTGGTACCTCTTTCGGTTCGTTCTTCTCTATTATACCCTACAAAAATACTCCCCGCAGGTCGCAGGGAGTATTTCCAAAATTCTTTTGATGCGATTAACGCTTTGAGAATTGTTCGCGCTTACGAGCAGAACGGAGACCATACTTCTTGCGCTCTTTCTCACGTGAGTCACGCTTAAGAAGTTCAGCCTTCTTAAGTGTTGGACGGAGGTCAGAGTGAGCAGTTGTAAGTGCCTTCGCGATCGCGAGCTTGATAGCATCAACTTGACCAGCGGTACCACCACCTTGTACGCGGATGGTAACGTCAAATTCTTTTTGCTTGTTTACAAGTGCGAGTGGGTCGGTGATTTCAGCGAGAAGCGTCTTGTTGCCGTCAAGGTAGTCAGCAGCTGGCTTGTCGTTGATAGTTACAGTACCCTTGCCCTTGTAAAGGCGTGCGCGAGCGGTTGCGGCCTTACGGCGTCCGAGGCCGTAAAAGTAAGTAGCTTCAGCCATATTACTTTACCTCAACTTTCTTTGGGGTTTGCGCGGCGTGAGCGTGCTCAGCACCTGCAAAGATCTTCAGGCGACCCATACGGTCAGCTGAGAGCTTGTTCTTAGGAAGCATACCCTGCACAGCTTTTTCGATGATTCGTTCTGGGAACTTTTCACGAACTTCTGCAAGTGTTGCGTCCTTGATACCACCAGGGAATCCTGAGTGGCGGTAGTAAATCTTACCAGTTTCTTTGTTACCAGTCACAACGAGCTTTTCTGCGTTGATAACTACTACGTAGTCACCTGCATCAACGTGTGGGGTGTAGGTTGGCTTGCTCTTACCAATAAGCTTGTCGGCAACGATAGTTGCGATGCGGCCAAGTGGAAGTTCTGAAGCGTCAACCAGGAACCATTCACGAGTAACGTCAGCTGGCTTTTGACTAAAAGTCTTTGAGTTAACAGTCATTACTTGTTCTCCTTTGCTGGCTTAGCGGCTGGCTTTGCAGCTGGCTTCTTAGCTACAGCAGGCTTTGGAGTGTCGCTAATTTCGTCAACGAAAGCGATAGTTGCCATTTGGGCACCATCACCTACGCGAAGACGAGTACGCTCAACGCGAACGTGACCACTAGTACGACCAGTAAGCTGTGGAGCGATTACGTCTACAAGACGGAATGCTGCAGCTTGAGCCGAAAGACCAGCGATAACTGCGCGGCGGTTTGCAAGGTCACCCTTCTTAGCCTTAGTAACGAGTTTTTCAATGTAACGGACGAGTTCTTTGGCTTTTGGAAGCGTTGTCTCGATCTTGCCGTGCTCAACGAGGCTTGTTGCCAAACCTTTGAGGAGCGCGCGGCGTTGATCGCGTTCGCGGCCAAACTTACGTCCTTTGTATCCGTGTCGGTGCATGTTCTAGACGTCCAATTCTGCCAATTTATCTTTGACTTCATCAAGCGCCTTGCTACCGAATCCCTTGAGTTCACGAAGGTCTTGCTCTGAAAGTGTCACGAGGTCACGTACAGTGCGGATTTCGTTGTTGATAAGGGCGTTCGCAGTGCGAGCGCTGAGGTTTAATTCTTCAATAGGAGTGTTGAGCTCGCTACCTTCGTCAGCCAAGTCTTGGCCAAGTGCAGGAGCTGCTTCAACGGTAGTGCTACCAGCGAGTGCAGTGTATTGGTTAACCAAGATAGCTGCAGCTTCTTCAAACGCTTCGCGCGGGCTGATTGAACCATCAGTTTCAACGTTAAGTTGAAGCTTGTCGAGGTTTGTTTCTTGTCCAACACGAGTTGAGTCAACCTTGTAGCGTACGCGGAGTACTGGGCTGAACATAGCGTCGAGGGCGATCATGTCGCTGTGGAGACGCTTTGCGCTTGAGTCTTCGATAGTTTGGTAGCCACGACCTGAGTCGATTACGAGGTCAAATACAACCGTCTTCTTTGGGTCATCAACAGTAGCAATTACTTGCTCTGGGTTGATAACTTCAACGTCAGCAGTTGTCTTGATGTCAGCCGCGGTGATAGCACCAGCGCCCTTCTTCTCGATACGAACTTCAACTGGTTCGTCGCTTGATACCTTTACACGTACGTTCTTGAGGTTAAGCATGATGTCTACGACGTCTTCCTTAATACCATCAACAGTAGTGAATTCGTGGCTTGCACCTTCAACGCGGAAGGCAACGATTGCGCCACCCTTTACGCTTGAAAGGAGCACACGACGAAGGCTGTTTCCAAGTGTGTTACCGTAGCCGGCTTGAAGTGGTTCAATAACGAACGATGCACTGTGAGCGCCAGTTTCTTCAACATTGGCAAGTGCTGGGTTGTGAATAACTTTTGACATATCTATATATCTCCTTACCCTATCGTGAGTAGTACTCAACGATTAATTGTTCGTTAATGTCTGCTTCTGCTTCTTCACGCTTTGGAAGACCAGTAATAGTTACGGTCATCTTCTTTGCGTCGCTCTTGAGCCAGCTAAGTGTACCTTGGGTACTTGCCTTCACAACTTCATCGAGTTCGGTAAAGTATCCTGACTTTTGGCTCTTTGGACGAACTTCAAGTACGTCGCCAGCCTTAAGACGAATTGATGGGATGTCAACACGACGACCGTTAAGAAGGAAGTGTCCGTGACCTACGAGCTGACGAGCAGCACGACGGCTTGTGGCAAATCCTGCACGGTATACCGCGTTATCGATACGCTGTTCAAGCATGCGAAGGAGGTTCTCACCAGTAAGACCTGGTTGACGAGTTGCTTCATTCATAAGCTTAGCGAACTGCTTTTCAAGGAGACCGTATGTACGGCGAACCTTTTGCTTTTCACGAAGTTGAGTCAAGTAAAGACTTGGCTTACCTTGGCGACCATGTGCGTGAACACCTGGAATACCGCTCTTACGAGCCATGATCTTGTGCGCCTTAGGGTGAAGGGCGTACCCTTCGCGGCGGCTCTGCTTAACAATTGGTGATGTATCTCGAGCCATAAACTATCCCCTACGCACCTTTCGTGGACGAACGCCACCGTGAGGTACGCCGGTCACTTCTTTGATGCTTTCGATGCTGATGTCGAATGAGTTCAGTGCGCGAACAGCTGAATCACGACCTTGACCAACACCCTTTACATATACGTCAACTGACTTAAGGCCATAGCCCTTTGCAGCTTCGGCTGCTTTTTCTGCAGCGATTTGGGCTGCGTATGCAGTACCCTTCTTGCTTCCACGGAAACCAACCGCACCTGCGCTGCTCTGAGAAAGGACGTTGCCCTTCTTGTCAGAGAAACTAACAATGGTGTTGTTGAATGTTGCTTGTACGTGGAGCTGACCAGCCGGAACTGATCGCTTTTGCTTCTTCTTTGAAGCACGTGCTGATGTAGAATCTGCCATCTAATCAATTCCTTCCTAGGTCTTACTTGCTGCTTTAGGTTGAGCTCCACCAACTGCGATCGCGCGACCCTTACGAGTTCGTGCATTCGTACGTGTTCGCTGTCCATTTACTGGAAGTCCTGCCTTGTGGCGAAGACCGCGATACGCGTTGATGTCCTTCAAACGCTTAATATTGTTTGTTACGAGACGCTGGAGGTCGCCTTCTACGGTGTAATCAGTATCAATGATTTCACGTAGTCGTTGTTCTTCAGCCTCGGTGAGATCTTTCACCCGAGTGGTCGGCTCAATCTTGGCCGCCGCAAGGATGTCTCGTGCAAACTTCGGACCGATGCCGTAAATATACGTCAAAGCGATCTGAACTTGCTTTTCTGCGGGAATAACTACCCCAGCAATTCGAGCCATGCTTAACCCTGCCTTTGCTTGTTCTTAGGTTTCTTCTTGTTGATTACCCGAAGGCGACCTTTACGGCGCACCAACTGGTCATCTGGACTAATTTTCTTTACACTCGCACGAACTTTCATGAGTATTCAGAATCCTCCAGTTAAATTTGATCCTTGTGGCGGTACGTGATTCGTCCCTTCGTGAGATCGTAAGGGGTCATCTCGACGTCCACCATATCACCAGGCACAAGACGGATATAGTTTTTACGCATTTTTCCGCTAATGTGCGCGATGATGCTCAGGCCGTTCTCTAGTTCAACCTTAAATTGAGTATTAGGCAGTGCTTCCACTACCTTGCCTCGCATTTTGATTACCTCTTTAGTACTAGCCATAAGTTACAGTAGTACATTATACACCAAAACTTGATGCAAGTAAACCGTTTTCAAGAAGATACCTACCGATTGCTCGGCTACGGTACGTAATAATAGTTATATTGTAGCAAATTGACGTATCACGTCAATATACGCCGCCCATGCTTATAGTATAAACCTCCTTGCGGGTTTATCCCATAAGGATAGGGACAGAGGATGAGTCTGGCCCTCCCGGTACACAAGGTGCACCTAGGGGTATTGAGCACACGTCAGGCGCCCTCGACACGACTGCGGTAGCTCATGCTGTGGCGCAGCGTAGTGCGGGGCTTACCGGACTTGAGCGTCTTCACGAAGAGCCGCGGGTTCCAGACGTAGTGCTTCGACCACGACTCGACCGGGAAGAACTTCTCGAGCGCACGTACGTACTCGCGCAGCAGAAGCTCATGGTCACCACGACACAGCACGAGCAGCGACTCGATGCGCACACGTGAGCGCTCGTTCTTCGAGTCGGGGCCACGGTCATGGTACGTCTCGTCGAACGTCTTCGTGTGCAGCTGCTTCACGAGAAGCCGGCGCTCAGCCGTGGTAAGACGACCACGAATGCCCATCGAACGCACGAAGCGCTCCTGCATGTTGAAGATCTCGTCGTTGAGAAGCTCACGCAGCTCCTCCAGGTCCTGCCGCTCGAGCAGCACCTGGAAGGCCCTACGGGCCTTGACGGTCTTGTAGGCCGTCTTGTCGTGCAGTGCCCAGCGCTCTTTCGAGCGGCGAGCAGTACGCCTGATCCGCAGATCAACCGATGCCATACGATCACATCCTCTGTCAATTGTTCGCCCACCTGCCGGTGGAACTGGTGGGTGGGTAGAATATAATTATACCATTTTCATGGCAATTCTGCAATTATACCTATCCTCCAAAGGTGAATAAATGTATTCACCACTCAAGGATAGGGACAGGAGGTGGCGGAGCCACATCCGCCCTAGCCCCTCCTCAACGCATCAACCTTGCTTCCTCAACTCCCGTATCGGGGTCAAGGCGAAGCACGGGGGTGAGCACGCGCTCACCACATACGTTTTGGAGGATATACCAGATAGCTCGCAGTACGTCCTCGGAGTCATCCATGCGGATGAGGCCCTTGAACTGCGCGAGCGCCTTTGCCTCCAGAAGAGGCGGCGCCGTCCAGTCACCAGCATGGAGCTTGTGCGAGAGGACCTCGTTCTTGGAGAAGATTCCCCGGTCACACACTTCGCCGAACCGCTTCCACACATTAGCGTAGCCATCGAAGATGATCTGCGTCGCTTTGAGACCGTACGTCGAGACGTGCGGATTCGATTCGTCCAGTCGCAGACTCTTGGCGTAGTCTTGTGCGCTCAACGCGCACCTCCTGTCAAATAATATGCTCCACGACTTTCGTGGAGACATACTATTATTATACCATAAATCGACGAGTACTTAAAGCTTAGCGGTCGTAGTCATCGTAGGTGACCATAAGCGCACGTGAGTTGATCTGACGAAGGGTTTCAAGACCAACCGATACCACAATGAGCAGACCCGTACCACCAATCGCAAGGTTGGTGTTTGTGATACCCGCGACTTGGTACAAAAGGTATTCCGCGATAAATGGCGTCACAGCAATAAGACCAAGAACTACTGATCCGAATAGGATAAGGCGGTTGACGGTTGTAGAAAGGTACTTTTCAGTTTGCTTACCTGGGCGTACACCTTCGATAAATCCACCTTGCTTCTGGAGGTTCTCGGCGATTTCACTCGCGTTAAACACAATACCTGTATAGAAGTAGGTAAAGAAGATTACGAGTACAAAGTACGCAAGTGGGTAGATGAACGCTTGCCACTCAGAACCAGTAAAGGCGCCTGGGTTTGGTGCTTGGAACCAAAGAATGAGGTTATTCGCAAGCTCGGCGTATTCTGGGTTGCCTGTTGCCTTAAGGATTTGCCCCACGAAGGCAGGAAGTGAAAGGAATGCGACTGCGAAGATCACTGGGATCACACCGGCAGCGATAAGCTTGATCGGGAGGATACTCTTTACCCCGCCATAGCTACTGTTACCCTGCACTCGCTTTGCGTAGTTAATCGTAATGACACGCTGTGCTTCGTTGATCTTTACCAGGAAGTAGAGCAGGAATAGCGAGAACGCCAGGATTGCCAAGATAACCCAGAAGAGCGTCGGATTCACCGGAATTGCAAACCAGTTAAATACTTGGAGTGAGCCGTTTGTTGTATCGAAGAGTGAAGTTGCAAAGGTTGAAAGGATTGAAGGAAGCTGGCTAATAATACCCGCAAAGATAAGAAGACTAATACCGTTTCCAATCCCCTGTTCGGTAATGAGCTCACCGAGCCACATGAGGAGTAGCGAGCCCGCAGTCATAGCAGTTACCGCGACGATCCACTCGATAGCCGTAGGGTCGGCAAGTACCGTAGTATTACCCGCGAGGACGGTCTGCCTTAGGATGAAAATAAAGGCAATCGACTGCACAATTGCAAGCGGCACCGTAATCATACGAGTCCATTGGTTAATCTTACGGCGTCCAGATTCACCATCCTTGTGAAGCTCTTCAAGGCGAGGGATCGCCTTAGTAAGAAGCTGCGTAATAACCGACGCGGTAATGAACGGCGTAAGTCCTACGAGCACGATCGAGAAGCTTGCAAGCGCACCACCAGAGAGAAGGTTCAAGAACCCACCAAAGTCAGTACCACTCACCACACTGTTGATGACTTCGCGAAGCTGAGTTGGCTCAGCCAGTGGCACCGGTACGTGTGCGAGCAAGCGATACGCAATAATTAAACCTAATACAATTAAAAGCCGCTTTTGCATGTCGCGGTTTTTAAGCGAGCGAAAGATTGTTTTCCAATTCATCAGACTGTTCCAGACTACCCCGAAGTTACTTATACAATTTGATTTGATTATACTATAGTTACCCACAGTTATCTAGCTATATCAAGAATATTGTCATATTTACGATATTATGATTTAATATGCATACTTATGCCCGAACCTGAACTCCATGATGCAATAACCGAGCCTTTTCCCCTCCTCACGACTGCCGATATACCGAAGAAATTTCACGAGCGTCTCGGTGTTCGATTTGCCGCCATGACACTTATAGGTTCTCTCGCCACGTCTGGTCTCGCATGGGTAGCAGCTGACGCGCATGCAAAATCTCAAGTTGCCGAAGACCTCTAGGAGGCGACGCTCCCTGAATATTCCGAGCAAGCTTCCCTCATATTAAGCGCAGAGCTTGCGGACGGGTATGTATCTGAGGAGTGCACACCCGGTGGCGAACTCGATCTCTCAATTAGTCCTATCTACACGACATACGGACTTGCCTTTGGAACCAAATAAAAAATACCCCACCGAAATGGGGTATTTTCTCCAAGTATGATTACTTGTCGCTTGCTTCAGCCGCTTTTGTGCTTTGCTTCAACGGCACAGCCGTCTTTTCAAACGCACCACCAGCCTTCACGATCGCTTCTTGTGAAGACTTACTTGCACCGGCTACCTTTACGGTAAGTGCTGCGGTAAGTTCACCACGAGTGATGACCTTTACGGTGTGGAAAGGAGTGCCAATGTATCCTTGTTCGAAAAGTGCCGCGTTGTCGACAGTCTTACCCTTAAAGTCGTTAAGGGTGTCGAGGTAGACAACTTGCGCTGGAGTACGAAGACTCTTGAAACCACGAGCCTTAGGCACTGCACGTACGAGTGTACGTTGACCACCCTGGAAAGTAGCACCAAGCTTCTTACCAGTACGTGAGCCCTGACCCTTAGTACCACGACCAGCAGTTTTACCACCGCCAGCTGAGATACCACGACCTACGCGTTTCTTGTCCTTGTTAGGACCAGCTAGGAGTTCGTTGTACTTAGTCATTACTTGTCCTCCTTCTTCACAGCTTTCTTTGCAGACTTGTCCGCGTTAAGCCACTCTTCCTTAGGAACGAGACCACGAAGTGCTTCGATGGTAGCGTAGGCGATGTTCACCTTGTTGGTAGAGTTAAGTGACTTTGAAAGCATGTTACGAATACCAGTTACACCGATGATCGAACGAACGACACCACCAGCGATAATACCGGTACCAGGAGCTGCAGGCTTAAGAAGTACGCGAGCACCTGAGAACTTCACTTCGTTTTCGTGAGGAATAGTTTCGTTCACGATAGGAATCACAATGAGGTTCTTCTTTGCGATGTCAGTTGCTTTTTGAACAGCCATTTGTACGTCTGTACCCTTTGCAACACCTACACCAACCTTGTTCTTGCGGTCACCCACAACTACGAGTGCCTTAAAGCGGAAACGACGTCCACCCTTTACCACACGTGAGACACGGTCGATGTTAATAACGAGTTCTTCGAACTGCTTTGGCTCTTGTGGAGCTTGGTCGCGGCGTGGGCCACGGTTGTTTCCGCGCTGACCACCACGTTGTCCGCCACGTTGAGCGTTTTGTGGAGCTGCAGGAGCGGTAGTCTGTTGTGTTTCAGCCATATTAGAATTCCAATCCTTCCTTACGAGCAGCGTCGGCAAGTGCAGCAAGGCGACCTGCGTACTTACGACCGTTACGGTCGAATACGATTGTCGTGATCTTAGCCTTCTTAGCCTTCTTTGCTACTTCAGCACCAATCCAAGCAGCTTGCTCGGTCATAGTACCAGTTTTCTTTGCACCAACGGTTGTTGCAGCAGCAATAGTGTGTTGCTTTACGTCGTCGATAAGTTGCGCACTAATGTGCATGTTTGAAATGGTAACCGTAAGGCGTGGGCGCTCAGCGGTACCAGATACCTTTGCACGAACGCGGGCAGCACGGAGGCTACGGTTAACAAGTTTCTTGTCGAGGTTAGCCATGATTACTTACCTGCCTTTCCTGCTTTTCGAAGAATTACTTCGTCGGCATACTTAATACCCTTACCCTTGTATGGTTCAGGTTTCTTAAGTGCGCGGATTTCAGCTGCAGTTTGGCCAACAGTTTGCTTGTCGATACCCTTTACAGTGATTTCCATTTTGTTTACTTCAAGTTGCACACCTTCGCGCGCCTTGTAAGTAACTGGGTGTGAGAAACCAAGAGCCATCTTGATTTCTTGGCCGCCGCCTTCTACGCGGAAACCAACACCGTTTACTTCGAGCTTCTTTTCGAAGCCTTCAGTGACACCGGTGACGGCGTTATTAAGGAGTGCGCGCTGAAGACCGTGCTGTGCACGTGCAATACGCTCGTCGTCCTTACGGGTTACTTTAGCTTGACCATCTTCTACGGCAACAGTTACGTCGCTGAGGTGAGGTACTACGAGCTTGCCCTTAGGGCCTTCTACAGTAATTTCACTCTCGCCGACCGTAATTGTCACACCCGCAGGAACGTCAATTGGTAGTTTTCCGATTCGACTCATGTCTTACCTTTCGTTAGGCAAGTGAGGAGGTATTTGTTTTCGTGCTTCGGCCGTCTTACGGGCACTCGCGCAAAATCACCTCGATTTCACTCGCAAATTATTATCTGAATTATAGTAGCATAACTGGGGCGAAAATGCAATCTATTTAGCCCGCATCGACTCTTTGAAGAATGACCAAATATAGCCCGCGGTATTAGGCGCTTCGGAAGCCTGCGTGTAAGGTGGCGCGAGCCAGCCATGTGGCTGATTCTGCAACACTATCAGGCGCACCTTTGTACCCTCGTTACATCCAGTCCAGTCGTAGCGCTCAGTGCCATATACGTCTGAGTTTTTCGCTGCCTTTTGGCACGCTCGAGCTTTCGCCTGAAGCCCTGCCCACTCTGTTACCGCGGGCACTCCCTTTGTAGTCGAACCTTGAAACGGCACTCGAGGGTCGGTTGCGCTATGTAGCGCAAGAAGTGACCCACTTGGTTTCGAGGCACCTTCGCATCCCGTGTAATACGCACCGGAAAGGCTTGCGATAGCTTTGAACATGCCAGGAAGCTGACAATTCGCAATCACCACAAATCCACCCCCGTTCGACATACCGATTCCAAACACCTTCGCATCATCTACACAGTACTGTTGCTTCACTTCATTCATCATAGCTTTTGTGAACTGCACGTCGTAGTCGCCCGCAAGTGAATACGGTGCGCCCTGCCAGGCAGTAAAGCCGCTCGTGCCCATAAGTGAGTCCGGGTACACAGCAATCACAGGAAGAGAATCTACATTGGAATAGCCCTCCATCTTCAGTCCGCCCCCATCGATGCCGTCGTAATTAACGATCACTGGATACCTGTTTGATGGATTATACGAGTCCGGCACGTGCACATGGTACGTTCGCTCATGTCCCGCGCTATTCACGCTATACGCAGCAGCCGCGTGTGCCTGAATCTTTTCTCGGCCTACACAGTGTGAGGCGCGATATTCGGCAAGTTCACGATTTGTTTGTGCGGTACGCACTTCGGTCATCTCAACTATTTTATTAAGTGACTGCACATACGCAAGCTGAGCACACATCAATCCGATCGCGACAAAAACAAGGCCGTATAGCTTCATACGGTCGAGAGTTGCCTTATATATACGATGCGCGCGCGTCATAATCAGTACTCAGTATACCCTTAAACAACACAAAAGGCCTCCAACGAGGGAGGCCTTTTCGTGCAACTGGCGTGAATTAGTACACGCTAAGGAGAAGTTCGCCACCAAGGCGCTGCTTGACAGCTTCTTGGCCAGTAACCACACCCTTTGAGGTACTTACAAGGACGATACCACGACCGCTCTTTACCTTAGGGATGTCGTTTGCACTTACGTACACGCGGCGTCCAGGCTTTGAGAGGCGCTTGATTTCGTTGATTGTAGAGTTTTCACCAGGTTTGTTGATTGTAACAACAAGGATGTCGCGAGGCTTTGCAGCTTCTACCTTTACAGCAGAAACGTAGCCAGCCTTCTTGAGTTCTTGTGCTACGGTTACCTTCAACTTGCTTGAAGGAACAGTAATTTCGTTCTTACCAACCATCACAGCATTGCGGATACGAGTGAGGAGGTCAGCGATTGGGTCTGTAGTTTGTAGTGACATTTTCGATTTCTCCTTTCTTACCAGCTACTCTTAGTGATGCCAGGGATTTCACCCTTTGAGGCTTTTTCGCGGAAGTTGATACGGCTAAGGCCAAAGCGGCGCATGTATCCGTGTGGACGTCCGTGAAGGGCGTCGCGGTTCTTCCAACGAGTTGGTGAACTGTTCTTTGGAAGCTTCTGGAGACCGTCGAGGTCACCGAGTTCCTTGAGCTCAGCACGCTTTGCAGCATACTTTTGGATCATCTTCTTACGCTTTTCGTCGCGTACAACTGCTGATGTTTTAGCCATTAGCGTGCGCCTCCTTCTTTCTCAAACGGCATACCGAACTTCACAAGAAGTGCCTTGCTTGCTTCAGCGCTACCGTTCTTGATAACGAAAGTAACTTGAAGGCCGTGCACGTGCTGTGTCTCTTCGAAAGTAAGCTCTGGGAAAATTGATTGGTCGTTAATACCAAGGTTGTAGTTACCACCCTTGTCGAATGCCTTACCGCCAACGCCGTGGAAGTCACGAACGCGTGGAAGGTCAATGTTTACAAGGCGGTCGAGGAACTCGTACATACGAGCACCACGAAGGGTAACTGAAAGACCAACACGGTTCATACCAGCACGGATCTTGAAACCTGCAATAGATTTCTTCGCCATACGGTCGATTGGTGATTGACCAGTAATCTTGGTGACGGTGTTGCGTACTACTTCGTAGTGGTGCTTGTCGTCTTTGTTCTTACCGATTCCTACGCTGACAATAATCTTTTCAAGCTTTGGTACTTCGTTGATGTTTGAAAGACCGAGTTCGGCTTGAAGTTCCTTCGCAAACTTTTCGTTGTAGAAGGCTTTCAGGCGAGGAGCGGTGATAGTAGTAGACTTAGTTTTACTAGTCGCCATTACTTAATCTCCTTATTATTTTGCTGACGCGCAACGCGCGCTGTGGTGCCGTCAACTGATTTAACAAATCCTACGCGACTGGTCTTGCCGGTCTTTTCATCAACCACAAGTGCAACCTTTGAAAGTGGAGTTGGAACGTGAATGTCCTTGCTTCCACCACGTGGGTTAAGCTGGTTTGGCTTGATGTGACGGTGCTTTTGGCCAATACCTTCGAGAAGAACTGCGTCCTTGCTTGAAAGTACTGCAAGTACCTTAGCGGTAGTGCCCTTGTTTTCTCCAGAGATGACCTTTACGAGGTCGTCTTTCTTAATACGTGACATATTATAGTACCTCCGGTGCAAGGCTAATGATCTTGTTGTATCCAAGGTCACGAAGTTCACGAGGAACTGGACCAAAGACACGAGTACCCTTAGGGGTCTTGTCGTCGTTAATGATAACTGCGGCGTTGTCGTCGAAAGCGATGGTGCTTCCGTCTTTACGACGGATTTGGTCGCGAGTACGAACAACTACTGCCTTTACCACTGACTTCTTCTTCACGTTACCAGTTGGGTTTGCATCCTTCACGGTTGCAACGATAACATCACCAACGCGAGCGTAACGACGGCCAGTACCACCGAGAACACGGATACAAAGGATTTCCTTCGCACCACTGTTGTCAGCAATCTTGAGACGTGATTCTTGTTGGATCATATTACTTCTCCTCCTCGCTTTCGACGTCAGCCTTAAGCTCGATGGTTCCGTGTGAACGTTCAACAACTTCGGTAAGTGTAAATGACTTACGCTTAGAAATTGGACGAGTTTCTTTGATAACAACGCGGTCACCTTCGTGCGCTTCGTTGTTTTCGTCGTGTGCAATGTACTTGCGGTTTACAGTGTACTGCTTACCGTAGATTGGGTGCGTTTCACGACTTGTAACGGTAATAACAATTGTCTTGTCAGCCTTATCAGAGGTGACAATACCGGTCAATGTCTTTGCCATATTAGTTTTCCTCCTTAGCGGCTGCGAGTTCTGCGCTGCGAACAGCGGTAAGAGCACGAGCAATTGATTTTCGTTGTACGGTCAGTACGTGTGGGTTCACGAGTTCGCCCATTTGGTGACTACGACGTGATTCACGGTGGTCGTTTTGAAGCTTCACAGCTTCTTCCTTGAGTTGGTCGAGAGTTTTCACTTCAACCGCCTTCTTAGAAGTAGCCTTGGTAGTTTTCTTGTCTGCCATTATGCTTGCTCCTTCACGATGAACTTAGTCTTCACAGGAAGCTTGTGTGCCGCAAGGCGCATTGCTTCACGTGCAATAGCTTCGTCGACACCCTTCATTTCGAAGAGGATGGTTCCGGCCTTCACACGAGCTACGAAGAACTCAGGGTTACCTTTACCACCACCCATCTTTACATCTTGTGGCTTACGAGTACGTGGAAGATGAGGGAAAATACGAATCCAGATCTTACCACCACGCTTGATGTAACGGGTCATCGCCTGACGAGCTGACTCGATTTGGCGAGAGGTGATGTCATTGTTTTGTTGTGACTGAAGGGCGTAGTCACCGAACGCGATGTAGTTACCAGAAGTGGCAATACCGTCGTTGCGGCCTTTACGAACCTTGCGGTGCTTCATTTTCTTAGGAAGTAGCATACCGATTAGCTCCTTTCGCCCTTGTAAATCCAGACCTTCACACCAACGATACCAGCACCAGGAAGTGCAGCACGTGCAGTGTGGAAGTCGACGTCAGCACGAAGTGTGTGAAGTGGCACTGAACCTTCGCTGATCTTCTCACGACGAGCCATTTCAGCTGAGTTCAAACGACCAGATACTTGGATACGAACACCCTTAGCACCGGCAGCCATCACGTTTTGTGAAGACATCTTAAGTGCGCGGCGGAAGTTACCACGACGCTCGAGTTGGTGAGCGATGTTTTCGGCAACAAGCTTAGCACTTAGGTCAGGACGCTTAACTTCTTCAATGTTAATGCGAACTGGAAGACTTGCGATCTTCTCAAGTTCACTCTTGAGTTCAGTCACACCTGCACCACCGCGACCGATTACCACGCCCGCCTTAGCAGTGTGGATGGTCACAGTTACGAGATTTGCTGAACGTTCGATTTCAACACGAGCGATCGTAGGACGGCTCGCGAATCGCTTTTCAACGTGCTCACGAATTTTGATATCTTCAATAAGCAAGCGAGAAAAGTCTTTCTTGTGGGCAAACCAGCGTGAGTCCCAGTTCTTATGAACCTGGAGGCGGAAGCTAGTTGGATTAACCTTCTGTCCCATTACTTTTTCTCCTCTTTCTTAGCAGGCTTTGCCGCTGGCTTCTTCGCAGCAGTCTTAGGAGCGGCCTTTTCAGGTGCTTCTTCAACCTTAGCTTCAGCAGCCTTAGCAGGAGCCTTCTTAGGCTTCAATTCACCCGTTACTTCAACCAAGATGTTCGAAGACTTCTTTTGGAATGGCAACGCGCGACCGCGGCTTGCAGGCTTGAATCGCTTCATACGTGCACCAACGGTTACAGATAGTGTACTGATAACAAGTGTCTTGCCGTCAAAGCCGTGATTGTTCACAGCGTTTGCCTGCGCACTTTCGATTGCCTTACGAACTGCAAGAGCAGCGCGCTTTGGCGTATGATTCAGGATAACGATAGCGTCTGCTACCGTGCGGCCACGAACAAGGCTCGCAACCAATGCAACCTTACGAGGTGCTTGGTCGATACCCTTAGCGTAGCTACGTACTGGAGTAACGTCAGCCATTATTTCTTATCCTTTCCACCGTGCTTGCGGAACTTACGAGTTGGGCTAAACTCACCGAGCTTGTGACCAACCATGTTTTCCGTAACGAGCACTGGTACGTGTACCTTTCCGTTGTGAACGGCGATAGTACGACCTACCATTTCTGGGGTAATCGTGCTAGCACGAGCCCAAGTCTTGATGATTGTTCGGTCTTCGAGACCCAAGGCCGCTACTTTCTTCGCGAGCTTGAAGTCGATGAAAGGACCTTTTTTCAATGATCGACTCATATTACTTCTTCCTCTTCGCGTCGTGGCGCGACCTTACGATGTGACCAGCAACGTCTTTACGACGACGAGTGCGGTATCCAAGGGTAAGTTGACCCCATGGAGTACGAGGCGCCTTACCAGCACCGTGACGTCCACCGTCACCACCACCATGAGGGTGATCTGCGGCGTTCATTACGACACCACGTACGGTTGGGCGAATACCCTTGCGACGCTTGCGACCTGCTGAACCAATCTTGATGTTTTGGTGCTGAACGTTACCGACAACACCGATGGCAGCGGTAGCTTCAAGACGGAACTTGCGAACTTCGCCAGAAGGAAGACGCACCTGTGCGTACTCACCTTCTTTTGCCATCAACTGAGCCTTCGTACCAGCTGAACGTACGATTTGTGCGCCCTTACCTGGGTGAAGTTCAATTGCGTAAATTTGGGTACCAACTGGGATGTTGGCAAGTGGCATGCGGTTTGATTGCTCGATTGGAGCTTCCGCACCACTTTGGATTACCTTGCCTACGGTCATTGAGGTATCTGCAAGGATGTAGTGGTAAAGACCATTTTGGTCTTTCACACGAGCAATACGAGCTGAACGGTTAGGGTCGTACTCGATATGCTCAACGGTTACAACAGCACCGGCTGGCAAGTTGTGGTTCATCAGACGGTAGTGACGCTTTACACCACCACCGCGGTGACGGACAGTAATGCGACCTGAGTTGTTGCGACCAGCATTTTGCTTTTTGCTCTTAGTAAGACTCTTGAGAGGCTTACGAGTAGTAATGTCGCTCAAGTCTTGAGACGTCATACCACGACGAGCTGGAGTAGTTGGGTTGTACTGCTTAATAGCCATTACTTCTTCTCCTCCTCAGCTGGTTGTTCGAAGATAGCGAGAGTGCTACCAGCGGCCAAGGTTACATATGCTTTCTTGCTGTCAGAACGAGTGGTAGTTCCTGGGTAGCGATTCTTTCCACGAGAGAAGCGAACTGCTTTACCATTTTGTACCAAAGTTTTGATAGCTTTTACTTCTACACCGTACTGTGCTTTTACAGCATCGGCAATTTCGTTTTTGTTCGCAGACTGTGGGACGTTGAACACGTAAACGTTCTTTTGTGAAAGGCCGTACGCCTTTTCAGTTGTTACAGGAGTAACGAGGATAGTAGATACGTTCTTAGCCATATTACGCCTCCTCCTTTACGAGCCAGCTCTTAAGAGTTGGAACTGATGCAGGTGAAAGTACGATGCTGTCCGCATTAAGAATGTGGAATACAGTGAGGTACTTAGTGCTTACAAGAAGCACGTTCTGCAAGTTGTTTGTTGCACGGATGATCGCAGGGGTCTTTTCGTCTACAACGATAAGGGTCTTACGGTCAAATTTGTTGTCGCTAAGGAACTTCACAACTTCTGCAGTCTTGCCAGTTGTCTTCACGTCAAGAACGTGAACCTTCTTAGCTTGGTCTGCGAGTGTAAGAGCCTGCTTGATAGCTTGGCGCTTTGCACTTGTTGAGATCTTCTTAGAGTAGTTTTCGTTACCACGTGGACCAAATACGATACCACCGCCACGCCAGATTGGGTTTCGGCTTGAACCGAAACGTGCGCGACCAGTACCCTTTTGCTTCCATGGCTTCTTACCACCACCGCTCACTTCACCACGAGTCTTCGTGCGAGCTGCGCTTGTGCGGTTGTTTGCAAGGTATGCATCGTATGCAAGCTTCAGTAGTTCGTGATTCTTCACTTCTACTGCGAAGACTTCCTTTGGAAGGTCGTTCTTCTGGGTTTTAACAGCGTCAGCCATTATGCCTTACCTCCAATGACGATGAGGCCCTTCTTTGGACCTGGCACAGCGCCCTTGAGACCAATGAGATTGTTCTCAACGTCGATGTAGCTTACTACGAGGTTCTTAACGGTAACCTGCTCGTGACCCATACGGCCAGCCATGCGCTTACCCTTAAAGACCTTCTGTGGATACATCGAACCGATTGAACCTGGCTTACGGGTGTTACCCTTACCACCGTGGGTCTTGCGGTGACGTTCGAAGTTGTGCCTTTTGATATTTCCGGCGAAACCCTTACCCTTGCTAATACCAGTAGCGTCAACTACATCGCCTAGCTCGAATGCGGTTACGTCGATTGTGCTTCCAACGGTCAGGTCTTCTGACGCGTCTTCCACGCGGAACTCACGAATAAACTTCGGAGTTACGTTGGCTGCCTTAAGGTGTCCAGCCACGGCCTTGCTCAGGTTCTTACCCTCATCAAATCCTACTTGGACAGCGTTGTAACCGTCGGTTTCAACGGTCTTTACCTGAGTCACTGTCACAGGCCCAGCTTGAATCAACGTCACAGGTACTGCGCGTCCATCCTCACTGATGATTTGGGTCATACCAATTTTGGTACCGAGAAGTGCTTTCATGCTCTTCATTCTCCCACTTAAAATTCTTGGTGGAAGGCAGTATCCGTCGATTTACCTCTGCTGGAGGACCGTCTGCTGGACTTACCAATTCACCAAGAATCGTCTGTTATCTCTGATAGTTAAACTTTTACACGAATGTATAAAAAGTACCTTACTGACTGTACCACAGATTACCTCGAGAGTCAACCCCTGTAGAAGTTTGTGGCGCACTTCCATGCAAAAAGCTTGTGTTTATCACAACTATCTTGCATACTCTAGGTAGATATTTATTAACCATAGCTTACATAAGGGCATCACATGGCGACCACACAGAAAAAAGCACCCGCAAAAAAGACGACTGCAAAAAAAGCACCCGTTAAGGCAACCGTAGCCAAGAAAACTCCGGCAAAGAAAACAGCCGTTACTAAGAAGACTTCTACTAAAAAGCAGCCGGAAATGCGCTCATTCCGTATCGCAACTGACCAGCAACCATTCACAGAGTTTAGGATTACCCGCCAGACCATTTACTGGATTATCCTTATTGCGTTCATTATCTTTGCGCAGCTTTGGATCTTAAAGCTTCAAATTGACGTTGCGACGCTTATCGACGCACAACAAGCCCAGCTGCAAAATATCTAGTAAGCTTAAATAAAAAAAATAACCCCTCGCGATGAGGGGTTATTTTGTTGTTCGCGCTTCGATTACATACGAATTTCTGCGTCAACACCAGCTGGAAGGCTGAGGTTTTGCAGGCTGTCGATAGTCTTAGGAGTTGCGCCAGTAATGTCGATAAGGCGCTTGTGCACGCGCATTTCGAATGTTTCGCCACCCTTCTTGTACACGTGTGGAGACTTCACGACGGTGAATGTGCTGCGACGCGTAGGAAGTGGCACTGGACCAGCGATAGACGCACCGGTGCGAATTGCTGTGTCGATAATTTGCTTTGCTGATTGGTCGATAACCTTGTGGTCGTATGCCTTAAGGCGAATACGAATACGTAGTCCTTCTTGTTCTGCCATGTGGAAGAAACCTTTCTTGCTCGTAACGCTGAGCTGCGGCCTTGTAACCTCTGTTCGAACCATATTCTGTAAGACTTATGTCTGACCGAGTTCTCAAGTGCATTTAATAATACCTCGATATTATACCACCTCTGGGTTTAATTGACAAGTTGTACGCTCTATTGTAAAATATACCTACGAAGTTCGTTCACATCCGAATCAACCGAGAGGTATTCATGGAAGCTACAAAACAGGTCGACCTGATCACCTTGGCGGACGCAGTTCGCCGAGACCTTCGGTCGCTCCTTTCCGCGTGGTGCAAGGCGCACCCCAACCGCCTGGTGATGGTCGTCCCGATCGGGGACATCCCGACCCTCGCGCCTGCGACGCAGGAACAGGCACTTCGCGCACTCACCCAGCTGGACGGCTACGTCGGCGCTCCCCTCAATCAAGAGGAGAGCAAGACGCCCATCCCCTACAAGTACGAACTCCACCCGTCCATCAGCGGTGTGGTCGAGGTGCTTCTGGTCACCGACCGACTGGAGGCCGAGCCCATCCCCACCCTGGTGGAGGAGCTCACCCTTCAGGTGAAAGCTCAGGGTTCGGCGCTCGACGTCGACGACACGTTCGTCTTCCGCCCGCCGAACAGCATCCTGAGCTACGTCGAGAAGCTGCCCGATGAAGTGCGAGTCAAGTTCCGACCGAACCTGAACGAAGCGCTCGCGAACGCCGACTTCACGCCGGCCGCCTA
This sequence comes from Candidatus Saccharibacteria bacterium 49-20, assembly GCA_001897295.1. Classification (GTDB taxonomy): domain Bacteria; phylum Patescibacteriota; class Saccharimonadia; order Saccharimonadales; family Saccharimonadaceae; genus Microsaccharimonas. Next base: position 302,201 of record MKSN01000001.1, on the reverse strand, counting down.
CGAACCGACCTATGCCCTCACGATTCGACGAACCGGTTAACCCCGCCGCGCACCCGTCGAGCGAACCCCCAAAGGTTCCTCCGGGAGCTGGCGGGGATTCGCTTTTCTAGTAATCTCCGCCTGAGATATTCCAATATTGCTCTAGGGTCTTAATACCCTTCGATTGCATATCCTTTGCAGTCTCTATCCCCACATAACGATAATGCCATTCCTCCGCCTTATATCCGGTAATTGATTCATAACCCGCATAGTAACGCTGAATAAATCCGTAGTTTGCGGCGTTTTGCTGGAACCATTGATACTGCGAGGTTGAACCAAAGCAATCAAGCGTGCACCCGTTTGCCGCCACGTCAAAGGCAAATCCCGTTTGGTGCTCACTATACCCTGGCCGCGCGCTATACGTATCTGCGCCTGCCTGCCCGCTCGTTGCAACCCAATGATTATAGGTACTTACCTGGGTATTGTAGGACCTGTAGCTACTTGTGACGTAAAAGGGTTGCCCCGCAGCTGCAGCCGCAGCAAACATTTGGTTGTAGGCTGCTATCGCTTTCGCACCTAAGGTCGCGCCATTTGAAGTGGTAAGATCTGGTGGCACATAACCAAGCGGTTGCATACAGTGTTTCTTATTCACTACGACGTCAATCGATGCAGGGTTATTATGCGTCGATGCGGCATTACACGCTTTTGAGTCGGCATTGGCGGTGGTGCCTGTTTTTGCTTGCTCGGCCGCATCTTTTGCTGCAGCCTCTTGCTTTGCCTTCGCTTCCGCCGCGAGCTTTTCACGCTTCTCTTTCGCTTGTTGTGCAAGCTTTACACTCGCCACCTTGTTTTGCGCTATAGAAGCCTCTTGAGCGGTAATCGCGTCATTCGTCGTAACCGCGTACCAACTTACCGAGCCCAGCACCAAAAGCACCGCGAGTGTGATACATGCAATTGAATAGACATGCCTGCGTACCCACCCGTCATGACGTCTCTGGCGCTTTTTTACCATATGTATATATCTTACTACACCCCCTTAGTATTTGCGGGCTCGCTGGCTCCATCCCCAGATACAAAAATATCCCCGATTGCTCGGGGATATTCGTGCGTAAGGTAGGAGAACTACTTAACGATCTTGGTAACAACACCTGCACCAACAGTCTTACCACCTTCGCGGATTGCGAAGTTAAGACCTTGCTCCATAGCAATAGGAGCGAGCAGGGTAACCTTGAAGGTTACGGTGTCACCAGGGATAACGAGTTCCTTATCAGCAGGAAGCTCAACTTCACCGGTAACGTCAGTTGTACGGAAGTAGAATTGTGGCTTGTAACCCTTAGAGAATGGAGTGTGGCGACCACCTTCTTCCTTCTTAAGGATGTACACTTCGGCTTCGAATTCTGTGTGTGGAGTAAGTGAACCTGGCTTAACAATAACTTGACCACGTTCGATTTGCTCACGTTCGATACCACGGAGAAGAAGTCCGGCGTTGTCACCAGCTTGACCACGGTCAAGGTTCTTCTTGAAGGCTTCGATACCAGTAACGGTAGAAGTTTGAGTAGGCTTGATACCAACAATTTCAACTGGGTCGTTGATGTTGATCACACCTTGCTCGATACGACCAGTTGCAACAGTACCACGGCCCTTGATTGAGAATACGTCCTCAATTGGCATAAGGAATGGCTTGTCGAGGTCGCGAGTTGGCTCTGGAACGTAGCTGTCGAGGGCTGCAACGAGCTCCATGATAGCGTCTTCAGAAGCTGCGTCACCTTCAAGGGCCTTAGTAGCAGAACCCTTGATGATTGGAGCGTCTTCGTCGAATCCGTTCTTTGCAAGAAGTTCGCGGATGTCCATTTCAACTAGTTCAACTAGTTCTGGGTCAGCGAGGTCCATCTTGTTGAGGAACACGAGGATCTTAGGCACACCAACTTGCTTTGCAAGAAGTACGTGCTCACGAGTTTGTGGAAGTGGACCGTCGTTTGCAGCAACCACGAGGATAGCACCATCGATTTGTGCAGCACCGGTGATCATATTCTTAACGTAGTCGGCGTGTCCAGGCATGTCTACGTGTGCGTAGTGACGGCCTTCTGACTCGTATTCCTGGTGAGAGGTAGCGATGGTAATACCACGAGTACGCTCTTCAGGTGCGTTGTCAATTTGGTCGTAAGCGACAGCTTTGTTTACGTCGCTAGGAAGTTTCTTCGCAAGCACGTTTGTGATAGCTGCAGTAAGAGTAGTCTTACCGTGGTCGACGTGACCCATAGTACCAACGTTAACGTGAGGCTTGCTTCGGTCGAAATCTGCCATTGTTGTTAGTTCTCCTTTGATAATTATTTTCGCACTAGAGTAAAAAGGCTCCACGGCGTATGAACTAATTATATATTGTTTTAGAGGTGTTGTAAACAGTATTAATACCGTCCACGTGCAATAACTTCACCCATAAACAAATTAAGTGTTTCGTAGGCGAGGTACACATAGGTTGGCTGTATTTGCGCCCCATGCATCACTAAGCACCGCACCCTATACCAATATTCTATCAAGGATGGCCAGTCCTGCACATTCGATACTTCGCCCCTTCAATGAGGTGACGCGTACGAAATTGGCTCGCGCTGGGTCAGCTCAACCAAATATCCCATAGGTACCGTGAGCGGCCTTAGAGTCAAGCCCTCGCAATATGCCGACCATATGGAATGACCACGACGTAAAGTATTGAGCGCCTGCCTGTCGTTGGTAGTACCCGTAAACGCAGCATACCAAGCATTAAATGATGCGTAGAGCGCCATGTAGCTATGTGTGTAATCTATCTGCGCTTTTTCATACCAGCTACGAACCTGGGGTACCATGGTCATCCATACCCCTTATCGTGCAGTCGCGCGGTAAGTTCGTATACCGCAAGGATTTGACAGGACTTTGCCGTACCCATGCCTGGTACGTTTAAGAGCTGCTCGTACGTAGGCTTGCCCTGACTCAAGAGTACATCGAGAGAAGCGGCTACCTTCGCCCCCGAAATTTTCTGACCCCCAGAACCAATGACGAGCTGAAGGAGTTCGGAAGTATTAAGCGCTTTAGCGCCCCTAAGCAGTAGCTTTTCTCTTGGTCGTTCGTATCCTACAGGTCTCATACCATAAGGATACAAAACAATTCTATTCTTCTTCTGAGTTCTGAGTACTATTTACTTCGTAAGGGCTTGCATCCGTCGGAGGCGCAAAGAAAATTCCCGCAGCCTTGCGACCATTACGCTTCGTTTCCATACGATCCACACTTATACGAGTATACTCATGGCCGTTTTTTGAATAGTGATGATGTACATATGACTGCACAGAAGGAAGCTCGGCGGTAGGGCTAAAGGTTACTCTACCCTCACGTGTTGAGCCGTCTGACATACTCACTCGCACAAAGTAGTCACCCTCTGGGTCTGACTTCTTTTCTGGCGCCTCGACGAACCGACCGACAAACTTGCTCCCGTCAGCAAAATTCACCGTAAAGCTCAGTGCTTTACCTGCAAGTGCTGCTTGAATGCCCTTGTAGGCTTCTGCGACCCAAGGTTGTGTTTCGATTGGAATAGGTAGAAGCTGCTGCGGAGTCTCGGGCGTAATCTCAGTCAAAGAGCCGTCATTCCACTGCACCGTTGTGTGAATCTGCGGATCGCCGTCATCATAGCCCCAGCCGTTGTACTTTTTAGTGGGAACCTCACGTGTATAGGCGCCCATGCTCGTTTTTACTGTCGTATGGGCAACTTTATCAAGCCAGAATTCTTTCGTTGGTACGATAAACTGGCGGCCAGGAGTGAATACGGGATGTCCAGCAAGATGCTCAGGGAACACATAATCACCCATGAGCTGCGCATCACCAACAGCATAGAACCACGGCTGTAGCGACCCAAGGTTAACTGCGCGAATAAATCCCCTTGATTCGTCCTCGTCTTCTGGGATTTGCTCAAAAGTTGCTTGATTCGCGAATCGCCTCAGTCCCGCGAGTGCTGATGCTTCATCTTTCCATTCCACGAAGTACGCGTCTCGACCACCCTCGCGAGGGAACATACTATAGGTCACAATCGGATGATACCCTTCTGGTGCATCTTTAATATGAAGCGCTTCAGCAAATCCACCGCCGCCCCAATATTCAAGTTGGTCGACGTCGTAGCGTGTGTACTGCCCGTAGCCACCATGCTGAATATTACGCGTTGTAGGAAGCGACTGCACTGTATCGAGATGGCTAAAAAGTGCCAACGCCTCTTGGGCGCGAGGTATCGCCTCCGTGTCGCCAATCGAATCGACTTCAACACGGAACCTTACCAGTTGACCATCTGCTGTCTGCCCCTCACCAAATTTTGTCGCCTTATAGGCTTTCTGCCGCTCTCCAGGCATTTTACTCCTCCGTTTCGTTCTCTGTATTGTACCGATTTACCTCAAGATGTCGCAAGCACAAGCATAAAAAATAGAGCGCCGAGTGACGCTCTATTTCCTATCAATCGATTACTTACTTGTTGGTACGCTTCTCGATGATTTCTTGTGCAACGTTTGGTGGTACTTCTTCGTACTGCGCAAGCTCCATAGTTGAGGCTGCACGACCTTGGCTCATTGAGCGAATGTCGTTGGTGTATCCGAAGAGGTTTGAAAGTGGAACGTAAGCACGAACCAACTTAGCGCCACCAGGAATGTCTTCCATAGCGTCGATACGACCACGGCGAGAGTTAAGGTCACCGATGATGTCACCCATGAAGTCTTCTGGAGTTGAAACTTCCACCTTCATGACTGGCTCGAGGATAACTGGCTTCGCCTTAGGAATACCTTCCTTCACCGCGAGGACACCCGCAAGGTTGAAGGCAAGTTCGCTTGAGTCGACGTCGTGGTATGAACCATCGTAGAGGGTTGCCTTCACACCAATCATTGGGTATCCAGCGATCACACCGCCTTCAAGAGTATCTTTAATACCCTTCTGTACTGGACCACGGTATTCTTGAGGGACCACACCACCCTTAATTTCATCAGCCCATTCGAAGCCTTCGCCAGATTCGGTTGGCTCGAAGCGAATCCATACGTCACCGTACTGACCACGTCCACCAGATTGCTTAGCGTGCTTACCTTGTGCTTCAGCAGTACCACGAATAGTTTCACGGAAGGCAACTTGAGGCTCACCAATGTTTGCTTCAACGTTGAACTCACGCTTCATACGGTCAACAAGGATGTCGAGGTGAAGCTCACCCATTCCCGACATAATTGTCTGGCCAGTTTCTTCGTCGGTGTGAATACGGAAGGTTGGGTCTTCTTCAGCGAGACGTTGGAGAGCGATACCCATCTTTTCTTGGTCAGCCTTAGTCTTTGGCTCAACCGCAATCGATACAGGAGGTTCTGGGAATTCGATTGACTCAAGGATAATTGGGTTTGCAGGGTCTGCAAGGGTGTGACCGGTAAAGGTGCTCTTAAGACCCACAACTGCGGCGATATCACCAGCGCCCACCATGTCGATGTCTTCACGCTTGTCGGCGTGCATACGAACAATACGGCCGATACGCTCTTTTTCACCAGTAGTCGTGTTAAGGATGTAGCTACCTGCAGTAAGCTTACCTGAGTACACACGGACGAAGATAAGACGTCCAACAAATGGGTCGGTCGCAATCTTGAATGCGAGGGCAGCGAGCGGCTCGCTATCAGCAGGCTTACGCTCAATCACGTCGCCAGTCTTAGGGTTGGTACCCTGGATTGCTTCAACGTCAAGTGGAGATGGGAGGAAGTCGGTTACGAGGTCAAGGACCTTCTCAACGATCACACCACGTCCGTCACCACCAGTTACGAGGAAGAAGTCACCCGCGAGGACACGCTTACGAAGTGCGCGCTTGAGGTCTTCAAGAGAAATTGATTCTTCACCTTCGTTAAGGTAGCGTTCGAAGAGTTCGTCTTCTGCTTCAACCGCAGCTTCAACGAGGAGGCTACGTGCGTTCTTTGCCTTTTCAAGCATGTCAGCCGGGATTTCACCTTGTACGAGGGCCTTGTCGGTGTAGTCGCTGTAGGTGTATGCCTTCATGTCGAGGAGGTCAACGAGACCGTTGATTTCCTTTTCGAAACCGATAGGAAGGTGCACAGGAAGTGCGTGCTTAGAGAGACGGTTGTGAATTGTATCGAGAGACTTGTAGAAATCACCACCAATTTGGTTAATCTTGTTGATGAAACAAATACGAGGCACGCCGTACTTGTTAGCCTGGCGCCATACAGTTTCAGTCTGCGCTTCAACACCCATCTTACCGTCGAAGACTGTCACCGCACCGTCGAGGACACGAAGTGAACGCTCAACCTCAGCGGTAAAGTCGATGTGACCTGGGGTGTCGATAATGTTGATCTTGTGACCGTTCCAGAAACAAGTCACCGCAGCAGAGGTAATAGTAATACCACGCTCTTTCTCTTGTGCCATCCAGTCGGTAGTTGCACCGTCACCGTCACCACGAACTTCACCAATCTTATGGTTAATACCGGTACGGTAAAGAATACCTTCAGTTGTTGTGGTCTTACCCGCGTCAATGTGGGCAATAATACCAATATTGCGATAGTCCTTTAGTGGGACGTTTGCTTGTGCCATGTCTCTCTCGTCTCTCTTTCGTCACTTCGATACGGTCGTACCGAGGTTAATTATTTTTGGCCATGAAAAATAGCGCTTTAGTGCTATTATATCAGATTATCCGCCTCTTATCTAGATGCTATTTTCGACTTAGATTAGCAGCTATGTACTGGAGCACTTGCCCGCTTTCGCCCTTCGCGTTGAGCATGTCCGAATATGCATCCCAGGCAAGATAGAGTGAAGTGCCAAATCCAAAATTAAAATGCTGCGCCCGCTCAATGCCTACCATAGGCTCGCTCCACCGCGAGAGCGTTTTAAGTGATTCTGTACTAAGTGAATCGATAAATAACGTTGACATCGCCTGCACCCCGAGCCGATATGCGCGTGGTTGATCAATCTCCCACAATTGCTCGAAATCCGTAAAGTCAGCCGCAAGCTCAGTGTTGATTGGAGTGTTAGTGTTGTATGGTCGAACGTGTAGCATTCTAGGGTATGCGCCTTCGTTTACGATATGCCCAAAGAGCATGCCACTCAGAGCCGCCTTGGCCATCGAGAGGTCTGTTTTTGGTGCATTACCCCCACAACGTGGATCTTCATAGTTAAAAGCGTGCCGTAACAATGGACGCAGTACGCCATTTTCCATTGACTCCCAATCCCTTCGTTCAGCCCGAATCATCCCTAAGAATGCCGCAGGGCCTCCCTCTTCCTGAATGTCACTATCAATACCTGCGATGTAATCGTCAAAACTAGCAGGTGAAGGCAGCTCGAAACCCTTTTCCAGATATATCTGCTTTATACCCCTAGGCGCCAAATTCATCTCCGTCCCTCCTTGCCATAAGCGCCTCAAGCCCTTCTTCGATACTTGCCGTAAAGCCAGCTGTATTCAGCGCGTACTCATTGAGCGAGCGCTGGTGAATGACGCCGGACATCACAAGTGCACCACATCCCATAGTAAACACTCTCGAGAGTGTTGGATTTGTATATAATCGATCACCCCACTCCTCGATTACATCTGTTGAGCTCGTGCCGAGAAGTGCAAGCCCCCCTTCGCTATATTTCTGCACAAGGAGCGAATTTGCTTCAAACCATGCACGATCATCGACGATATTCTCCGTACCTTGTGCAAGCATCCATTGATTGAGCGAAGAATAATAGTCATCAAACCCGTAACGGTTTTCGTAGAGTACGTCATTTACCGGATACGCCATCGAGAAACCTCGCGAAAAAGCGTGAGCCGGGTCGTATGCGTGCGCTTCAGTAGGATCAGCTCCATAAGGAATAAGGAAAGTTGAGTAATTTGAAAGTTGAGTGTCACGCCGCATGGCTTCGTCATCAACAAGAGATATGTTCGATTCACCACTCGCAACCATTGTTGCGCCGCCCTGGCGGAGATACGCCTCTTCTATGGACGAAAACGCAGCATCGAAGTCTCTTGGCTGTGGAATGGGTAGTAGTTCGAACTGAGACATGCATGAGAGTATAGGCCAGTCACGCGACGAGTTCAAGCGAAAGCACTACCCAGCAATGCGCTCGTAGGGAATATCGACACGTAGCGCCGACCGTCCCGCCGCTCGCGCAAAGTCAGGAAGAATCATATCCCTAATTTCAGGTATAGCATCTTCGACCCGACCCGACTCATCAAGTGACATGGTTGTAAGTGTACTTAAATCAATGAGCCCGTCCCTGTCGTGACGCTCGACCTGAGTAATAAACCGTCGCCGTCGCGCTTCTAACTCTTCCAAACTTTCAAAACTGCGTCGCGTAATAGGATCTACATATATAACGCCCTCAGCGGTGCCGTCCTTTTTGTGAAGTGTCCTAGGCACTACGCGCTCGGAAACCTCTCGCAAGTTCACAATTTGTGAGGTAATCGTATAGAGATAATTACGACGACGAAAATCACGCACAATTGATTTCATGTCGAAATGCTCAGGCACATCACCAGGGCGGGTCATAAGATGCACAAAGTCATGAAACTCTCGCGGTACCCATATTTTATTAATTGGTAAGTCACGAAAATCTTGAGCAAGCGTTGCATCGACATTAAATGCCGATTCGTAGTAGCTCGCCTTCCAGTAAAGGTGATGTTCGTCGAAGAATGGTGCCTTCCACTTATAGCCCGGCTCTACGAACGCTGATACTTGCTCGAGCAGTGCCTTATGGTCAATAATTCCCCGCCTATCTACGGGCGTTCGAATTGCAAATTCTTCCTGAAAATCACGGAAAGAGAGGCGAGCGAGTGCGGAACGAATAACGGGGTCGGCTATCGGTGGCATGCGGTCGAGTCGCGCTATAGACTCAAACTCGACCAGCTCACCCATACTAGTCCCCGATTACCTTTGTGATGTTTGTGTTGTGCGCTCCCATTTGCTTATGGTTATACACCACCTTCGTCTTTTTGGAAATAGTTTCGCACCGCATATTTCATCATTTTCCATATTCGCATGATACGAGGATTAAATACATTAGGATACTCCTCAAGAAACTTCGTGCGAAAAGATGTACAACTCGCGTCTTCTTCCGAGAGCCTATCGACGTAAAAAAGTGTAATGTACTGAATAGGAACAACAACTGGCTCGTCACCATTCATAAATACAAAAGCTGGCTGAAAAGTCTCTCTAGCTTCAGCGCTCGCTTCACTCCCCTCGGTGGCAGGTATATACTTAAAATCCTCTACAGTAGTAATCGCATGGACGTATCCCGCTGCTTCTATCTGATTCACCGCAAGCGCAACACTGCCGTCTTTTCGCTCGACACGCTCTACACCAAACCCTTCAAAGGCATAACGAACGGCACCATCAATCAATCCACTAAAAATTTCCGTCACAGCATCTCGCAATGTTTTACTCTTCGCGACCTCTGGCTGTGCAAGAATCTCAATCGCAAGAAGCGACATCTCCTTCAAATAGTCAGCATCCACTTCGTCGGTTATCTCACGAAGCTCACCCATAGCACGTAAATTCCGCGCAACAACTTCACTTTTCACTTTCGAAAGGAGCTCGAGAGATTCGCCCATCCCCTCTACCTCAGAGTCAATCATGAGCACTGCGCTATCGACCGCAGCAACTGCGGTTCTAAATTTAAACTCCTTCGTTGCCATCGGCAGCTCTAGTAAATACACGAGCTCTGGAGTCTTGCCGTCGAGGGCGATCACATCGCATCCAACGAATACACCTTGAAGCTGCATGCTTGTTGCACTCTCGCTCATCGAATCAACTTTTAGGCCCGACGCACCCAGGCTCACATCCCGCTCAACAACTATCGAGAATTCTGAATTAATAATAGCTGTCTGACCAAGAAGTCCATCAGCAATAAACACGTCGTTTAAATTAGCTGTCGCATCTCGCATTCGATCAAAATCATCAGAATCAGAAATCTGACCCTGCACCATCTGCACTACCGAACGCTGTTCACCTGAAAGCTTCTGGAAGTTTTTTGGCTCACGGTCACCGGAAAAAGAATAGTCAGCATCAACACCAATTGTCATGCAGGTCATTATGACACGAAGCGACCCGTTGGCAAACCACAAACAAAAACACTCCCCGAAACGAGGAGTGTTTGAGATTGGTGCGAATAATTATCCGCGTGCAAAGTGTGCGAATGCACGGTTTGCTTCAGCCATCTTGTGGGTGTCTTCCTTCTTCTTGAAGGCTGCACCGGTTTCGTTGTAGGCATCTACAATTTCAAGTGCAAGACGTTGGCTGTAAGGCATTCCTGAACGAGCACGCGCTGATTGTACAAGCCATGAAAAGGCGTAGTGCAATTGGCGGTGACCAGCTACTGGGAATGGGATTTGGTAGTTTGCACCACCAACACGACGAGACTTTACTTCGAAGTTTGGTGAAACGTTCTTGAGAGCTTTTTCAAACACTTCAAGTGGGTTTTCACTTTCAAGCTTCTTAGCTGCAGTTTCGAGGGCTGCGTATACCGCACGCTCTGCGACAAGCTTCTTACCGTCAAGCATAGACTTGTTGATAAGGCGCTGCACCATGACGCTTTGGTACTTGCGGTCTGGGTTAGGTATGCGCTGAAGGCTGACTGTTTTCTTGCGTGGCATGACTAGTTCTTCTCCTTCTTTGCACCGTACTTAGAACGGCCTTGTTGACGCTTTGCAACACCCTGAAGGTCGAGGGCGCCACGAACGATGTGGTAACGCACACCTGGAAGGTCTGGCACACGACCACCACGAACGAGCACTACGGCGTGTTCTTGGAGGTTGTGACCTTCACCACCAATGTAAGCCCATACTTCGTGACCGTTAGTAAGACGAACACGAGCAACCTTACGAAGCGCTGAGTTAGGCTTCTTTGGTGTCTTAGTTGTTACCTTGATACATACACCACGCTTGAGTGGGGCGTCTTGATCGTAGTAACGGGTTTTGAGTGCGTTGTGAATACGGCCAAGCGCTGGAGACTTTGACTTCTTGTTCGCAGTCTGGCGTGGCTTACGCACGAGTTGATTAATTGTTGGCATAGAACAATAAACTTCCTCTTAAAATTATTAGATTAACACCTTCTAGTTAGTGTTTGCTCTGCCGGCCAGCACACCTATGCAAAGCGATATTCATCTCGCCCATCTGTCTTGTACACGTTTCAGATGAGAATGAATGGAAACTCGATGCTTATTGTAGCAGAATTACATGCTTTTTTCAAGCTATTCCGCGAGTTCGTTGTGCAAAGGAAAGGGGCGTGCATCCCAAATTAACGTTCGGAGTTGCTCTAATTCACCCGGATACGGTCGTTGATTATCAACACCCATAGACTCAGCAATCTCATCGAATGCGAGCTCTTCATCGATTCGTTTCTGTGCCGCTTCAGCATGTTCGCGCTCCTCGAAATCGTCTGAACGTTTTGCTTCCGCAAGTATTTCTCTTTCGGCGTAGTGATCTGAAAGCATGTAGTGTCTCCTCAACATCTCACGGTCCTCTTCATCAAGTTCCTCACTCAAATCTGGAGCTGACGTTGAACGAGAGAGGCCATTGAAGTCATACAGATACGAGTGTCCCCCGTTATACATGCCGTCTGCGAGGTGCTCATTTACTGAAACGCCAAATTCAATAATACCGTCGTCATTTTGCGTACCGTATACCGCTACATGTAAGTATGAGTCGTCGGGCATATCAAGTCGATACGAACCTTCAAACACCGTGACCAGCCCGAATGGCTCAAGGACTGCAAATGAATGCACATTCTCGGCCCGATCATTAATAAATCGATTCAACAGCTGCATCATCACATAAAGATCGGCTTCAGAAATCTTCTCACCCTCATCTTCTCGCTGTTCGATCCCCGTAAACGGTCGAATGAAGTCTAAAGTATCACCAGCTTGCATATCCCTCAACTATACTCCGCCCCCGTTAAGTTGCAAGCATAAAAGCTACGCTGCGATATCCATCATATCCCTATCGATACTGCGTTCTAGCGCGGCACCCCAAAGGACTAATCTTTTATCGAAATCAGGTGAAAACTCACTTGCATAATGAATCAGTTTTGCAGCTGTTGGCATCTCCTCCGTGAAGCTCTCTTCTTCATCCATGATACCCATAATTGCAGACGTAGTATCATCCCTTAGGGCAAGGATCGTGTTCACTACACCACTGACGCGAATATTCTCTGAGAAAGTGCGCACTTCGGGCTTCACCGTTGATGAAAGGGCCTCGTACAGTGTTGCCCCATAGCTGAACGCCATTTGCTGCTGACCATTCTTGTAAATGACATGTCCAAGGCTACGAATCGTAGCGTGGCCCAGCTTAAACGCGGTCACGTGCTGCTCTGCAAGCTCATGAATTGTAAAAATATAATTAGGATCCAAAAGCAGCTGCTCAAATAGCACCGCGTTCTTATCGCTCACATCTTCAAGAGGAAAATTTGGTTGATGTTCTGGAATAAGCAGTACTGACATACGCGGCTCCTTTTACTATAGCCACAGATCGTACTCCCCGACCCCAAGTTTCACAACCCCAAAAGAAAAAGCCCCAAGCGGGGCTTCTTCTTTGTTACCTAGAAACTAGGCAGCGAGTTCGACATCTTCTTCGATGTCCGCAACGACTTCTTCGTCGCTTTCGAGTGTGTCGAGTGCGGTCGCACTGTGCACACCGGTACCTACAGGAATCTTGCGACCAATGATCACGTTTTCCTTAAGACCGTGGAGGTTGTCAGAACGTCCGCTCACCGCTGCGTTAATCAGCACGCGAGTTGTGTCTTGGAATGATGCAGCTGAAAGCCAGCTATCAGACCAGATTGACACCTTCGTGATACCGAGAAGCAGTTGGGTGTAGGCGATTTGCTCTTTACCTTCAGCAGCAAGCTCGATGTTTGCTTCAACAACCGCAGCACGTGACACGATGTCACCTGTTACAAATTCACCATCACCTGGATCTTCAACCTGTACACGGCTGAACATTTGGCGAACGATGATCTCGAGGTGCTTGTCAGCAACGTCTTGACCCTGCGCGGCGTAGATGCGAAGCACTTCATTCACAATGTAACGTTGTGTCGCTTCAACACCCTTAAGACGCATGAGGTCGTGAAGGTTGAGTGAACCACCGGTAAGACGATCACCTGCTTCAACCACGTCACCGCTCTTTACGAGAAGTTGCATGTTGCCAGGAACTTCGTAGCGAACTGGTGCACCAGCGTTTGCAGCGAGTACGACGAATTCGTCAGTAATCTCTACGACGCCGTCGAATGGTGAAACGATTGGCTTGCTTTCGCTTTCACCAGTTGCAAGTACATCACCAGCCTTTACGTTTGCGCCGTTCTTTACACCTGCGGTACGACCTTCAAGCGCGATACGCTCAACGTGACCGGCTTCAGGGGTTACTTGTACTACGTACTTCTTGCCGTCTTCCCACGCTTCAACCACACCAGTTACCTCGGTAACGTATGCCTGACCCTTTGGCGAACGTGCTTCGAAGAGCTCTTCCACACGAGGGAGACCCTGGGTGATGTCGCTTTCCGCCACACCAGATGCGTGGAAGGTACGGAGGGTAAGCTGTGTACCAGGCTCACCGACTGATTGTGCGGCGATCACACCTACTGGCTGTGCATCGTCAACGAGTTGGTTAGTCGACATGTCGATACCGTAGCTCTTACGAGGCACACCACGAAGGTTCTTAGTTGAAAGCACTGACATGATCTTTGCTTCCTTAATGTCAGCATCAGCTTCAATCGCGTTAGCAATCTCACGAGTAATCAACTCACCTTGTTTCACATGACCCGCAATATCTTCAGCAGCGTAACGTCCGTAGAGACGGTTACCGAAGTCGATCATTGTGAGTTCAGTTTCAGCGCGGTAGATGGTAAATCCATCATCGTCACCTGCTGCGTCTTCTACGGTAAACACGTCTTGTGACACGTCTACGAGACGGCGAGTAAGGTATCCAGAGTCGGCAGTCTTAAGCGCGGTGTCAATAAGACCCTTACGTGAACCACGAGTCGCCACGAACTGCTCAAGGCTTGAAAGACCCTTCTTGTAACTTGAACGAATTGGAAGCTCAATCTCACGGTTTGTTGCGTCCACCATGATACCAATCATGGCGCTTGCAAGCTGCACGTTAGAGATATCACCACGAGCACCAGAGTTGACCATCACAGAGACACTTGTGTCCATGTCCTTAAGCTGTGTTTGGAGGAACTCGGTGATTTGGCGAACTACACCACGCCAGGTTGAGACTGTAAGGCTGTAACGCTCTTCTTCAGTAATAAGACCTTGGTCGTATTGTTCTGAGATGAGAGTAACCTTTGCGTCACCTTCGGCGATGAATTCGTCGGTTTCTGGGAATTGGATGTAGTCATCCTTACCAGTCGACACAGCTGAAGTGGTTGCAAAGCGGAATGCGAGACCCTTCATGCGGTCAGCAGTTTGCGCAGTTGCTTCAGCACCGTAGCGGTTGAAGATCTGGCTAAGTACCTTCTTAAGTTGCTTCTTGCTTTGGATGTTGTCGTCGTATGGGAAATCTGCAGGCAGAATTTCGTTAAAGAAGACACGTCCAAGTGTTGTGTTACGGATTTCACCCTTTGCAAACACGCGAATTGGAGTTTGGAGTTGGATGATACCGTTGTCGTACGCCATTTCTGCTTCGTAGACAGAACTGAATGGCTTTACCACGTCGCTCTGTGCACTCGGCTTGTTGTAGGTAAGGTAGTAGTTACCAAGCACCACGTCCTGACCGATTGAAAGCACTGGCGCACCATCAGCTGGCTTAAGAAGGTTGGCAGTTGCACTCATAAGGGTGCGCGCTTCTTCTTGAGCTTGGCGTGAAAGTGGAAGGTGGACTGCCATCTGGTCACCGTCGTAGTCGGCGTTGAAACCGTTTGCTACGAGTGGGTGAAGTTGGATTGCCTTACCTTCAACGAGGCGAGGTTGGAAGGCTTGGATTGAAAGACGGTGAAGTGACGGTGCACGGTTAAGGAGCACGTACTTACCTTCAATCACTGCATCGAGTGCGTCCCACACTACTGCATCGCCAGCTTCGATAAGACGAGTTGCTGAACGGATGTTGTGTGCGTATTCGCCACGAATCAACCAGCTAATCACGAATGGCTTGAAGAGTTCGAGGGCCATTTGCTTCGGAAGACCACATTCGTTGATCTTAAGCTTTGGACCAACCACGATCACTGAACGACCAGAGTAGTCTACACGCTTACCAAGAAGGTTTTGGCGGAAACGACCCTGCTTACCCTTAAGCATGTCAGAGATCGACTTAAGACGGCGACGGCCACCAGTTGCGTTGACCGCACGTCCACCGCGAGCCGCTGAGTTGTCGACGAGTGCGTCAACTGCTTCTTGGAGCATACGCATTTCGTTGCGACGAATTACTTCTGGCGCGTTAAGCTCGATGAGCTTCTTAAGACGGTTGTTACGGTTAATCACACGACGGTAAAGGTCGTTGAGGTCTGAGGTCGCAAAACGACCACCAGTAAGCTGCACCATTGGACGTAGGTCCGGAGGAATCACAGGAAGTACGGTAAGCGTAAGGCTGCTTGGTTCAATACCAGCGGCGTGCATACCTTCAAGTACCTTAAGACGCTTAAGGAGCTTCTTCTCGCGTTGACCCTTTGCACCTTCAGCTTCTTCGCTAAGTTCAACAATGAGGGCTTCAAGGTTGATGTCGTCGAGGAGTGCCTTAAGCGCTTGGCCGCCCATACCAACCTCGATGAGGTCTTGGTATTCTTCTGGGAGGTTACGGTAGTCAACTTCGCTCATGAGTGACTTTGCAGTCAAACTTTCGAGTTGTGCCTTCTTTACAGCGTAGCTTTCGTCGAGGTCGCTGAGTTCACGAGTCTGCGCTTCAGCAAGTGCCTTTACGTCGGCAGTTTCAGCTTCAGCTTCTTTCTCGAAACGCATCTTGATAGCCATACGGCCAGCTTCGGTTTCGGCTTCAAGGTCCGCGAGGAACTTGTCGCGAGTTTCTTCGTCGGCCTTGAGTACTACGTAGGTTGCAAAGTATGCGATACGTTCAAGGTTACGAACAGTGATACCAAGGAGCAATGACATTGCGCTTGGAGTACCACGCATGAACCAGATGTGTGCAACTGGCGCAGCGAGGCTAATGTGACCCATACGTTCGCGACGTACGATTGACTTGGTAACGAGGTCACCATTCTTGTCGACCGCAGCTTCACGAGAACGTACGCCCTTAAGCTTTGAGTCGTGTGGGTTAATGTCCTTTACTGGACCGAAGATTCGCTCACAGAACAAACCATCACGCTCAGGCTTTTGAGTACGGTAGTTAATTGTTTCAGGCTTTGTGACTTCACCGTAGCTCCACTTCTGAATGTCTTCAGGGCTTGCTACGCTGAGACGAATAGCGTCAAAGTCAGCGATGCCGTTGTTGTTGGTTACGACGCGTGACATATTTACGCCTCCTCCTTTACTTCGTCAATTTCATCAATGTCCTGGATGCTCAGACCATCTTCTTCAAGATCGTTCATTTCCGCATCAGCTTCATCGAGAATTGTTTCAACTTCTTCACCAAGGTCAACTTCAGATGCAGCGACAGGCTGTCCGTTAATGACACTTCCAATTACTTGTTCTGCGTCAACGACTGCGTCTTCAGATTCGTCCATGAGGTCAACACGAAGGCCGAGACCTTGGAGTTCCTTCACGAGGACGTTGAATGACTCAGGAAGCTTAGGACCAACGATTGGCTCGTCCTTGATGATTGATTCGTATGCCTTCGCACGTCCGTAGACGTCGTCAGACTTAATAGTAAGCATTTCTTGAAGTGTTGCCGCAGCACCATATGCTTCAAGTGCCCACACCTCCATCTCTCCGAAGCGCTGACCACCGTTTTGTGCCTTACCACCAAGTGGCTGTTGGGTCACCATTGTGTAAGGACCAGTTGAACGTGCGTGAATCTTGTCGCTCACCATGTGGTGAAGCTTCAGCATGTGCATCACACCAACAGTAGTACGTTCCTCAAAGGCCTCACCAGTGCGTCCGTCAAAGAGTTGACTCTTACCGTCGCGGGCGAATCCAGCCTTTTCGAGCTCGTTTGAGATAGTCTCGTCAGAAATACCGTTAAATGGAGGTGTTGCAACCTTGTACCCAAGTGCGCGTGCTGCCATACCAAGGTGAGTTTCGAAAAGCTGACCAATGTTCATACGGCTCGGGACACCAAGTGGGTTAAGGACTACGTCGACAGGAGTACCGTCTTCGAGGAATGGCATGTCTTCTTCAGGAAGAATACGTGCAACCACACCCTTGTTACCGTGACGGCCTGCAAGCTTGTCACCTACAGAGATCTTGCGGAACTGTGCAACGAAGATCTGGATTTGCATAAGCACACCAGCCTTGAGTTCGTGACCGTTTTCGCGTGAGAAGATCTTTACGCCCACAACCTTACCACCACCTGCATTGTTCATGCGTTGTGAGGTGTCACGTACATCCTTAGCCTTTTCACCGAAGATAGCGCGAAGAAGGCGCTCTTCAGAGCTGAGCTCTTGCTCACCCTTTGGAGTAATCTTACCTACGAGTACGTCACCGGCCTTTACTTCAGAACCGAGTTGTACGATACCATTTTCGTCGAGGTGGCGAAGTGATTCTTCTGATACGTTTGGAATGTCACGAGTCACGATTTCTGGACCAAGCTTGGTTTCACGAACTTCAACAGTGTAGTCCTTGATGTTCACGCTTGTCAGGGTGTCGTCTTGTACGAGCTTTCGTGAAAGTACGATCGCGTCGTCCATGTTGTAACCGTTCCATGGCATGAAGGCCACGAGAAGGTCCTTACCAAGTGCAATTTCACCATCTGCAACAGACGCACCTTCGATAAGAATGTCGCCAGCCTTAACCTTGTCGCCGCGGTTTACGCGTACTTTTTGGTTAATTGAGCGGTCGTCGTTTGACTTAATAAAGTGAACAGGTTCGTATGACTTCACGCCATCCTTGTACTTCACTTCAACGCTGTTACCGTCAGCCTTTACAACCTCACCGTCTGCTTCTGCAACGATAAGTTGGCTGGTGTTACGAGCGATTTCTTCTTCGATACCAGTACCCACAGTTGGAGATTGTGGCTGAAGAAGTGGCACAGCTTGCTTCTGCATGCTTGAGGCCATGAGTGAACGGTCAACACGGTTCTTTTCAACGAAAGGCACGAGTGATGCGGTTGAACCAAGAATTTGCTTGTGCGCAGCGTCCATGTAAGTCACTTCTGATGCGTCAACTTGCTCTGGAAGCAGACCGTTACGTGCAGATACACGCTCGTCGCGGAAAGTACCGTTATCGTTAAGCTCAGCACCCGCGTCAGCAATCACTTCAACTGCTTCTTGTGAGGCATCGAGGTAGACTACTTCGTCGGTTACCTTACCGTCCTTTACCTTGAGGTAAGGAGTCTCGATAAAGCCGTACTCGTTCACACGAGCGTAGGCTGCGAGGTTAAGCACGAGTCCAATGTTCGCACCTTCTGGTGTTTCCACTGCACAAAGACGACCGTAGTGAGTTGGGTGGGCGTCACGAACGTCGAAGCCGGCGCGCTCACGTGAGAGACCACCAGGACCCATTGAAGATAGACGACGCTTGTGAGCGAGCTCTGCAAGTGGGTTAGTTTCGTCCATAAGTTGTGAAAGCTGTGAGCTTGCGAAGAATTCGCGAACCGCAGCAACCACTGGACGAGCGTTAATAAGCTGAGATGGAGTGACAGTTTCGATGTCAGACATTGACATACGGTCCATCGCGTTACGCTGCATGCGGAGCATACCAACGCGGAATTGACGAGCTACAAGCTCACCAACCAATTTCACGCGGCGGTTTGAGAGTGCGTCGATGTCGTCGGCGTCTTCTTGAGTGTTGTTAAGGCGAATCACTTCACGAACGATCGCAATGAGGTCTGAAACCTGGAATACGCGGTTTTCGGTAGTGTTTGCAACTTCGAGGCCAAGGCGTTGGTTAAGCTTGTAACGACCGACACGAGAATAGTCGAAACGCTTAAAGTCGAAGAACATACGCTCAATCATTGAACGTGCGTTGTCAACGGTTGCGAGGTCACCTGGACGGAGACGGCGGTACACTTCGATGAGTGCTTCGTTAGTTCCACGCGCTGGGTCCTTATCGAGAGTTGCGTCGAGGTACTTTACTTCACCGGTGTCAATGTCGTCAAAGAGAGACTTAATTTCGCTTGTCTTGTTGTAGCCAAGGGCGCGGAAAAGGGTGGTTACAGGAAGCTTGCGACGGCGGTCGATCTTTACGTAGATTGCACCGTTTGAAGCGGTCTCGAATTCAAGCCATGCACCACGGCCCGGGATAAGCTTCGCACCATAGAAGTTACGAGTCGCAGCGCGATCGGCGGTGAAGAATACACCTGCAGAACGAATAAGCTGAGACACAACCACACGCTCGGTACCGTTGATAATGAATGTACCGCGGTCGGTCATCCATGGGTAGTCACCAAGGTAGATCTCTTGTTCTTTTACTTCACCAGTTACCTTGTTGGTAAGCTCTACGATCGCGTGAAGTGGAGCATCGAAGGTAAGGTTGTTTTCTTTTGCGTGCACTTCAGAGTTCTTAGGCTCTTGGAATGCGTATTTACCAAAACGAAGCGCCAGCTTTTGGCCGGTGTAGTCATCGATTGGGTTAAGCTCTGCAAAGATTTCGCCGAGACCTGTCTCGATAAAGTCTTTCCAACTTTCGCGTTGGTGCTGAATTAAGTTTGGTAGTGGGAGTGCTGTGTCATCACTAGTGAAAAACACACGCTTGGTGTTCGTACTTTTCGTACCAGCCATATATAAATGGACCTCGCAATAATTAATTGGGTTTAATATAAGGGTTTTCTTTGGCGCCGAAGATTCCCTTAACCTCTGGTGCATTCGCGAACTGCCACATTCGTTTTTGCGATAATCTGTACTTTCTCGCGGGCACAGACACCCAGGGCTACACTACTTCTTAGTACCCATTGTGCACGTTTTTAGGCTACGAGTCAAGGGGTTTTGTATAAAGACGACGAGTCCTCGTACTCCCTGGATAGTCTGCGATGCGACCGGTTGCGAGAAACCCGTGATCTCGCACGGCTTCAAGGATTGGATCCGGCTCGGTCACTACTATATTCACTGCCCTATTTCCAAGGGCAATACCCCTGTCAATCGCGCGATCAAGTAATTGCTCTACGACGTCGTACTGCATATCTTCATCAAGACGGTTACTGACAATCAATGCGCTTACGCCTAGTTTGTGCAGCGGATCAATACTCATGCCACTTTCTTGCAGCTCCCTCAATCTACCCCGAGCAATATCGGAACTAAATGGGATCTCGTCGTCGATTGTCCATTCCGCGGTACGCACATACCCCGCCATCCAGTTATCGAAGAACGCCCCTTCATAGTTTTGAGGATTTTGTTTTAAGAGTTTCATTTGTCGCCATACGAGGCGAATATTGTGAGGGTCGTAGAGATCTTCCGGATTCTGATACCCTAGGGTTCGGGCCTGCTGAAGATTAAGCCGCTGCACTGCGCGTGCGTCGGAGAATCCTTTAAGTGGTGAGAACTCAGTCATTACTATGCCTTAAAATAAATCAACGCAACCTGAAATGCTACCATGAGCGCTTCTTAAAACCAGCTCACCGCCCCATTCATGAAGATACCGATAATCACGAGCGCATCCATCACCACCCAAATTGAGTTTGCGGCAATCATCGGGGGCACCTTGCGACGAAGCCCGTAGGTAAAGAAGAGCGCAGAACATACCAAGAACACCATCCAAGAAAGTACTGACACACCTTCGGTGCGACCACTAAAGACAGCGATGATTTGAGGGATTGCGCTCAAAGGATAGAGCACAGAAACAAATAATACCAATCGATCAAACCCGGTATACGGATGAATGTCGATTTTTTTCTTCAAAGATTTCTTTTTTGCAGATACGTGTACAGGACTATGTGGCATAACTAGAGGAATTATACCACTTATGCTTCCCTATTCAGTTAGGCTTTTGTGATAATCTCGTCGATAATGCCGTAGTCTTTGGCCTCTTTGGCACTCATCCAGAAGTCACGATCAACATCTTTCTCAATTTTAGAAAGTTTTTGACCAGTGTTCTTCGCAAGGATTTCATTAAGACGTTGCTTCAAAAAGAGACCTTCGCGAAGTGTAATCTCTTGATCGCTAATCTTCCCCTGGGTGCCGCTCGATGGCTGGTGAATCATAATACGGCTATTCGGGAGTGCGAAGCGCTTCCCCTTGGTACCGCTTGAAAGCAGGAAGGCGCCCATACTTGCCTGAAGTCCAATACCGACGGTTTGCACGTCTGGAGCAATTGCCTGGATGGTGTCGAAAATACCAAGGCCGTCGTAGACGCTCCCACCAGGACTATTAATGTAGAGCTTGATGTCTTTCTTCGGGTCTTCATACGCAAGGTACAGAAGCTGCGCAATTACAATGTTTGCGGTATGCTCATTCACCTCTTCACCCAAAAAGATAATACGATCTTTTAAGAGTCGCGAGTAAATATCAAACGCTCGCTCACCATCGTGAGATTTTTCAATCACCGTAGGAACAAGATAATTTTTAGGTCCGGTCATATACACCTCTTTTCTAGTACCTATTGTACATAAAAATTAGCACTCAGGTCAAGTGAGTGCTAATTATATGTTCGCGCAGATTAGTTGTGTGGAGTAACCTTGCCGCCGTTAAGTTCGACAAGTCGCTCGATAGTCTTTTCAGTAATGTAGTGGTTGGCGATATCGCGGCGAACCTCCGGTGTTTCGAATTGCTTCAAAACTTCTGGGTTGTTTGCGTACTGACGCTTGTGAATTTCAACATGCTCGTCAATTTCCGCGTCGGTCGCGTCGATATTCTCGGCCTTGCTAAGTTCATTAAGCACGAGCCCAGCCTGAGTGCGCTTTACCGCAGTCGGCTTCACTTCTTTTTCACGCCAGTCGTCTTCATCCTTGAAGTTATTCGCTTCTAGGTAGGTGTGCAGGTCAACACCACGGTACATGAGGTTTTGTGAGAAATCTTGTTCGATAGAACGCATTTGGTCTGCAACGAGTACTTCTGGCGCAGGTACTTCACTCTTTTCGATAAGCGCCGCAATCAGGTCGTCCTTAAGCTTGTCACCCGCTTCGCGTTCTTTTTGGGTGGTAATTTCGCGCTCGATATCAGCCTTAAGCTCGTCGAGTGTCTTGAAGTCACCAGCTTTCTTTGCAAGCTCGTCATCTTCCTTAGGAAGTACGAGTTCGACAACCTTCTTAAGAGTAGTTGTGAACGTCACCTTCTCGCCTGCGAGGTCTTTTGCGTGGTAGTCTTCAGGGAAAGAAAGTTCAAGGTCGAATGTCTCGCCTGCCTTGTGGCCAACAATACCTTCTTCAAATCCAGGAATAAACTGACCAGAACCAAGCTTGAGGGTGTAGTCGGTGCCCGTACCGCCATCGAATGGCACATCGCCCTTCTTGCCTACGAAATCAATAACTGTCTCATCGCCATCTTTCGCAGCACGCTCGACTTCTTTCTTTTCAGCAAAGCCTGCGCGCATACGGTCAATGACATCAGCGATGTCTTCTTTTTTCACAGTTACCTTTTCGGCCTTTACACCAAGCTTCTTGTAGTCACCAAGCTTCACCGGTGGCAGAACATCGACTTCTGCAGTGAACTCAAGAAGGTCGCCAGGAACATACTTTTTAATGTCGACCGATGGACGGTCGAGGGCTTGAATCTTTTCAGCCAAGAATGCTTCAGCAACAGCCTTGCTAATTGCATCGTCAAGAAGTTGCTCTTGGAGTGCTTGAGGGTTTACATGCTTCGCAGCAACGCTTGCAGGGACTTTACCTTGGCGGAAGCCAGGTACTTTTACAGTATTGCTCAGCTTTACGAGTGCAACTTTTTCGGCGTCAGCCAATGCAGCGGCATCAAGTGTAATAGTTAATTCTACTTTGGTCTCGGATAGGTTTTTTACAGTCGTCTTCATATTACACCCAGTATAACAGAGGTGAAGGGGGCTGGCAAGTTTGCGGCGTTAGGCGTGAAGTTTTTCGATAATCTGTTCCGAGGAAAGCTTTTCTTCGGTTTCGTCGTCCACGTTCTTGAGTGAGTACTGGCCAGACTCGGCGTCTTGTGCACCAATAAACAGGAGGTGCGAGATGCTTTTCTTTACCGCGGTCTTAATCTGCTTGTCGAGCTTTCGCCCGGTAATATCAACCTCTACGTTCAGGCCGCCTTGGCGAAGTTCATAAGCAACGCAGCGCGCATCATCGAGCGCATCGCCAATTACCACCACGTATACATCAGTCTTTGACGTATTCGCCGGAAGAAGTCCGTGTACGTCGAGGAAGTTTTCAATCATAGTATTACCTGGCGCCATACCAACCGCACTAATTGGCTCTGCGCCAAAAAGTCCCACAAGACCGTCATATCGGCCACCACCAAAGAGCGAACGGTTGTTATCTGGGTGTGTATCAAATACCTCGAAGACCGTGCCCGTGTAGTAATCAAGCCCGCGCATAAGAGTCGCGTCAAATACCGCCCCGTCAACGCCCGCCTTAGTAAGCCCGTCGAAAACCGCGCGGATCTCATCGATAGCTGCGGCACGCTGTAGCTCTTCTGGAAGTGAGTCGATTGAATTCGCATCGATGATTTGCTTGATTTTCGCAATGTCATCTGCCTGCGCTTCACCAAGAATTTGCAGCGCTTGTTCATCAAAGTCTTGCTCGGTAATTTTGTTGCGGCGATCAAACAGTTTTGTCATCTGAAGTGCACCGACTGAATCGAGCCCAAGGTACTCTGCCATCATGTAGTGAATAAATTTGCGGTTGTTGATACGAATCACGTAATCACCCGACTTGGCGCCAAATTCTTTAAGAATCGTATCGGCCATAGTAATAATCTCGACGTCTGCCGCAATTTCATCAACGCCAAAGACGTCAACATTAAGTTGCCAAAATTCGCGTTCACGGCCGCGCTGAGGGCGCTCGTATCGCATGAAGTTAGCGATCGAGAAGAGACGGGCTGGGTATGCGAGTTCTTGGCGACGCGCCGCCACCATGCGACTAATAGTAGGGGTCATCTCGGGACGAATCGCGACCGTCCGTCCACCACGATCGGTGAAGGTATAGGTCTGTTCGTTTACAAGTTCCTGGCCACTTTTGGCTGCGTAAATGTCGAGGTTTTCAAGAATTGGCGCACCGTACTCTTCGTAGCCAAATTGCTCAACAACCCGCTTCCAGGTTTCGAAAATATAATTCTGAACTCGCTTATCTTCAGGATAATAGTCGCGAGTCCCTTTGTAGGGTTGTGAGGATAGTGCTGTCATATCTTCTTTATTCTCGCACGTTTTCAGGGGTGAGGCAAGGTGTCAAGCGTGGACCTCGTGCCCTCAACTGAAGGCGGCGACGTGATTCTTCGCTGGGCAGTTAGGCTGCTTAATTGTGGAGTAGAAAAAACCTGGTACTGCCTTCTCGACTCCTTATCCTTAAGTAGTGCCCGAAAATCGGTTACCGACTTTCGGACCGACGGCTCTGGAGCAAGCTTTGAAAAAGGCATATCTACATAGAGTTGCGTTGCATATAACCCGGGCGCATAAGCTCGCTCACCCACTTTAATATCATTCATTACAGAAAGAAGCTCTTTATATTGCGCCGTGTAGAGCACGTTCATCACAAGACGAAGTGCAACCGCGCCCTTTCTGCGCGAGATGAGTACATGCGCATCAAGCCCGGATTCAAGTTGAAAATTACCATGACTATTTCGCTCCACTTTTGCATTTGCGTTAAAACTTTGCGATTGAAAAGCTCGCGATCCCACATCAAACAACGGAATAACCCTTTCGTCACTGCCATATATAACAAAGGGGGCCTGAGTCCCCGGTGCAATTTCCTCAAATTGTTTGCTTAAAAACGCGTTCGGCCGAAAACTGTGTCGCAAGACGTGCACCTGGCTAAATTCATACCCGGTGTCTTCCATGTCTTTAGTATGAACCGCTACATCTAGCGTGTCAATCGATTTTGCTGTACCCAGGCGTACATCGCTATTCCCGATGCGACTCCGACATTCACAGAGCGGGTCGAGCCAAATTGTTCAATATGCACCACCCGTTTTGCGCCCTCAAGTACCTCCCGGCTCAGCCCTTCACCTTCCGAGCCAAACACGAGCACCGCATTGGAAGGTAGCCGTACGCCCCCGAGCGGCTCGGAACCCTCAACGATATCAATCGCTATGACCTCACGATTACTCGCCTGCATCTGCTTGAAGAAGTCTGCCGCGGTTTGGTGATACTCAATATGTAAATACGCATCAGTCTTCATCGCGCCACGCTTATTCCACTGCCTACGACCAATGACATGCACCTTCGCCACATTAAATGCATTCGCATTGCGGACAATGGTACCCATATTAAAGTCCCGTTCAATGTTCTCGACTGCTACTTCAAGCTCGCTACGAGTTTTATCAAGATCTTCAATAATAGTCTCCATAGAGAGTCCGCGGTATTTATCGACAACGTTTCGAGCGTCTTCTTCCATACCACTAGTATACAAGTTAGGCTTTCAAACAAAAAAACACCTCCAAAAGGTGTTTTTTATTTGGTGCGGATAAGTGGACTTGAACCACCACGCCCTTGCGGGCACTAGCACCTGAAGCTAGCGCGTCTACCAATTTCGCCATATCCGCATACGGTGTGGCTACAACTCAGAAATTATAGCACACTTGCGCTGTCGTAGGTCGAGCGGAGCGTGGCGACTAGGCTACGAAGTTCAGTCGTTTGCTTCACGCCAGGATTGAGCGTTCCGAATGGGTCGAAGATTTCGCGTACTTGTTCGTATAGGCGCGCGTGCGCTTCATCAAGTGTTGCCCAAGCAGCATTTGCCTTCAGGCGCCCCTCGGCACCGTCCGCGGTAAATGCACCGCCGCACTTGTCAACAAGTGTCGAATATTCGGTAAGCAATTTAAAGATCTTTTGCTTGTCAGCAACTGAGTCGAGGCTCAGAAGCGGGAACGCATTATACACACCGGCAATCGCATCGTATTCGAGTGGAAGCTCGATGTGTTGCTTCGCAGCTAGATCCTGAACCGCAAGTTCAAACTCTTCGCAGCGATTTACCGGTACCGATACGCCGTTAATAATTGGCATCGCCACCTTGTCGTCGCTTGCACCAAGCTGAAGGGTTTGACCAAGGCGGGTCAATGGCTTGAAATCAGCTGGATCGCGTTCGGTTGAGTCGATTGAAGCCATGTTGATCTTCTTGAGAAGCTTCTTGAGCTTTTTGAGCTTGTGGTCTTGTGCGCGCGTACTAAAGTCGTTGAATCGAACCAACACCACCGCACCAACGCGCTCTACCGATCCAAGAAGTGAGAATGACGCGCCATTTTTCTCGGCACGACGAAGCAATACGCCGTCGATAATGCGCAGCTCAGCTGGTTCGAGTTCCATAAGGCGATCCGATAGGTCACGACCCGTCTGGAGTGAGTCCGCCACGACAATCGCGATTGTTTCATCGAGTGCATAAAATTCTGTCTTGAGCACTACTTCAGAAATGATACCAAGTGTTCCTTGGCTCCCAATAAAGAGTGGCGTGAGATCAAACGAGCCGTCCTTTGCACGTACCGACGAAATGCGCTTATAGCCGGTGTTGTCACGAGTTGTGTCGTCAGCCAGCTGCTTAATAAGCGAGTCGTTATCTTCAATGAGACCCTCTAGTTTACGGTAAATTTCACCCTCAAAAGTTTGAAGGCCTAGCTTTTTGCTTACTTCACGGCGACTCAACTTGCCGGTCTCGATAATATCGCCGTTTGCAAGTACGATTTCGAGCTTCTTGATTGCGTCTGAAACGCTACCATCAGCACCAAGGCTATCGTTTGCAATTGCACCACCGACAGATACATCACGAAGCCCACGGTGTGATGCGCCTGGGAGCGCAAGCCCCTGCCACTTCAATGCCTCTTCCACGACCGACAAAGATGCACCCGGCTGAAGATGCACAAGTTTATCCTTTGCCGCGATTTCAATAATACCGTTAAGCTGCTTTGAGGTGTCAACAACGATACCCTTACCAATAGAGGCCCCGGTAGTATCACCGCCAAAGCCACGCACCGTCACGCCAACAGTGTGGCCTTTTTCAGCGAGCTGCCACGTAAAACGCGCAACCTTTCGGATATCGTTGGTTACGCGAGGAAATGCAACAATTTCCGGCGCAATTGATAGAATCCCACCGTCAGTTGAGTAAAGCTTACGAAGCGATTGAGCACTTGAGACTTCACCGGATAAATGTTGACTCAAATACGACGCAATTTTATTCATTTCCCCGTCCTTTTTCCTATTGCTACTATTCTAGCACAAACGGTATCATCGAGAACCCCCTCTAACATCTTTTATTTATGTAGTATTTTTGCTACACTTAACAGAGATGTGAAAACATCCACTCATCATGCGGATGTGGTGGAATTGGTAGACACGCTAGCCTTAGGAGCTAGTGCCGCAAGGCGTGAAGGTTCAAGTCCTTTCATCCGCACCAACATGATTATGGTTATCATTCTCACTTGAGAATTGACAGAGGTCATCTCGTACCGAGGTGACCTCTTTGTATGACCTCCTCTGGCAATGCTCACGGCAGTTTCGGGAGACTGAACTGCGGGTCACAGGTGACATGTACCGCTCGTTGACCCTCGGGAATCTTGATCTCCTGGGGTCGGGCGTTGTAGTCACTGAAATAGCAGCTCTCTGTCAACGCGTGCTGTCTTCTCAAGCTACACATGCCCGCATCAACGAACCCGCCTGCCTGCAGGACGGCTTGGCATATCTCACGCGCTGTGCGCTGGTCACAATCGACAACGGTCAACACGTAGGGCGAGTACCCAAGCGTGGATCCTCTGTCATACACGCGACTATCGACTTCTCGGCAGCCGCTAGCGGTGATGTAGGCATCAAGCGCCTCATCACCTACCGCGAATGTGCGAGTCGACCAAGTGACATTGCCATAAAAGGCGAGGCCTAGCGGCACCAGCGAAACCGCCACCACACAAAAGATCAGAAAGCGGGTTCGAATACGGCTCCAGCGGGACTTTGGGGGTGGTGGCGTAGGAGTGATCCCTGGCGGAAGCGGAGTTCCCGTCGCATCCGCGAAGTCGGTCGGCGTGGGGGTCGGGGCCTGCGCTGGCTGATCCGTAGTGAACGGTGTGGGTGGCATGAGTTACCTTGAGGGAAACCCTCGGCTTTGTAGTCTGCCCCGAACTATGCGCCCGCCCGCGCAAGCTGTCAAGCATGAAGTGAGGCCATTAAAGAGCCTGCCGTAGCGCCGCTCGAGCTAAGGCCTGTTCGCTCGTGCCCTTCGGTCTCGTCGGCACACCTGCCCGCTTCCGTACGTTCTGAATCGTCCACTCCGTGACACCGAAGTCCCGAGCGATGTCGACAGGGCGATCGCCAGCTTGGTAGCGGCGCAGGATCTCGTCGCACTGGGCGGGCTTGAGCTTCGAGAACGACGAGCGAGCTGACTGGTCGCTCATAGGCGTGCGCTCAACTCGTTCAGAAGTCGCTCGCCGACAGAGGTCGCGGATCTTGTCTACCTCTGTTAGAGAATTCAAGTAACGTCCTAGTAGGCGCACCAGATATGATATGATATGCTATGGTAACCAACTTAGGTTACCTTTTATTTTATGGCGCCAAAATCACTTCAAGAAACAATCACACATATCCGCAGTCGCACTGACCAACTTGCAAATTCGTGTATAGCCCTGATGCACGAGAAATTCTCGCGCAAGGCGACCTACATCCCGCGCGAGCAATGGTCATACGCGCTATTCTCGCTACCCCCGGGCTACCAAAGTTTCTTCACGAACATACCCAAGGCTCCGCATATCGCAGAGCTGGCTTTGATATTTTAGATATTGGCTATCATGCAATCACGGTAGACGATGGACCGTCGACAGTTCGCAAATTCTATCGTCACACCGCAGCAATGAGTGAAGGTGCACAAAAAAAGCAAATTGACATATGGTGTGAGAAACAATCGTACGCGCTCGAACACCTTGCGGAATATGCCGTCGCGCAGAGTTTCGCAATTGAAGCAAACCCGCTCAATCCCAGTCAGAGTATCGTGACCGCCACTCAAGAACGCATCCATTCGACATCGGGTGTTAACATGTTCGTACCGGAAACGATTCCCGAATCCGCACAAGCCTTCCTTCGTGACAGCCGGGCTATGCTCATTGAAAGCGGCATCGCCGCCGCACCAGATTTACTTGGAAGGGACAACGCAGTCATTGATACTTCGACAGGTGCGATTAAACTTATCGACCCGATTACCCTAGTAGCATCCGACCCTACCGACGAAGTCGGGTATCAAAAGGTAGCGCGTTTCCTCGAGAGATATCAATAGATTGTCTTTAAATCGTATCGTCGTCTTTTTGCGAGTGCTTCGGCAATCCGAAGAGTGCAATCATCGCACTCACAAAGATGATCGCCGCCGCGACTAATGCGGCATGCGACACACCGGTCATAAACGCGTCCATCGCGGCATTGGTGACACTATCTGCTGCTGGGCCGAGTTTTTCGGCAACAGCCATCGCAACTGCAAGCGAACTTTCAAGCGCGTCTTTTACCGAACCCGTAAAATGGCTTGCCGCCTCGGCGATATTCTTTTCATAGGCCGCACTAAGTACCGCACCAAGAACGGCAACACCGAGCGCACTACCTAGTTCGCGAGTTGTATCGTTCATTGCGGATCCCATACCAGAACGGTTACGCGGTACGGATGCCATGAGGATATTGGTTCCAGGGGTCATTGCAAAAGTAATACCAAGCATCATCACGAGCATTGTGCCGAATAAATGCCAGTACGTAAGGTCTTTCGTCCAGGTCGACATCACCAAGAACGCAGCTGTGACAAGCAAGAGACCTACGGTAATAGTAGTGCGTGCACCAACCTTCTTGACGACACTCGGCACGAGTGGAGAGATAAACATCATCGGGAGCATCAGTGGAATTGTAAGAAGCGACGATTCAAGCGCGCTGTACCCCATCACAAGCTGCATCAACTGGCTCATCGAGAAGAACACGCCACTCATCGCCAGGAACACAAGCGTCAATGTAAGGCTTGATACCGAGAATGCACGATTCTTGAATAGTTTCATATCGAGCATTGGTGACTTTGAGCGGAATTCCCAAAAGATAAACGCCGCAATTGCAACTGCACCACCAATCAAGCTCACGAGCACGAGTGGGTCAGTAATACCCGCTGACGGCGCCTCGGTGATTCCATATACAAAGCCAAAGATACCTGCCGCAGAGAACAATCCACCAAGCCAGTCCACCGGTGATTCTTTTTCGTCTTTTGATTCATGCGCGAGGTACTGGTTCGCAACAAGACCAATCACCGCAATAATCGCACTGAAGTAGAAAAGAGAGTGCCAGGTAAAGTGCTCGAGAAGCACGCCGCTAATCACAGAGCCGAACATCATGCCCACACCGGCAATCGCACCCCAAATCGCAACCGCCCGTGCGCGTTCACGCTTCGGGAAGGTGTTGTTAATGATAGATAGGGTTGTTGGCATCACAAACGAAGCGCCAATACCCATCACAATACGAGAGATGATAAGCTCTGTACCGGTTTGCGCCAAGAAGCCCGCGTACAGCGAACCGGCCGTAAATACCGCAAGCCCAATCTGCATCGCAAGCTTGCGACCATACCTGTCACCAACCGCGCCCGCGATAAAGAGCAGGCTCGCAAAAACGAGTGTATAGACGTTCACTACCCAGGTAAGCTCGAGCTGGGAAAGCCCTAGGTCACGCGCCATCATTGGGAGTGCCATATTAAGACTGCTGTTCGCAAGCATCACGCCAAGCAATGTCAAACAAAGCGTACCCAGAATCCACCAACGGCGCTGGTATGTCCAAGCGTCAATCCCTTCAAGCTCTTTCGTAGTCAGCTTATGGGTTACCTTGCGGGTCTTAGTAGTTTCTGTATTCTTTTTCTTTAAAAATCCAAACATAACTTGCCCATTATAGAGGTCATGGTTTGGTTCGTCAATCTGACGGGGTACACTAACAAATATGACTCTCGAACGACTTGGCGACCACGAACTCTTCGAAACCTCTACGCGATTCGCTCATCTGAATGCACTCCGTGGCCATTTGGGCCTGACCGCCCTCGAGGCCCCCGCTATTCCTCCCGAGCCTTCAACTCCGACTGCGGGCATCGAAATTGAAATGACATGGCGCCAAGCATTTAAAGACATGCATGACCCGTGGCTTCATTCCAAAGTCGTGCCACGTTACGACCTCGACATTAAATCGGCTGAATACAAGGCATTTCATGCCAATTACACCCGCAATTACACCCAGCTCATTCCCCGCCTCCATAGCCTCACGCCAGTGATCCCTCGCGTAGGAGAGGATTCCTTCTGGGAATTTTCATTCCGCCCCACAAAAGACCCTGCGGTCGCGAACGCCGAGCTTACAACACTTTACGATGCGGGCATTCTGTTTGAAGATATTCCCTACCCAACCCACATGACGCTGGCGGGCATTACAAGCATTCGCGACGCCGCTGCGATCCTTTGCCGCCTTGAACAAGCAGGTGGCACCACCCCTGAGCGGCTTGCATCTCCCGAACATTCAAAAAAAGGCACCTGGATGCAAAAAGGAATGGGCGGAATTCGCAAACGCAACACTCACGAACTCGAAGGCAACGACACTGTTGCCTATGAATTCCGCACACTCGTCACAACATCGCCAGAACAAATGGACCGAGTGTTTCGCCTTGGCCAAGAGCTTGCGCACACCTGCCTCCACAGCCCTACCGAATGGAAGATTGAAAGAAATAAGGTGGAAGCACTGTTAGTTGCCAATGGCCTTCCGCTTCGCATGTGGGGTCACCCCAACCGAGAGCCTCTTGTCTGGGAAACATATCGAAGTACATTCGAGAAAAAATAATTTCAATACAAAGAGAGAGCGCCTAAGCGCTCTCTCTTCGGTAAAACGCAAGGACCGCATCTCCGTAACTACGATTGTCCACCACAACAACTCCTAATTCGGTGGGAACCTCACCCTTACCTGTATACGATAATACCATAAGCCCATTGGGTTTCAATAGTTTTTGCAACTTTCCTACTGTGGATAACTGAAGGTCGTGATATGGGGGGTCTGCAAAGATAATATCGAAGGTCTGATGGGTCGTTTCGAGCCAACTTGCGACCGGTGCCTTGACGAGCTTTGTCGCTCCGTCCACCCCTAGTGAGCGGATGTTATTTGTAATCACATTTTGTGCCACGCGGTCGCGCTCCACGAAGGTTGCATGCGCCGCACCACGACTCAAAGCTTCGAGTCCTAACGAACCGCTACCCGCGAATGCATCAAGCACCTGCGCGCCTTCAAGTTCTGAAGCAATCATATTAAAAAGTGAACCACGAATACGTTCACCCATTGGATGAGTACGGTTCGTCCCAGAACCCTCGATGATACGTCCACCGTACTGGCCCGCAATAAGTCGAATATTCATTACTTCGTTACCCCGATCGATGCTGCGTACCACGCGAGGCAGACATTACGCATAATTGTCGGCGCGAGTTTACGACGCGTCACATTGCCAAGATACGCCGACCATCCAGTCTTTACGTATTCTTGATACGTACCGAGTTCATCTATTGCTTTGACGGACTCGAGGAAATACGGAATGTAGCCTTCCTTTTCAATTCGCTCAAGAAGCTCATGGGTGACGCCGATATCATTAAAGCTTCCCGCGGCAATTGCCATTGAGACGCCCCATTCGTACCCAACGTGAGCAGAAAACACACCACCTTTGCCCCAGTACTGCCAGTTCTTCGAAAGCGTATCACGCTTACCGGTGCCTTTAATCATAAACTTCTCTTTGGTTGAAGCGCGTTCGTGATGGGGCTTTCCCCATAATTCTTCGATCTTTTCAGCAAGCGGTACATGATGCGCGGGCGTTAAGCCGTCAACGATTGCATGCGAAAGCCACGCGGCTTCAAATCCAGCCCGTACTTCATCTTCTGAGCGTAGTGCCTCGGCCAAATTGTACAAATGGTCTTTGATTACTGTAATGAGTGGGTCGTCCATCCCTGCTTCAGGATTAATAAAATGCCACGGCTCATCAATTGAAGGGCTTTTACTCTTAATGCCGTCTGGGCCATTTTTACCTTCAAAATGAAGGATGGTTTTAATCGATGGAAAGAACGGTGTCATCCCAATATGGTGAATCAAGTGTTTTTTTGCCACACGATCAATACGTTGGTGCGCGCCAATGACATTACCCGATTGATGGTGAAAGGTTGTTCCTGAATACATAGTAGTTAGTTTAAGGTTGTCAGTCGTTGATAGGTCTTAACCTGACGAGCCAGCTGTGTATAGTGTAAC
The DNA here is from genome assembly GCA_001897295.1 of Candidatus Saccharibacteria bacterium 49-20. Taxonomy (GTDB): domain Bacteria; phylum Patescibacteriota; class Saccharimonadia; order Saccharimonadales; family Saccharimonadaceae; genus Microsaccharimonas. The sequence goes on along the minus strand of MKSN01000001.1, from coordinate 268,883 downwards.
AGGTTTTCGCCCGACTCGACGAAGCGCTTCGCTGCCGCCTGAGCCCTTGCGATAAGTTTGGTGTCGCCCAGAGTCGCCACCTGTAGGTTAAGCGCCCCGTGTTGTGCGCGTCCATAAATTTCACCCGGACCCCTTAGCTTTAGGTCAACTTCGGCTAAATAGAACCCGTCGTTACTTTTTTCAATTTCTTTAAGACGCTGACTTGGCTTCTTACTATCGCTCGGCACAATATAACAGTAGCTCTGATGCTCGCTGCGCCCTACGCGTCCACGTAATTGATGGAGCTGTGCAAGACCAAACCTATCACCGTCCTCGATTACCATCACCGTTGCGTTTGGGACGTCGACGCCCACCTCTACAACGGTCGTGCTCACAAGAATATCAATCTTGCCACTTGCAAATTCACCCATCACCAAATCCTTTTCCGCAGGGCTTAGTCGACCATGAAGTAGGCCAATTGTTCGGTGCTTGAACACAGATGAGCGTAGCCGTTTGTACTCGGCCTCGACACTTTTTAAATCGTTATCCGGGTTATTATCAATCAAGTTACATATAATGTACGCCTGGCGACCCCGCTCAATTTGAGCGTCAATCAATGCATTGAGTTGCGGGCGGCTATTAGGCGACCATATTTTCGTTTCAATCGGCTTACGATTCGCTGGCTTTTCATTAAGAATTGAAATATCTAGCTCTCCATATACGGTAAGAGCCAAGCTACGAGGTATCGGCGTTGCGGTCATCGCGAGTAAATGCGGCATTTTGGCGGACTTCTTTAAAAGCTCTTGGCGCTGAGCAACGCCAAAGCGGTGTTGTTCGTCAATCACGACAAACCCTAGCTTATGAAACTCAACTCCCGATTGAATCAATGCGTGCGTACCCACCACCACGTCTACGTCTCCTTCACGAATTGCGTTATATAACGCCTCACGCGCTTTACCCTTTACGCTTCCTGTTAAAAGCCCGACCCTCACTCCAAACGGTGAGAGCAACTTATCGAGTGTTGCAGCATGCTGATTGGCAAGAATCTCTGTTGGGGCCATAAGCGCAGATTGAAAGCCTTCATGCGCCGCTTGCCTTGCTGCGAGCCCCGCGACAACCGTCTTACCCGCCCCAACGTCACCCTGAAGGAGGCGATTCATTGGTACTGCTTTCTCGAAGTCTTGCAAGATATCCCAAGACGCAATGCGCTGCGCATTAGTAAGCGCAAAAGGTAACTTTTCAACAAAAGCTTTCACAACCTCTTTATTAAATGGAATATGCCACCCTTCAAGCTTGGCATTTTCCTGCTTGTTGTACTGACTCGCAAGAAGCAGTTGAAATAGTTCCTCAAACGCCAGGCGCTCCCGGGCATCATCCGCCTCTTGGTGGGTGTCAGGAAAATGCATACCCTTAATTGCCTCACTATACGAAAAGAGTTTTTCCTTTTTGACAATGCTTTCAGGCAAAGTTTCAGGAAGCATCGTAATAAGTGGCCTTAATTCGCCGAGAAGCTTGCGAACGAGTGCCGTTTTCAGGCCCGCGACAGCCCTGTAAATTGGCACTACTTTGCCTTCGGTTTCTGGGAGTTCACTGGTTTTCTCGGCGCTTGGATTTGTAAGCTGATAGCGATTGTAGCTAAACTCGAACTCACCCGAGAATACAAATTCTGCACCACCCGCAAGTTGCGCTGCCCGATACGGTTGATTAAACCAGACGGCTTGTATTTTTCCTGTGTCGTCGGCAAGTGTTGCGGTTGTGACCTTCATGCCCCGACGCACAGGCCGTGTCTCGACTTTCTCGCAGCGCGCCTTCACCGTTAGTTTACCCGGTGCAATATCAGCAATACGAGTCACATGCGAATAGTCCTCGTAGGCACGCGGCAAGAACGTAATGAGGTCATTCACACTATAAAGCCCCGCCGCAGCTAGCTGCTCGGCAGTTTTAGTGCCCACCCCCTTCACTTTTTCGAGTGAGGTCGAAAGGTTCATATCCTTATTTTATCGCACAAGAATGAAACTGTTCTTACCCTTTTTCAAAAGAGTCAGAGTTTCGATAGATTGGTCGGTAGAAATCTTTTCACCGTTAAGCGATACGGCGCCGCCTTCAATCAAGCGACGAGCTTCACCGTTACTCGAAGCAACGTGAGTGCCCACAAGTGATTCAATCACGGAAGTGCCGAGCGCTGCAGTTGGAATTTCGGCCGCAAGCATATCAAGCTCTTCAGTAGAAAGGTTTGCGACACTTTCACCACCAAATAACACTGTGGTCACCTTTTCAACACTTGCGGTGCGCGCTTCACCATGCACAATCTTTGTTACTTCACGCGCAAGCGTTTTCTGTGCCTCACGAGCCCCAGGGTTCGTTGCAACCTGCTCGGCCATTGCTGCGATCGCAGCTTGATCAAGGAGTGTGTATACCTTCGCGTAGTCAACCACTCCTTCGTCGTCGGCGTTAAGCCAGAATTGGTAGAACTTGTAGACACTTGTTTTTGTTGGATCGAGCCAAATCGCACCATCTTCGGTTTTGCCGAACTTCTTGCCAGTCGCCTTATTAATAATGAGTGGCGCTGAGTACACATGAGCCTCTGCACCCTCGATGCGGCGAATCATATCAACACCCGCAATCGAGTTACCCCATTGGTCACCACCACAAAGCTGCAGTGTGACGCCATGGTCGCGGTACAGCGTCAGGAAGTCGTATCCTTGAATAAGCGAGTAGCTAAATTCGGCGTAACTAATACCCGAGCCGCCTTCACCAATGCGTGACTGGACGAAATCTCGACCCAACATGTTGCTGAGCGGCACGTGCTTTCCAATGTTACGAAGGAAGTCGAGGTACTCAACACCCTTGAACCAGTCGTAGTTGTCGACGGTTGTAAAAGGCTTGCCCTCAAAGACGGTCTTATACTGCTCGGCAATCGCATTCTTATTGCGCGCAATATCTTCAAGTGTCAAAAGGTTGCGTTCATCCTTCTTTCCGTCAGGGTCGCCGATCATGCCCGTCGCACCACCTACGAGTAAGAACGCCTTGTGGCCGGCATTAATAAAGTGGTACACCATCATCGCAGATGCAAGGTTACCAATCGTCATGCTATCCGCAGAAGGGTCAACGCCAAAATAGAAAGAGATTGGAGCTTTGTCTAGGTCTTTAATATCAGGGAAGGTCATTTGATTGACGAAGCCGCGCCACGTCAATTCTTCAGATAAGGTCATGCCATTTCTCTTTCTCTTTAGTTTATCTGTTAAATTATACCAAAATTCTTACAGGGAATACACAGCAAATACAGCTATAGTAGCCCCAGATTACCCCCTGATACGGGCCAAGAAATACTAAATATTATTCTCAATAGCCTTACCGCCCATGCTATAATGGGGTACAGTAAATTGCTTATGGAACTAGGGAAAAGTGAGTAAGAAAAAACCGAACGATAAGAAGATGAGTCTGTATTCGAATTTGTCGAAAAAGACTACGAAAATGTCACAAAAGCGTAAGACAAAAAAAGACGCTGAAGCACGCCGTCGTGCTGAGTACTTAGCGACACTTCCAAAACACCCAGTAAAGCGATTCTTCTACCGCATGCACCCGAAGCGCTTCTGGGCATACTGGTTTAGTAAGCGCGGCATGATGATGGCCCTCAAGGTGACCGGTGTCGCCGTACTACTCGTTGCCCTATTTGTCGGTGGGCTTTTTGCCTACTTTCGTAAAGACCTCGATCAAATCCGACCAGGTGAAATCGACAAACGCGTCCAATCTACCGTCACCACCTATCTTGACCGCAACGGCCAAGTACTCTGGGAAGACAAGGGTGATGGCAACTATAAGCTCGTCGTAAAAAGCGAAGACCTGAGCGACAACCTGAAAAAGGCTACCGTTGCCATTGAGGACCGAGACTTCTTTAAGCACAGTGGCGTCAGTGTCACTGGTACAGTTCGTGCGGCATTCAATAACTTTACCGGCGGTGAAGTACAAGGTGGCTCAACACTTACCCAACAGCTCGTCAAACAAGTCTTCTTCTCTGACGAGGCCGACAACCGTGGTCTCGGGGGTATTCCACGTAAGATTAAAGAACTCATCCTCGCAATTGAGATTGAGCGTATGTACGACAAGGATCAAATCCTTACGCTTTACCTTAACGAGTCCCCATACGGTGGGCGTCGTAACGGTGCCGAGTCTGGTGCGCAAACCTACTTTGGTAAGTCCGCAAAAGATCTTACCCTGGCTGAAGCGTCCCTGCTTGCAGCGGTTCCACAAAACCCAGCCGTCTACGACCCTTACAATGTCGAAGGACACACCGGCCTCATTAACCGCCAGCACCTTGTGCTGAAGGCTATGAAAGAAATTGGCTATATTACGCAGGCTCAGTACGACGAAGCGATTGCCGTGCCGATCCTCGACAGTATTAAGCCGCAAACCAGCCAATACGAAAACATCAAGGCGCCTCACTTCGTACAAATGGTACGCTCACAGCTCGAGACAGAACTTGGTAAAGCAACCGTTGGGCGCGGTGGACTTACCGTAAAGACAACTCTCGACATTCGTATCCAAGAAGCAGCCGAGAAAGCTATGGCTGACATGTTCGCCTCATCAACCCCAGCCATCGCCGGCTTCTCTAACGGCGCCGCGACCGTTGAAGATACTCAAACGGGCCAAATCGTTGCACTTGTTGGTAGTCGAGACTTTAACTATGAAGGCTACGGCCAAGACAACGCCGCTACCGCCTACATTCAGCCGGGTTCTACAGTAAAGGGCCTCGTATACGCCGAACTCTTCCAACAGAAGAAAGAAGGTATGCAAAACTACGGAAGCGGAAGCATCCTCGTAGATGAACCGATCGACAAGATCTATGGTGCGCAACTACAAAACGCCGACCGTTCTTACAAGGGCTCGGTGACGATTCGCACGAGCCTCGCAACTTCGCGTAACGTCCCGGCCGTAAAGGCAATGTACATTAACGAGCAAGATAAAGAAGGTTCAACTATTCAAGAAATCCGTGACATGGGCGCGAAGAGCTACTGTACCGTTGGCGCCGACAAGCAAGCGGGCCTCTCTGCAGCAATTGGTGGATGTGGTGTGAAGCAAGTTGACCTCGTCAACGCCTACGCCTCACTCGCCCGCATGGGTGTCTATAAAGACCAAGCATCAGTCCTTGAAGTTAAGAACAGCTCTGGTGAAGTATTGAAGAAATGGTCAGACTCACAAGGCAAGCGCATTATTGACCAACAATCTGCCTACATTATTGCCGACATCCTCACGGACGCAAGCGCCAGTGCTTCACTTGGTAACTACGCAGCTAAGAACATCCCTGGTGTAAAGACCGCCACCAAGACGGGTACATCTGACAAGGGTGGAAATGCAAAAGACCTCTGGATGATGAGCTACAACCCAGTCCTTACGATGGGCGTATGGCTCGGTAACCCCGATACAACAATCCTCAAGAAGGGTACGTCATCAATCGGTAGTCCAATCATCGCAAGCACCATGAAGGCGGCTTCGGACATCTACGCCAGTGAAGGCAAATACACTGCAAACCAATGGTACACACAACCTGCAGGTATGCAGCGCGTTGGCAAAGAAATCTACCCATCATGGTGGAGTAAATCTCAGGGTCAAACAAACGACAAGTTGACCTTCGACCGCGTCTCTATGCGCAAGGCAACCGCCTGTACTCCAGAAGGTGCAAAGGTAACTGTCGACGTACTGAAGACTACCGACCCTGTCAGCAAAAAGGATTCCTACGCAAACGTTCCTGATGGTTACAACTCAAACGAAGAAGATAATGTGCACAGCTGTAGCGATGCTAAACCAACTATAGGTGGATTCTCCTCACAAGGCCCTAACGCAGTAGTGTTCACGGTCACCCAAGGTACATTTAGCCTCGACGTGTCTGGAATTACTGCAACTTCTGGGGGTAGTAGTCTTACCGTTACCAAGATCAATGGAAATCAATATCGCGCATCCGGCGCAATCAACGGCTCCGTCAACGTGAACGTTGTTGACTCTGGATACTATACCGCCTCTGGCTCATCGTAGCTCCACGAATACGATCTATAAATAACACCCTCTCAAGTGGAGGGTGTTATTTATTAAAAATCAATTATACTACTGGCGATTCGCGAGCTCTACCATACTATCTTCGGGCGTGCTGCGTCGTCGCTGCTGTGGCCTTCGTGTTCGTGGCTGAGCTTCTTTCTTCTCGGGCGCCGCTGCAGGTACAAGTGTAGGAGCCGTCCCTTTTACGCGCTTCTGTTGCGGGCGTTTCTTCGCCGCTTCACGTTGAACTTTCTCTTGAGCGGGCTGAGCTACTTGAGGCTGTTGTCGCTTTGGATTTTGAGAAGCCTGCGTGAGTTTCGCAAACATCATCTTTCCTGCTGCAGTCTGAAGGCTACGAATAAATTCTACTTCAACGGTCGTACCAATTTGCTTGTAGGCGTGCTCGACGACAACCATGGTGCCGTCCTCAAGGTGTCCAACCGCCTGATGCTGGTCATTTCCCTTTTGAGTAAGCTCAATGCGCGCACGCTCACCAGGAAGATACGCCATACGAAGTGACTTCGCAAGTTCGTTCACATTTAGCACCTCAAGCCCTTCAACCACCGCTACCTTGTTGAGGTTATAGTCGATTGTACACAGTGCCCCGCCATGCTTCTTCGCGAGGCTCAAGAGGCGGTTATCGACACCCTCTTCGGCCTTTACGCCGTCGGCGAAAATAACCGTCTTCACAGAAGTGATTGATTGCAGCTGGTTGATAATGTCGAGTCCGTGACGAGCGCGTGAACGCTTTTCTGGGTCTGCGTTGTCCGCGAGAAACTGCAGCTCACCCACGACACTGCGAGGAATGTAAAGTGGACGAGTAAGGAACCCCGACTCTGCAACGGCGATAATTCTTCCGTCAATGAGTACCGAGGTGTCAACAAACACCGGTGCAAGCGTCTCGCGTCGTTCTTTACGAAATAACTTCGCGGTTAAATACGTCGTCTCTACTGCAACTGCGAGTAGTACGATAATGATTAATAATTCCATAGTCTCCTTACTGCCGTAGGTAGTCGATAAGCGCAGCGCGCACATCACCTACTGGCGTAATAAATTCATTTTTTTGTGATTGCTTAGGAGCCACTGCCCGCTTAAATCCAAGCTTCTTCGCTTCAGCAATGCGCTTATCAGCGCCAATGACTGTACGAATCTCACCCCCGAGTCCTACCTCACCAAAGACGACCACGTCATCTTCAATGCGCTTACCGGCAGCCGCACTCGCAATCGCCATGCAGATTGCAAGGTCCGCCGCCTGGTCTACAAGTTTCAATCCGCCTACGACATTTATATAGATATCTTTGTCTGATAAATTCAGCTTGGTACGTCGCTCGAGTACCGCAATGAGTAGGTTAAGGCGGTTTAAATCAAATCCGCTTGCAGTACGCTTAGGATACCCGAAACTAGTCGGATTGACAAGGGCTTGAATCTCGACCAGCAGTGGTCGTGTTCCCTCCAGGGTTGCGAGTACTACCGAGCCATCGGCAGATTGACGCTCAGCAAGCAGTGCCGCTGATGGGTTTTCTACTACCCGTAGACCCTGTTCGTACATTTCGAAAATAGCTGCTTCACTTGTAGAGCCAAAGCGGTTTTTTGCCGCACGGACAACCTTAAAACCACCGTAGCGGTCGCCTTCGAACTGCAGCACGACATCAACAAGATGCTCAAGTACCTTAGGCCCCGCAATACTCCCCTCTTTTGTCACGTGGCCCACGAGGATTACTGCCGACCCAGCCGACTTTGCCGCACGAATCAACACATTACTGCTGTTGGTAATTTGACTTACCGTGCCCGGAGCGCTGGTCATTTCATCAACTGACATTGTTTGAATTGAGTCAACAATCACGAGCCCGTATCCACCATCCTGGATGGTTGCCGCGATATCATTTGCGCTTGTAGACGCAGCGAAGTCCAACCGCTCATTGGTGTCGGCACCCAAACGTGATGCACGAAGCGCGACTTGATGCGCAGACTCTTCACCGCTGATATAGAGGACTGGGTGGTCTTTTGCGATATGTGCGGCTAATTGCAAAAGGATCGTACTTTTACCAATACCTGGCTGCCCTGCTAGCAGCGTAACCGAACCGCGTACAATTCCGCCGCCCAGCACAGTATCAAGGTCTTCGACACCGGTTGAGATGCGCTTGCTATTCTTGGTATCCGCCTTGGCATCTTTAATTGGCTGCACGTTAAGCTTCTTGCCACTTTGGCCTGCTTTAGCAACCGAAGACTGCGCAGTCGAAGTGGGCACTTGTTCTATAAGCGTATTCCACTCGCCACAATTATCACAACGCCCCTGCCATTTACCGTAGGTAGCGCCACACTGCTGGCACACAAACTGTGTTTTAACCTTCACCATTCTTACTCTTAGTATAGCACCGCTATACCGACGGGGCTTCTTCTATCTGGTTGAAGCTATCGATACTATTATTAAGACCCTCAATCTGCTTTGAGATATCCTGATACTCATTGTAGTACCCGTTGTACGTGGCAATATCGTCATTAATTGCCGATCGCTGAGCGTCCAGGGCGTTCGTGCGACGAATCAATGCATTGCGCTCACTATTGAACTGGCTCTGTGATGTAAAGCTTCCGTTTTGTGCCCGCGCATTAAACGAGGAAATGTCGGCACTCAATTGCTTAACCGCTGCGTCGTATGCAGTACTTTTGGTTTCAATTGTTGTTGCAAGTGTCTGCATGGTTGCGTACAGCGTGTCAGCCCGATCGTACAATGCCTTATAGACGCTACTATATTGATTATGCAACTTCAGGACTGCTGCGCGATTAAAAAACTGGCCGTAGTACGACTCAAGAGACTCACCCAAGGAAGCCTTTTCGCTTCCAAGGATCGAGTGAAGCTCATTGGCGAATTCGCCTGGTTCAGTGCGCTGGTAGTATTCCATACGCGTCTTCAGTTCAGAGTCGTCGAGTTTCTCGTAGGCAGCCTGCAGCTCTGCGGTAAGCTTCTCCTTCTCGCCGGCGCTCATACGATACCATACGGCGTGGAGCATTTCGTGCGCCGCCGTCACCTCTTCCATCCCCTGAAGCTGTTCATTGGTAAGGTTATAGACGTAGATACGATCATCGGTTGTGTAGCACCCTAAAATTGGACTTCCAGTTTCTTGCCGCGGACATACCTTATTGAAAGCATCTTGACTCTCGAGCTCAGGCTTCGTTGCGTAAAAGATAAACTTTCCCTTATCGGTGAATTCGACCTTTTCGGTCATCGAGGCAACGGCCGATGAGGGTTGATATGCCCACACCGAAACTTGGTCCATGGCATATTGGCGATTGAAAAACAGCCAAATCGCAGCGGCCACAAAGAGCGCACTTACCAAGAAGGCGATAACCGCACCGGTGCGACTAGTTTTCGTGTTCGACATGAAGTTGAATGTTACCCTTTTGTGCAGTTGCTTTTAGCACAGTACCCTTATCATATTCTCCACTTAGTATACCCTCTGCAACCACATGCTCAAGTAGTTCTTGCATCGCACGCCTTAGTGGGCGCGCACCGTACTTCTCATCGTACCCTTCGGCAATGATAAGACGCTTTGCAGAAGGCGCAACCATAAGATGGACACCCTTGCGAACGAGGCGCCCTTGCAGCTCACTTAGAAGCGTGTCAAAAATCTTACCAACCTCTTTACGCGTAAGCGCGCGGAACGTCACAATTGAATCAAAGCGATTAATGAGCTCTGGGCGCATGAGTTTTTCAAGCGCCTCTTTCGCAGCAGCTGCATTTTCGGCATGCACCGCATCGAGCTGCTTTTCATCCTGGCGAGACGACGCATGGAATCCAAGGCTTGACTCTTTCATCATTTGCTCAGCCCCAAGGTTGCTTGTCAGAATGATGATTGCATTACTAAAGTCGACCGAACGACCCTTGGCGTCGGTAATTTTACCGTCTTCAAGAAGTTGGAGTAGTAAATTAAATACTTCTTTATTTGCTTTTTCAATTTCGTCAAACAATACGACACTATACGGTTGGCGACGAATCTTATCAGTAAGTTGCCCCCCGTCTTCATAGCCGACATACCCCGCCGGCGCACCAAGTAATCGACTTGTATTGTGGCGCTCGCTAAACTCACTCATATCAATTTTAATAAGCGCATCGTCGCTGCCGAATACTTCACGCGCCAGTACACGTGCCAGTTCAGTCTTACCTACGCCCGTTGGACCCATGAACACAAACGAACCAATAGGGCGCTTATTACTCGCGACGCCACTGCGGCTACGTCGAATCGCACGCGCCACCTTCTCTACCGCTTCTTCCTGACCGATAACGTATTTGCCAAGGTGCTTTTCGAGCGTCCGAAGCATTTTTGCCTCAGACTTCTGCACACGCTTCACGGGAATTCCCGTCATCTGCGCAATCGCTTGGGCGATATCTTCATCGGTGAGTTGAATTGGAGTTTTCTTTTCGCTTTCTTCACGCGACTCATCAAGCTTTTCATTTAGCTGACTAATACGGGTTTTGTAAAGCGCAGCTCGCTCGTACTCCTCAGAGGCAACCGCTTCTTCCATCTTCTCGTTGAGGTTCTTAAGCTGCTTGACGTAATCGCGCACCTTACTTGGCTTGTGGCCAGCCTTCACCCGTACGCGCGCCGCGGCTTCATCAATCACGTCAATTGCCTTGTCGGGCATAAAGCGTTCGCTTACATAACGGTCTGCCATGTACACTGCGTCTTCGATAATCTCGTCACTAATTGCAACGCCGTGGTGCTTTTCGTAATACGATTTAAGGCCCTTTAAAATTGCGATTGTGTCTTTGGTTTTTGGCTCGGGCACAATAATCGACTGAAGGCGACGCTCGAGGGCAGTATCTTTTTCAATATGTTTACGGTATTCCTCTAGCGTGGTTGCGCCAATCAAGCGCATTTCACCGCGTGCAAGTGCAGGCTTGAGCATATTTGCCGCGTCTAACGCACCCTCAGCCGCACCTGCGCCTACCAGTAGGTGAAGTTCATCAATAAAGACGATCACATTCTTTTGCTCTTGAAGCTCAGCGACCACTTTTTTGAGGCGCTCTTCAAACTCACCACGATACTTTGTACCCGCGATCATACCCGCGAGGTCAAGTTGTACGATTCGCTTATCAAGCAAGTGCTCGGGGACATCTTCGCTCGCGATACGCTGTGCGATACCTTCAACGATAGCCGTCTTGCCCACTCCAGGCTCGCCAATAAGGACCGGGTTATTTTTCGTACGACGACTTAAGATTGTGACGAGGCGCTCTTCTTGCTCCTGGCGACCAATAACTGGATCGAGTTTGCCCGCTTTGGCTCGTGCGGTGAGGTCAGTACCAAATACACCCAATAGACCCTTCTCACGAGGCTGCTTCAATGGACGCTCGAGTTCTTCTATCGAACCATTGTTTGTTTCGCTATTACGATCAAGGTACTCTTCAAGCTCAGAAAGAATCTCGGCAATATCAACATTCATGTCACGAAGCAGCACGGTTGCGCGTGCATTTTTCTGTGACAAAATACTGTACAAAATATGCTCAGTACCTAGGTAATCTTGGCGAAATTCCTGTGCGACATCCCAGCTCATCTTCAAAGTAAGTTTGGCCGTTTCGCTCAGGTTCTTTGTCATAATTCCTGAAGTAAAGTTCGCGGTAATGGGCACCGCACTTAGCGCTGATTGCGCCTTATCGAGGGTAACCCCTGCATCTGCAAGGATTTTTGCACCAACCGATGCACCCTGAGCCATCACGCCGAGCAACAAGTGTTCGGTTCCCACATAGGAGCTGCCGTACCCTTGCGCAATAAGTGTTGCGTGATGAAGACTTGTCCGAGCGTTGTCGGTCAAGTGCGAGATGAATTCTGCAAAATCATCAGACATATATCTATTATCTATCCTCCATAGTGTGAAGTGCAAGAGAATTTCATAATTCCCTCACTATTCATATACCTAGTATAGCAAAATTAGCACTCCATGCAATAGAGTGCTAATTTCTCACAAGCTAATTCGAAGGTCCAATAGAATAGGAGTTGTCCGGCACACCCGCCCATGACCAACCGAGTGTCGATCCATCTCCGTATTGATACGCCCTAGATCCAGCATTTACCATCACATCGTCTACGTAAAAAGTGGTCGCCGTGGCGCTTAAAGTTCGTACATTAACCGCAACTTTACTCGTATCGGCCGAAATAAGCTTTGTTGCGCTCACCCTTTGCCAGCTTCCGTTGAGCGTAAGATTACTTGCCGCACCTGCAACATACGTACCGCCGCCTGTGTATTCTTCGACGAATATTCTCACCACCACTCCGCTCGTACCTTTAACCCATGCGCTGCCGGTGTAGTTTCCTGCTGCTCCAACAGGGACTGCGTTAGATGAAACCGCAAGGTTTACACCCTCATCAGACTCCGTCCCAGGAGTGACCACTGAAATCGAAGCCGTACCTGTATGCTGCTGGCTAGTAGTGCGCGTGACAACTGCCGTTTTTCGATTCGTCCATCCCATAAGGTTGGATTCGACGCTCGGATTCACAATAAAATTCTTTATACACGTACCGGGCACCGGGTTACTTACGCTTGACGTCGTTGCGTACGCATTGTCAGCACTTGATGGATTATCAACAGAAAGACAAAAGTCCTTTAATGAATCAGTTACCAAGTATATATACTCGAGGCTCTGTGACTCGCTCGTAGATGTTTTTGCGAGGAAGTCTGATTTATCGACAGGATAACTATCGTTGTTCTGCACCGCGACAGTCATCAGTTTCTTCGCCGCCTGTGCAGAGGTTGACTTTAGCGAAGAATCTTTTGCTCGATTCTGTATACCGGTATAGGCCACAACAGTTATCGCCGCCAATATCGCAATAACAACCACGACAATCAAGAGTTCTACTATCGTGAAGCCCGCTTGCTTTGTTGCCCACCTTTTCATACTTATCGTAGTATAGCATAACTAAAATAGCCGTCACGCATGACGACTATTCTAAGAAACGAACAAACTATTCTTCAGTTGCTTCTTCAACAGCGCTCAGAAGGCTGTCTTCGATGTTCTTCTTTGGCTTTTCAGCTGCCTTAGGGGCAGTCGCAGCAGTTGCCTGCTCAATATCAAGTTCATAACCCGAAAGACGACTTGCAAGGCGAACGTTTTGGCCACCGCGACCAATCGCAATTGATTGCTGGTCTTCAGATACAAATACCTTCGCACGCTTTGCTTCTTCATCGATCTCAACCTTCACTACTTCAGCTGGGCTAAGGGCGTTCTTGATAAATTGCTCCGAGTTTTCATCGAAAGTCACAATGTCAATTTTTTCTTGATCACCAATTTCGTTCATCACAGCCTGCACACGAGTACCGTGACCACCGACGAACGTACCCACTGGGTCAACACCAGGAACTGCACTTGCAACCGCAAGCTTCGTACGGCGACCCGCTTCACGAGCGATTGCCTTAATTTCAACCGCACCAGTTTCAAGTTCAGGAACTTCTTGGCGGAAGAGGTATTCAACAAACTGCTCATTACCACGACTAAGAATAAGCTGTGGACCACGGTTTTCGCGTTCGATGTCTTTAATAAATACCTTTACGCGGCTACCGACGCTGTAAAATTCGCCCTGAATTTGTTCGCTCTGTGGAATAATTCCGCTTGCCTTACCAATTTCAACGCGAACCACACGCGGCTCAACACGCTGTACGGTACCGGTTACAACCGTACCAATCTTGTCTTCGTACTCTTCGAGTACAACTTCACGCTCAGCTTCACGAAGACGCTGAAGCACCACTTGCTTTGCAGTTTGCGCAGCAACGCGTCCAAAGCTCGTGACTTCGTACTTGTCTTCAATGATGTCGCCAAGTTCAGCGTCTGCCTTTACCTTACGTGCATCTTCGAGGCTAATTTCGTGCGCTTCGCTCCCAACAGCTTCGACAACTTCGCGACCAACGTACACAATCGCAGTTCCGTTGTTGGTGTTAAGTTCTGCGCGTACTTCTTGGTCGCGCTCACCGTTGTCACGACGCCATGCAGCCGCAATTGCTTGCTCGATTACTGAAAGTACAGTCTCTTCTGGCAAGTTCTTCTCGTCTGCAATAGTGCGGACTGCAAGGGTCAATTGTTTTAGGTTTAATTCATCCATAGTTATTTCAATCCTTTCTGATTAAAAAATCCGACCTGCCGGCCGGAATGTACTGCTCATAGTATAGTTCAGTTTAATCAATTCCGCAAGTGGGTATTACGACGCAGGAAGCGCTTGAGTCGGACAACCCTGTAGTACCGCGCGCATAGCATCTTTCTCAGCAGCCGTTACCCATAACAAGTATTTCTTTTTTACTGCAATCTGCCTCGCAATATATTCACAGCGAAATGCTTTGTTTTTTGGTAGCCACGTCGCCGCATCGCCATCGCTCTTTGCTTGATTGGCCGCCCCCTGCACCGCAAGAAGCTCAAGTGGATCGTTTGCAAGCTGCGTACGCCTCTCTTTCGACAGATTTTGCGCACCTTTTTGCCAGGCGTCCGACAACGCAACCACATGATCAATCTGCACCTTACTGCTATCGTCTTTCGAGAATTGAATTGTCTCGCCAGAATATGGATCATGAAGTACCCCCGAGACAACGCGACACGCCTCATCAACAGTAGTATCTTCGAGGTCACGGTGCAAAATAATATTGCGCGTCGTGCACCCATTGACCGTTGCCCAGCCGTCACCAAATTGAGCACGTGCATAATTTGTTTTCGGTGCACGCCCCTTTACTTCGAGCGTTTCGAGGGCTTCCGTCGCCGAACTCGTAGCTTCAATAGAACTTCGAGGCTCTTCTGTCAAAGGCGCCTCGAGCAAACTGGGCAGAGACCCTGCGAACAAAATAAGCACAATCGTACCTACCACAAACACCACAATTGCTCGCCGCTTTCGCATACGCCCATTATGACAGCGAACTCTTAACTCTGATACAATTATATGTATGGAATCTGTATCTCGACTCATTAGGACGTTCGCGCCTGAACACTACGACCTCTCACTAACCCTTAAGCGCGCCGAGCGCACATTTGACGGCATTGTCACAATTCGCGGCGAAGTCTTACGCGAAACTCACGAAGTTCGCCTGCACGCCAAAGCCCTGACTATTACATCGGCGACTTTTGATGGCAAAGAAGCTTCTTGTAAAGAGGACCTGCACGACGAACTCGTAATCTCTCACCCGGACATTACAGTCGGGGAGCATGTAGTTGTCGTATCATTTAGTGGCACCATCACCGACGACATGAACGGAATCTATCCATGCTACTTCGAAGTGGACGGTGAAAAACAAGAGCTTCTGGCGACTCAGTTTGAGAGTCACTATGCACGCCAAGCTTTTCCGTGTATCGACGAACCCGAGGCAAAGGCGACCTTTGACGTCACCCTGACCACTGAAAAAGACATTACCGTACTCGGCAATATGCCAGTTAAATCACAAGGTACCGATGGTGACATGCTTGTCACGAGCTTCGAAACCACACCACGCATGAGTAGCTACCTGGTTGCGTGGGTTGCTGGCGACCTACAGAAGAAATCGGCTACCACGAACAGCGGCGTTGAAGTTGCAATCTGGTCAACCAAAGCACATGACGCCTCAAACCTTGATTTCGCGCTCCAGATCGCAACGCGCACTATCGACTTTTTCGATGACTACTTTGGTGTCCCATATCCACTTCCTAAATCTGACCATGTCGCGCTTCCCGACTTTTCAGCCGGAGCCATGGAAAACTGGGGGCTTATTACCTACCGTGAAATTGCACTACTCGTCGACCCTGAAACAACTACACTCTCGACGAAGCACTACGTCGCAACAGTCATCGCGCACGAACTAAGTCACCAATGGTTTGGCAACCTTGTCACAATGCAGTGGTGGAACGACCTCTGGCTTAACGAGAGCTTCGCCGACATGATGGAATACGTCGCAGTTGACGGCCTCGAACCCTCATGGAATATCTGGCTCGACTTCGCAACCTCAGAAGTTATTAGTGCGCTTAGGCGAGACAGCCTCGACGGAGTACAGTCAATTCAAATTGATGTGAATCACCCAGATGAAATTAGTACTATCTTCGACCCTTCTATCGTATACGCAAAGGGCGGTCGACTGCTTCGCATGCTCCAAGCCTACGTGGGCGACGATGCCATGAAGCATGGACTCAAAGCATACTTTGAACGTCACAAATATACCAACACACAGGCGGATGATTTATGGGCGGCGCTCACCGAAGCATCCGGAAAAGACATCGGAAGCTTCATGCATGCATGGATGACCCAACCGGGCTTCCCTGTAGTCTCAGCGTCAAAAGATGGCAACCAAATCACGCTCAGCCAAAAGCAATTCTTCATCGGTCCGCACGAAGACAAAGACCGGACCTGGCCAGTACCACTCCATGGCATTTCGTCTCAAATTCCTGAATCGCTTGAATCAAAGATCTTCACATTTGAGTATAGTGACGCGCAACCGTTTCGCTTAAACGCGGGAGGTACCGCACACTACATTACCCACTACGACGGGATACTCCTTGCGGATATCGTAAAGAATCTCGACTCACTTTCATCAGTTGATAAACTCAACTTCTTACACGAGCAAATTCTGCTCGCAAAAGCCGGTATCCAGTCGTATGCGGAGATCATCCCACTTTTGAATTACTTCAAAACAGAAACCAACGAATCTGTATGGAGTATCGTATCGCTCGCGCTCAATGAACTGAAGCGATTTGTTGAGGCGGATGAAGTCGCAGAGCAGAAGCTCAAGGCTATCGCCGCGGAACTTGCCAGTACACAATATGAGCGGCTTGGCTGGGATGCTAAGACAGGCGAAGACGAAAACGATGTTAAACTTCGTAGCCTCATCATCGGTATCTCTCTGTACGGCGAAATTCCTTCTGCGCTTCAAGAAGCAACCGATCGCTACAAGGCTGGCCCAATTGACACACTCGATCCCGAGCTCCGCACGGCCATCATGGCGCATGCAGTCAGGCGAGAGATCACTCCAGACGTTGTTGACGTACTTCTCGACGCGTATCCAAAAGCTACGAATAGCGAATTCCGCGACGACATCGCCTCGGCACTCACCTCAACTAAAAATGAAGCTGTAATTAGTCGCCTTGCAGGCCTATTGAAGGACTCGTCGCTGATTCGCCCACAAGACTTCATTCACTGGTTTGTATGGCTCCTTCG
Source organism: Candidatus Saccharibacteria bacterium 49-20 (assembly GCA_001897295.1). Classification (GTDB taxonomy): domain Bacteria; phylum Patescibacteriota; class Saccharimonadia; order Saccharimonadales; family Saccharimonadaceae; genus Microsaccharimonas. The sequence goes on along the minus strand of MKSN01000001.1, from coordinate 251,727 downwards.
CAACCGCTATGGTCGCGACACACTTTGGACCTGGACACGTGAAAATTGGAATTGGATTCAAGAAACCTACAAGGGCGATTCTCACTACGACATGTTCCCCCGTTATATAGCTGGCGCGCTCGTCTCGAAGCAACAGGCTGATGAATATAGGACTTTCTTCACCCCACTCGAATCCGAAGTTGCATTAAGCCGGAACATCAAGATTGGCTACAACGAGCTTGAAAGTACCGTCTCGCTTCTTGAAACCGACGGACCGACTGTTCGCGCCGCACTACTCGACCTGAAGTAGTCGTATGTGTTTACGAGAATCGACGATTGCCGCCATAAGATGCTCGTTTTTTAGGGTGGGATACTTCACCGAATAAAGCTCAGCAGCAAAACGCATTCTTCGAAGCTTCACGGGTGTGATTGCCGCACCGCCTCCGCCGTATCGTTCAGTGGACCGATACTTGACCTCGATGAAATACCGATATTCATTCGTTTCGACAATAATATCAATTTCACATATTTTCGTGCGCCAATTGCGCGCAAGTATCTTAAAGCCACGACTCGCCAAACCCTCAGCAACAAGGTTCTCGGCAATTGCCCCGCTTGAAATTCAATGAGACTTAGGCGCTTGAGGGCTCGAGCCGCCCAAAAGCTTGGCAATTGGTGCGAATGACTTCCTATGCAGCTTCGTTACACCGTGCACTTCAAGAGCCTTCTGGTGCTGCGCAGTGCCGTACCCGACGTGCGATCCGAAGCCGTAGCCTGGATATATAGCATCCTGTTCTTCCATGAAGGTGTCGCGTGCGACCTTTGCGATAATCGAAGCTGCAGACACGGCAGGCACAAGAAAGTCCGCCTTAGGCATAGTGGTGACGTACTGGCCCTTGCTCGTTTCTTTCAAGAAATTAATCGTGCCGTCAATCACTATTTCATGGTATGGAGCCTTAACGGCTTCTACTGCACGTATCGTTGCCAGTCGCAGTGCGGCTGAAAGTCCAATCTGGTCAAGCTCATCAGCATGCACCCAACCCAAACCCCACCCAAGCGCTTCTTTGCGAATTTGATCATCAAGTAATACGCGTTTTTTCGCAGAAAGCTTTTTGCTGTCAGTCAGCCCCTCGAGCGTATGGCCATCTGGCAACACGACCGCTCCAACAACAAGCGGCCCCGCCCATGGCCCTCGCCCTACTTCATCAATTCCCAAAATCATACTCTTAGTATAGGGGCAAAGAATGAATAAGTAATGAAATGGCCAATAAAAATACCCCGCGTAAGTGCGGGGTATTTGTGTATCGCGTTCGATTTAGCTTTCGGCGTGACGTGCTTCAACTTCAGCTTGCTTTGCAGCGAGTTCAGCCTCTTCGGCCGCCTTTTCCGCAGCCTTTGCTTCAGCAGCAGCCTTTGCCTCTTCCTTAAGACGAGCAGCTTCTGCTTCTGCGTGTGGGTCAGAAAGATCATTTACACCTTCGCGGTCGAACTTCACAGCCTTAAGGCGTGCGCTCTTACCACTACGCTTGCGGAGGTAAGAAAGGAAGTTACGGCGAACCTTAGAACGACGTGTAATTTCAATCTTTTCTACGAGTGGGCTGTGAAGAAGGAAGCTCTTCTCAACACCAACACCACTAGCGATCTTACGAACGGTAATACGAGCAGTGTGTGACTTCGCACGGTCAACGCGGATGACAACGCCTTCGAAGATCTGAATACGCTCTTTGTTACCTTCTTTAATTTTTTGGTGGACACGTACGGTGTCACCGCTCTTTGCGTCAACAACGGCAGCCTTACGCTGTTCGTCGTTCACCTTTTGAATAAGTGCAAAACTCATTAAATTATTCCTCTTTTTGTGCCGTTACAGCACGGTTATGCCGGGTAGAACTGAAAGCCAGCCATGTAGTTGCATCCCTACAGCTCCGTCTTCCGCAACCCTTTTATGGCGTTACTTCATACAATCAGTGGTTGATTATAGCAGTTTTATGATGTTTTGGGAAGCCCCTACCCCTTTAAATAACGCGGTTAATCTCTTCGATTGTGGTCTCACCATTCAAAGCCGCCAGTACGCCGCGCTGCAGCAGTGTGACCATGCCGTTCTCCTGGGCAGTTTTTGCAATCACCTCAGCATGCACATCGTTCACGTCACCGCGAAGGAACTTCTGAATTTCTTCTGTGACCACAAGCTGCTCCATGATAACCATCCGCCCACTATAGCCAAATGGTGAAGACTCAGTTACGACCGGTCGATACAGCTGGAAATTCTCAAGGTCGGGCTTTTCGACGTGCTCAGGAAGATTCTTGAGTACTTCACGCACCCATTGCTTTGTTGATTCATCGGGATCATAAGCCTCTTTACTCGTATCGTCGAGTTTTCGCACCAGGCGCTGCGCAATGACGAGGCGAATCGCAGTACTAAAGATAGGATTCTGTCCAATAAGGTCAATCATACGGCTAAATGCCGCCGCAGTGTCGGTTGCGTGAAACGTCGAAAGCACCAAGTGACCCGTGATTGAAGCCTGGATTGCCGTCTTCGCGGTGTCGCCATCGCGAATCTCACCCACCATCACGACATCAGGGTCAAGACGCAGCACCGAACGAAGGTGGTCGGCAAAGCTCGCACCACCCGTGGTGTCGACGGGCACCTGTGAAATACCTGGCACGCTAAATTCGATTGGGTCTTCGAGGGTAATAATTTTACGATCAAGCGTATTGAGCGCATTAATCATGCTGTAAAGCGTGGTCGACTTACCAGACCCTGTTGGACCTACCATCAGCACCATACCGCGAGGGTGGCTAATCACTTCATCAATTTCGCGTCGTTCATCGGGGCCGATGTTTAGGCGGTCGATGTTTAGCATAGATTCGTCATAATTGAAAAGACGAATCACCGCATCTTGACCATACATAGTCGGGACCATTTCGATACGCATATTCAACGTGTGTCGGGACTCGCCATCACCAATTTCTTTTTGCATGTGACCAGATTGCGGCTCAGTGGCTGCGGTCGAAAGATTCGCACGAGACGCGAGTGTTCCAAGAATCACTCGGTACCTATCTTGATCGAGTGTTGCAACAGGGTGAAGTGCTCCGTCAACACGCATACGAATGCGAATGCTATCGCGCTGATTTTCAATGTGAATGTCACTTGCGCCAAGTTTGTCGGCCTGGTTCACGATAAAGTCGAATACTTCATCGCTTCCAACACTATTGAGCGTCTGACTGACTTGATCGATGGTTTCGCTATCACCTTCGTTCGCAATCTTAATGTCTTGATAGGTTACTTGCACGGGTGGGTCGTAACGATCCATCATTACCTTGAAGCCAGTCTGGCTAATCAGGTAATAGGCGACGTTCTGCGCCTGGGCCGCGTACTTATCGGCCAGCTCACGTAGCAGTGACTGTGGCGTCTGAGTCGTAATACCAAACTCCCAAGGAGTAGAGTCGGTACCAGCGATAAGGGGAATAATGCGGTTTTTGTGCATCGAGTCGACATCGAGCACATCTTCGGTCAATTCAAGCGTGTTCTCGATTGGCCGAATATCAAGATAAGGCACGCCCAAAATAGCCGCTCGACGCTGCGTACTCTGCTCATCCGATTCACGAGCCTGCTGCTGTACCTTATTTTCATCCATTGCTTTCAATGGTAGCAGAAAACATAAGCTTTTTATAGTGGTATACTACCTACTATGCCCGAGATTATCGTAATCGCCCACAACATCCGCTCCACACATAATGTGGGTGCGATTTTTCGCACTGCGGACGGGTTTGGAATCTCGAAGATTATCTTAAGCGGCTATACACCCTACCCGCTATTAGACAAAGGCGACGTGCGCCTTCCCCATATCGCCGAGAAGCTCGAAAAGCAGATTCATAAAACCGCCCTGGGTGCAGAACGGATCGTCCCCTTTGAGTATCAAAAATCACCCGACCTAGACGGCCTTCGACGGGCTGGATTCAGAATCGTTGGACTCGAACAGTCGCCGCGAAGCGTCATGCTGAATCAATACAAGTCGCCCGAAAAGCTCGCGCTTCTCCTTGGCGAAGAAGTTGAAGGTATTAACGAAGGACTCCTCGCCCAATGCGATGATGTACTCGAAATTCCAATGCATGGCAAAAAAGAATCATTCAATGTCAGCGTTGCGGCCGGTGTCGCAATGTACGCGCTGACGACTCACTAGCGATAATTTGTATATTGAAGCGGAAATGCCAAGTCCGCACCGTCAAGAAGACGCATGACACTCTGTAGCTCATCTTTACTCGAGCTAGTGACGCGCACAGCCTCACCTTGAATTTGCGCCTTCACTTTAGGCGCTTCATCACGAAGTAGCTTGGTGATTTGCTTTGCCTTATCTTGATCAAGTCCTGCAATAAATGGAATTTCTTGACTCGCTTTGAGGTTCTGTTCAACCACCTCTTTTGATAAGTCGAGCACTTTAGAAGATTGGTTTCGTGACGCGAGTTTTTTACGTACAATATCAAGCACAGCTTCTACCTGCCAGGTATTTGCGCCAATGAGCTTAAAGCCCTTCTTATCACCCAGCCATTCAATTGCCGCAGGCGAACCTTTAAAGTCGTAGCGTCCGCCGATCTCTTTCTCAACCTGCGCGAACACGTTATTCATTTCTGCTTTATCGTATTCAGAAACTATATCAAATGAAAATGTAGCCATATTTCTAGTATACCGCACCCCATAATCGATAGCTATTTCAAAACAACGGCGTCTTCGCCTAAGATTTTTACGAGCCTACCAATAAGCTCGTCGCTTCCATCGACACGGAACGGCATTTTAATCGCTGACTGCTTCTCGGGACCGAGCACCAATACAATGTCACTGAGTCCAGGGAAATGTGAGCATTCATTTCGTATCTTCACTAACGATTCTTGATCGTCAGGATTCTTCACATGTACGAATAACTTCTTTAATACCTCCGCAGCTGGCGGTGGGCCAGATGGTTCACGCGGTGCACTTGAAACCCCAGGACCACTCGCAGCCGGCTTATTATAGCCGCCTCCGCCGTTGCCGCCTCCGCCTCGCGGTTTTCGCACCGCAACAACTTTGCCCGCCTTTGGCTTTGTCATAATACGGCCAGTCGATTCATACGTGCGCAGTTCATCGTCATCAACAATTTGGATGTCATCAGCAATCAGTTTTACATCGCTCGTAAGGTTTCCGTCTCGGTCGCGTGCAGATACTTTACCCGAAGCGCGAATCACCGCGTCTTGGGCGAGCTTACCGCCAACCTGCTCAAACAAGTTAGGGAAGATAATCACTTCAGTTTCACCTGTCTTATCTTCAAGTTTCACAAAGGCCATCTTCGTGCCACTCTTCGTCACAATTGTACGTACCGCAGATACAAGGCCGCCAATAGTAAGCGCCTTGCCATCAATATCTTGGGTCATTTCGCTCACTGGTACAGTTTGCTCACTGAAGTATGCGTCGTAGTTATCAAGCGGGTGGGCACTAATATAGAGTCCTAGTAGTTCTCGCTCCCAGGTAAGGCGCTCTTTATCCGTGTGTTTCACTGGAGCAGCTTGCATCGTGACGGTTGGCTGGATCGATGCAACTGCGCCCATTCCTCCGAATAAATCAGTTTGACCACTCAAGGCTTCTTTTTGAAGCTTTGACGCAAACGCTTGAATAGTTTCAAGGTTAAAGAGAAGGTCGGACCTATCAGCCATTTCATCAAATGCACCCGTTTTAATGAGTGAGTCCCAGGCCTTTTTGTTGACCTTTCGTGTCGAGACGCGCTTCGCAAAGTCCTCAACACTCGTAAATTTACCGTCCTCGCGGGCCAGCAATATTTCTTCAACCACACCCACACCTACACCCTTTACAGCAGCCATACCAAAGCGAATTTCATTCTCACCTGGCACAACTGCGAACTCAACATAGGATTCATTCACGTCAGGAGAAAGCACCTTAATACCCATGTGCTTACACTCTGCAATTTCAATCGCAAGACGCTCGGTATCGTCGGCGTCGCTCGTCATAAGTGCCGCCATGAATGCGTCCGGGTAATGCGCCTTAAGATATGCCGTCCAGTAGGCAATAAGTCCGTAACACGCGGCGTGCGACTTGTTAAAACAGTAGTTTGCGAACTCTTCAAGCTGATCCCAAAAAGTCTCGGCGTCCTTTTGCTTTGCGCCGCTCACCTTCATCGCACCTTCTACAAAGTCAACCTTCACCTTACGCATCAGGTCAATATTTTTCTTACCCACGGCCTTACGAAGCGTGTCCGCCTGACCCCCGGTAAATCCACACCATTCCTTTGAAATCTGCATGAACTGTTCCTGATAAACAAGAATTCCGTACGTGTTTTTGAGTGAGTTCTCGAGCCCTGGATCAAGGTAGGTAATCGGCTCTTCGCCGTGCTTACGCTTAATGAAGCTATCGATAAACTGCATCGGGCCCGGGCGATACAACGCCACCATCGCAATAATGTCATCGAACACCGACGGCTTCAGTTCACGAAGGTAACGTTTCATACCCGCAGATTCAAGCTGGAACACACCGGTCGTATCACCGCGCTGGAAAAGTGCGTACGTCTCCTGATCATCAAGAGGAATTGAGTTAAGGTCGATGTCGGTTTTGTATACCTTTTTAATAATACGAAGCGCATTATTGATAATACTAAGGTTAGAAAGTCCCAAGAAGTCCATCTTCAGAAGCCCGAGTTCTTCAACCTGACCCATCGGGAACTGTGTTGCGGGTACGCCCTTCTGTGACATTTCAATTGGCACGAAGTTCACAATATCATCGGGCGCAATCACCACGCCGGCGGCGTGTACACCATGGCTACGAATTGTCCCCTCTAGACGCATCGCGAAGTCGATCACCTGTTTGGCGGTTGGGTTAGACTCGTACTCTTGTTTAAAATCGGCATCTTCTTTCACACTGACAGAAAGTGGGATATGGCGACCCTGCACTGGCTGTGGCACAAGCTTTGCAATACGGTCGCTTTCGCCATATGGCACTTGGAGTACGCGAGCAACGTCACGCACGGCCGCACGAGCCGCCATCGTACCAAAGGTAACGATATTGGCCACACGCTCAGCGCCATACTTATCGGTACAGTACTGAATCACCTCGTTGCGACGTGTGTCTTGGATGTCGATGTCGACGTCGGGCATGCTAATACGGTCAGGGTTCAAGAAACGCTCGAACAGAAGGTCGTATTTCAGCGGGTCAAGCTCGGTAATACGAATTGCATACGACACAATTGAGCCAGCCGCACTACCACGCCCAGGACCAAAAATAATCCCCTGATTCTTACCCCAGTTAATGAAGTCTTGGACGATAAGAAAGTACCCGTTATAACCCATACGATCCATAACGTCGAGCTCATACGCAGTGCGATCGAGCACCTCCTCAGAAAGTAGTTTTTTAGCGTCTTCAATTGAAATCGCCTCAGATTCCTCTTGAGAAATACCGCCGTAGCGCCACGCAAGCCCTTGGTAGGTCAACAAGTCAAGATACGTCTTCTCGTTATGACCCTCGGGCGTTGGGAAAGTCGGAATAAGGATCTTGCCGAGTTCGATTTCCACATTGCATCGATCAGCAATCACCTTCGTGTTCGCCACGGCTTGCGGATGGGTCTTGCCCCAGCGCTCAATAATCTCATTCGGGTCAGTCACGTGGAGCTCGAAGTCCTTGAGTGACATGCGCTTCTCGTCGCTCAGATATGCACCGGTACCCACGCAAAGCAGAATCTCATGTGTGTCCTGGTCATCATGGCTAAGGTAGTGACCATCACTCGTGACCACCATTTGAATATCAAGCTCTTCAGCGAGCCTTTCAAGATAGCCGTTAATCTTTACCTGCACATCCCAGGCAGTTTTTGACTCGAGGTGCCCGTGGTCTTGAAGTTCAAGGTAATAGCGGTCGCCAAAAATACTCTTGTACCAGGCAGCGATACTTTTGGCCTCTTCGTAGTTATCGGCGCGTAGATTCTCGCCAAGCTCACCGCTCGCACAACCAGAAAGAATGATAAGCCCTTCGTTGTACTTTTCGAGCAGCTCGTGATCAATGCGCGGCTTATAGTACATACCCTCAAGGTTTGCTGTAGTACTGAGTTTCATGAGGTTTTGATACCCAGTATTGTTCATCGCAAGGATAGTAAGGTGGTAACGAGCCTTATCTTTCTGCGGATCTCGATCGTGGCGACTGCGCGCCGCAACATATGCTTCCATACCAAGAATAGGCTTCACGCCCACGGCATTTGCAGCTTTATAAAAATCAAGTACCCCCGACATTGTGCCGTGGTCAGTAATCGCCACTGCATCCATACCCATCTCTTGGACTTTTTCAATAAGCTTTGGAATCTTACTGAGTCCGTCAAGGAGACTGTGGTGGGTGTGGTTGTGCAGGTGGACGTACTGGGACGTCGTAAGAGAGGCCCCCTTCGCTGGTGTAGATAAAACTTCAACCCCCATCGCTACTTTTAGTATAGCAAAAGATGGGGGTTAGAGACTGTAGTAATTAATGCTTATTTTATTATTGCGATTGAGATTTGTTGACCGTATCAACAACATATTGAATAAAATCACCAAAGCCGCCCGGAATATCAGCAAGAAGCGAAAGCAACCAGACGACAAATGCAACAATAATCGTCGCGCCTAGTACACTTCCGAGACCAAAGAAGAGCCCGCGGAAAAAATTCATCTTGTACACTTGAGCTCGCGATTTATGAAAATCGTAAAACAGATCCTCAAGAACAGCACGGCGAGCGCCAAGCTCGGCCTCTTTGTCTACTTTATGCTTTACCTTTTTAACCACCATAGCCCTAGACTACTTCTTTTTCGTAGATGGCTTCTTCGCGAAACCTTTTTTCGCGCCTTCAACAGCTTGCTCTGCGCGGTTCTTGTATTCAACAGCCTTATCGGTCACTTCACCGATTACTTCATCGGCTTTTTCCTTGGCTTGCTTTGCCTTCACTTCTGCGAAGTCCTTAGCTTCCTCGGCCTTTTCGACGATTGTATCTTTAGAACGAAGTGCGGCGTCGTGAATATCTTGACGAGTCTCCTTACCGCTCTTTGGCGCAACTAATACACCGGTAATAAATCCTGCAACTGCGCCAAATGCTGCGCCAAGCGCTACTTTCGCCTTAGACATCTTTCTTCCCCTTTTTCGTTTTAGATGTGAACTTTTTAATATAACGATTGACCATTTCTGCAATAAAAATCGGTGAAGTCAAACGACTCACACCAACTACCGCATTATCGATATGCGATACCGTGTCGCTTGCAGATTTCGCAAGCCGACGAATTTCAGCAGTCAACTTAATGAGATAGATACCAAGAATAATCGCGACAATCAGAAATACAGAAAGAACGCTCGAGACAATAATCACCAAAATTTCTGCTGCTTGGTCCATATGTTTCTCCTTTAATTGTTATGTTTATGTTTTGTTGTAGTATACACCTAAGTTTGTAAGATGAGCAAGTTAATTGTCAAGTCGGTCTTTTAGATAACCGGTGAGTTCTGCGCCGTATTCTTCACTCTCGAGTGCAAGGTCAATGACGGCCTTGATATATTTCAGTTGATCGCCCGTATCGTGCCACACGCCATCGATAAAGTAGCCGTATACTTCGCCATCGGCAGCAAGCTCGTTAAGGCTGTCTGCAAGGCCAATTTCTCCGCCCTTACCAACTTTTTCTTGCTCGAGATATTGCCAGATATCTGGCGTCAGCAGGTAGCTTCCGACCGATGCAAAGGTTGATGGTGTGTTTTCGGCACCCGGCTTTTCAACTAAGCCACTCAAACGGAAAAGGCGGTCTGATTTTTGGTCAGTGAGGCTCGCCATGCCGTATTTATCAGCATCTTTCTTCTCAACTTCAATCAACGAGATGACCGTTTTGCCGGTTTCATTGTAGGCGTTTTTTAGCTGAAGCGGCCATGCTGTCTCACTTCGGAAAAAGTCATCCGCGAAGAAGACAAAGAATGGTTCATCGTCATCAATGAGGCGCTGGGCGTTCAAAATTGGGCGCGCGTTACCTTTCGGTGAGCCCTTTTGGCGCACGTAAACAAAGTTCGCAAGCTCGGCGATACGCTTAATTTCATCTGCTTTGTCATGCTTGCCCTTCTCGCGAAGTTCAGACTCAAGTTCATCACTTCTATCAAAGTGGTCCTCGATCGCACGCTTCGTGCTTCCCGTGACAATAATAATATCCGTCACACCCGCCGCAACTGCCTGTTCGACTATCACCTGAATGACAGGGCGATCAATAAGTGGGAGCATCTCTTTTGGCATCGCCTTCGTTTGAGGAAGAAACCTAGTCCCAAGCCCTGCTGCACAAATAATAGCCTTCGTAGGCTGTTTCATACTACACTCCTAATTTTTTTCGAATTGCTTGCTGCGCCATCGCAGGGTTTGCTTTACCCTGAGATTTTTTCATCACTTGACCAACCAAGAAGCCGATTGCTTTCTCTTGACCGGCCTTAATGTCTTCGACGGATTTTGCACTTGCAGGATCGGCAAGTACTTCATCGACGATCGCGTCAATTGCACCTTCATCACTCTCTTGGATAAGATTCTTCACCTCAGCAATCTCGAGTGCCGACTTGCCATCGTAGGCTTCGTTAAAGAACTCGACAAACACCTGCTTACCTGTAGTGGAGCTGAGCTTGTTCGAGGCAACCAGCTTCGCAAGTCCTAAAAGGCGTCGAGGGCCTACGAGCCCACTACTTAGCTTATCGGTATCGATCTCTTCTTCAGGAATAGATACGAACCAGTTAAAAATCTTCTTCACGAGCTCTTCATAGCCAGCTTCATCTACTTCAAATTCAGCAAGAACCGCATCTTTATTTGCACGCAGTGGGTAGATATCACCAAGGAGTGTCGCAACTGCGTGTGTATTGAGGGCGGTGTTAATTACGCTACTATCAAGCCCGAGCACACTCCAGTTTTCGCGGTAATACGAAGGAAGTTCTGGAACGGTCTCTTGAATCGCCTGGATTTCCTCGCGAGTTAGTACAATTGGTGGAATGTCAGGATCTGGCATATAGCGGTAATCCTGCGCATCCTCTTTGCTGCGCTGAGAACTCGTGCGACCAGATGCGTCGTCCCAACCACGGGTTTCTTGGACAACCTTTTCACCCTTTTCAAGGATTTCAATCTGACGCTCGAACTCATACTGTGCTGCACGCTCAACACTCCTGAACGAGTTGAGGTTCTTCACTTCGGCGCGGGTACCGAGTTCCGCCGCACCCTTTTTAGCTACGGAAATATTCACGTCAAAACGCATATTTCCGTGATACAAGTTTCCGAGTGTCACACCTGCGTAGGTCATAAGGCGGTGAAGCTCAGTTGCGTAGGCCTTTGCACCAGCCGCAGAGTGAATATCTGGTTCTGAAACGATTTCAATAAGTGGAGTGCCCGCACGGTTCAGGTCCACAAGACTGTGTGTACCATGGTGCGTAAGCTTCCCTGCGTCCTCTTCGATGTGCGCATGGTGGATGCGAACGCGCACAGTTTCGCCGCTTTCGAGTGGCGCGTCGACGTAGCCTTTAAGAATGATCGGCTGATACATCTGGCTAATCTGGTAACCCTTTGGAAGATCTGGGTAAAAGTAGTGTTTACGGTCGAAGCGACTCACTTCGGCAATATCAGAGTTAAGCGCCTTACCGGCTTTAACCGCTAGAGTCACCGCCTCGCGGTTAAGTACAGGGAGCATACCAGGAAGCCCGAAGTCGATTGGGCTCGTAGCGATATTCGGATCTTTGTCGCGCGCATCGTTATCAGCGCCACTGAAAAGCTTCGTCGCAGTTGCGAGCTGTACGTGACATTCAATGCCAATCGTCATTTCGTAGGTGTCGAGGATTTCTTGTGCGATCATTAAATTGCTCCCATGTCTTTAAGACCTTGCTTGTACGCAATTAGTGCTTGCCTTGCGCGGTCATAATCAACTTTTACATCCGTTTCGTGTGCAATACGGTTGCGGAGCTTATGTGCAGCCCACACACCGTTGCCGTTCGTCCACTTTCCTTGGCATTGTTTCATGCGCTCTGCCATCGTCTTGCCTGACAGGCCACGGTCGCGAAGTGACTGGTCGAGAAGCTTATCGGCCTCGAGGATACATACCGTGTAGCTATTTTCTTCGTCGCGCTTAAGACGTGACTCAATTGCCATCCATCGGCTACGATACTTATCTTGGTCGAGCGTACGCGGGCTGTTTTTTGTGATCGAGATAATCGCAAACAGCAGTCCACCGAAAATAAGAATTGCAGAGAAGAAGAAAATAATCGAAAGCGTCTGATCCATAACTTACTTCTCACCCTCTTTCGCAAGCGCCAAAAGCAGCGCATCAGACTTGCGTGGACCAATAAGCTGCACACCGACAGGAAGGCCTTCGTTAGTCACACCCGCAGGCACAGAAACCGCAGGAAGACCCGCAAGGCTCGCAGGAACCGTCATGATATCCGCAAGGTACATCTTCACTGGGTCTTCGGTGTTTTCACCAAGCTTAAAGGCTGGTGTTGGCGCAACAGGACCAACAATCACGTCAAACGACTCAAAGATTTTATTAAACTCGTTAATAAGAAGTGTTCGTGCTTTTTGCGCCTGTAGATAGTAGGCGTCAAAGAACCCGCTCGAAAGGACGTAGCTTCCAATCATAATACGGCGCTTGTTTTCAGGCATGAACCCCTGGTCGCGTGAAAGGCCATACACTTCACCGAGTGATGAGGCCTCGGCGCGTGCACCGTAGCGAATGCCGTCGTAGCGGCCCAAGTTACTACTAATCTCCGCAGGCACTACGATGTAGTAAATACCGAGTGCGTATTTCACCATAGGAAGACTGACTTCTTCGACCGTGTGGCCTTTCGTCTTCATCGCTTCAATGTATTCAGTCACGCGAGCGCGCACATCAGCATCAACGTCCTCAGTCATGAATTCTTTAATCACACCAATACGCTTTGGTGATTCAATCAACGTAGGTACAAAGAAATCAGGCAAAGTTGTCATGTCTTTTCGGTCTTGGCCGCTCAAAATATCCATCACAAGTTCAGCATCTTCAACATCAGCAGAGAGCACCCCGATAGTATCGGTACTGCTCGCCATTGCAACAACTCCATACCGACTCACTGTACCGTAAGTTGGCTTCACGCCAACCACTCCGTTAAAGCTCGCCGGCTGGCGGATTGATCCACCCGTGTCGCTTCCGAGTGCAAATGGCACAATATCAAGTGCAACAACTACCGCAGATCCACCGCTACTTCCACCCGCGACGCGCGCTTGGTCATGTGCATTTTTGGTTGGACCGAACGCTGAGTTTTCAGTACTTCCACCATGCGCATAGGCGTCGAGGTTTGCCTTGCCGATACAAATAGCGCCTTCAGCCTCAAGCTTTTCAATGGCTGTTGCTTGAAGCGGCGCCTTGAAGTTTTCAAGAAATTTACTTGCCGCGGTTGTCGTATCGCCAAGTGTTAAAAAGTTATCCTTTGCAATAAATGGCACACCCGCAAGGCGGCCGGTAATCTCGCCCGCATCAACCTTGGCTGCGCGTTCAAGCGCACGGTCCTCAGAAAGCGAAAGAAGCGCATGAAAGGCTTCGTGTTCACGCGCTTTCGCAAGTGCGCGCTCTACGTTTTCACGTGCAGACAAATTAAGAAAATCGGAAATCTTTACCATGCTCTATAACACTTTCGGTACTTTAATCTGGTTACTATCGGCGTCGGGGGCAAGCGCAAGGAGCTCGTCGCGGCCCAGGTCATAATTATCGATGACATCATCGCGCCATACGTTTTGCAGGTCAGTCACCTGATAGGTTGGCTCGACGCCTTCAGTATTCAATTCAGAAAGTTGATCAATGTATCCAAGAATATTGCCAAGGTCAACACGAAGCGCTTCTACTTCATGATCATCTAGCTGCAAACTACTTAGCTGTGCAAGATGCTGCACGTCGGAGGTGGAGATATCTGTCATATTCCCTTATTTTACATTTTCTGCTTGATTTCAGCAATCAGGTCGCGAAGTTCGGCAGCCTTTTCAAACTCAAGGTTTGCACTTGCAAGGTCCATCTGTGCAGAAAGCTCTTTCACCAGACTCTTATATTCGTCTTTTGGAATCTTCTTGAGGTCGAGTTTTGGCCTGTCATCTTCCTTCTTTGGAATGATGGCGCGAAGACCCTCGTCGATCGCTTTTGCGACGCTTGTTGGGGTGATGTTGTGCTTCTCGTTGTATGCCTCTTGAATACCACGACGACGATTCGTTTCATCAATTGCTTGCTGCATCGAACGTGTAATACCATCGGCATACATCAGCACCTTACCTTCAACGTGACGTGCAGCACGACCGATAATCTGAATCAGCGCACTCGCGCTACGTAGGAATCCTTCCTTGTCGGCGTCAATAATTGCAACCAGACTCACCTCTGGAAGGTCGAGCCCTTCACGAAGCAAGTTAATACCTACGAGTACGTCATACACGCCTGCACGAAGGTCACGAAGAATGTCGCTACGCTCAAGCGTGTCAACCTCACTGTGAATATATGCCGTCTTTATATCGAGCTCTTGCAAATAAGTCGTCAGGTCCTCAGCCATACGCTTAGTAAGTGTCGTCACTAGCACGCGCTGGCTCTTTTCAACTCGCTCACGGATTTCGGCAATCAAGTCATCAATTTGGCCTTCGGTTGGGCGAATCACGATTTCTGGATCAATCAATCCGGTCGGGCGAATAATTTGCTGCGCGGGCTCCGGACTGTGCGAAAGTTCATATTCAGAAGGTGTCGCCGAGACGTACACCGCTTGGTGAAGGTGGCGATTAAACTCATCAAATGTTAACGGTCGGTTGTCGAGCGCGCTCGGAAGACGGAATCCATATTCAACCAAGACCTCTTTTCGAGCACGGTCACCGTTATACATACCACGCACCTGTGGCAAGGTCATGTGGCTTTCGTCGACAAACAACAAGAAGTCATCTGGGAAGTAGTCAAGAAGTGTCGCTGGTTGCTCACCTGGCTCACGGTTGGTGAGATATCGGCTGTAGTTCTCGATACCCTTTACGAAGCCGGTCTCCTCGAGCATTTCAAGGTCGTACTTAGTGCGCTGCGCGAGGCGCTGAGCTTCTAGAAGCTTATCGTGCTTTTCAAAGAACTCCATGCGCTCGTTATATTCTTCTTTAATCAATACGATTGCACGCTCAACCTTTTGCTTCGGCGTCACGTAGTGGCTACTTGGGAAAATGTCAACATACGAGGGTTCGCCAAGAATCTCACCAGTAAGCGGATCAATGCGCGTCAAACGCTCAACTTCATCGCCGAAGAATTCGATGCGATACGCAACATCACTACCCGCCGGGAAGACATCGACAATATCACCCTTTACACGGAAGGTTCCGCGGTGAAAATCAATATCATTGCGCTGATACTGAATATCAGTCAGTTGGCGTACAAATTTATCTTGCTGACGACGCTCACCTTGCGTGACTTTAATCGACATTTCCGAGTAGTCATCTGGAGAACCGATGCCGTAGATACAGCTGACGCTGGCGACAATAATCGTGTCCCGGCGTGTAAGTAACGCGGTTGTCGCTGCGTGGCGAAGACGATCAATCTCGTCGTTAATTTTACTGTCTTTTTCAATGTAGGTATCGCTACTGGCGATGTAAGCTTCCGGCTGATAGTAATCGAAGTAACTGACGAAATAGTGCACCTCGTTATCTGGGAAAAACGCCTTAAACTCGCTGTATAGTTGAGCGGCGAGCGTCTTGTTGTGCGCAAGCACCAAGGTCGGCACTTGGCGATCGGCAATAATGTTTGCCATGGTAAATGTCTTACCAGAACCGGTGACACCAAGCAGTGTCTGCTCACGCTCGCCCTTCTCGAGTCCAGCGACCAACTCAGCAATTGCCTGCGGCTGATCACCGGTAGGCTTATACTTCGAGTTAAGGACAAAACGTTGCTCCATCCCTTCCATTATACGCTACCCTAGTTTCTTAAGTAGAGTGAAGGCATCGCTAAAGGATTGTTGGTACTTCTGGAGCGCTGCGCCATCACTTGTGCATGTCGCGTCCGCAAGAGAAAGTCCATACTTCACCCCGTCTACCGTAGTGGTTTTAGAGAGTGTCGCACTTTCTGCATCGGATGGGTTTGCAATGATCGATGCAAAAGTACCCATATCGTTTGTACACTTCGTCCCTACAAGGCCGCTGCTGCGAAACTCTACATATCGTGTACCGTTCTGCGCGCGAAGCACCTCGTATTCAAATGCACCCACCCCCTTAACGTACGATACCGTAATACTCATTGGCGTGATATCAACTGTACTTACCGTTGCAGGGTCAATTGTGGCCTGATACTCGGACTGCGCATTGTTTGCGCCGGTGCTGTCATTCGAAGACGACTCGTCGGGCGTCTGCGTCGTCTGGCTTGACTGTGACTTCGAGGTTTCGGGCTGCACGTACGGGTCTTGCTTTGCACCAAGTCGCGTGAGTGCAACACCGCCAATCGCTAGCAACAAAACAGCCAGTACCGACAAAGTGGTCACAAGCGTGCGCTTACCCGTATATTTTCCCATATCCCCTCGCAGTTAATTACTACTAAGCATAGCCAGTTACGGCCTTGTTGTAAAGAATGCTTTTAGCGCTTGCCTTCAGCAATCCAGCGGTCCTTGAGCTTGTAAGCTCGGTTGAACATTTCTTCACGTGCACGCTCCAGTGTACTTGCCTCAATAATCTCAACTGCCTGCTGAATATCATCGGTGATTGTGTACAGGCTACGATCCTCTGGATCAATAGTGTGATACTGGTCAGAAAGCGTATCACGAATAAATTGGTCGAGTGGCGTCCAAAAGTCCTTTCCTAGAAGAATGATTGGCACCTGCGGAATGATACCTGTTTGCATGAGCGTGACTACTTCGAACAATTCATCGAATGTGCCGAAGCCGCCACCTGCATACACATAGGCGCTCGCGTCGAGTGTCATAGCGACCTTACGACCAAAGAAGTGCTCAAAGCGATAACTTTCGGTCGTAAAATTATTGAGGCTCTGCTCCATTGGAAGGTGGATATTGAACCCAATCGATACCCCGCCAGCTTCTTTCGCGCCCTTGTTCGCAGCTTCCATGACGCCGCCGCCACCACCGGTGACAATCGCGTACCCCTTCTTGGCGAGTGCCCAGCCAGCCGCATAGGCCTGACGACACACAGGGTGCTCCAAAGGAAGTCGTGCGGTACCAAATACCGTGACGGTTTGGCCGTACTTACCGAGGATGTCAAAAGCTTTTTCAAACTCTTCAACAACCGTGACGAGTCGCCCTTCGGCGGCATCAATCAACTTTTGGCGAACCAGCAGATGGTTCTTTTGGTCTTCATTTTTTAATGAATCGACAGGAATGTTTATGTCAGCCATGCTTACCCTTCAAAATCAGTCAATTTGTACCAGTCCGGGGCGTCAGCCAAGAACTTATCAACTTCTTCTCGGCGAAGAAGTCCTGCCTGTGCACCAAGCTTTTGCACCACGCTTGCGCTATTAATTGGCGCCCATGTCAGTGCAGTGTCCATAGATTCACCAAGTGCCAACGCGGCCACAATGGTTGATGCGAATGCGTCACCCGCACCTGTACGATCTACTGGAGGGGCTGGGTCAGGATAGTTAGGAATCGTCACGAGTTTAAAGTCGTATGATGCGTATGATCCGTTTGGACCATCGGTAATCACAACCTTTTGTGGCCCAAGGTCGTGCAATGCGTAGGCGAGGTTATGAATCGAATCATAAGAAGCGCCGGTAATGTCGACTGCTTCTTCGCGGTTCAACACGATAATGTGCGTGCGGCGATAGAGCGTCGCAAGTTTCTCTACTCCCCACTTGAAGTGGAAGGTGCCTGGCTGGAACGCAAGCTTCACATTCGGGTGCGCCTCAAGGTACGCTGCAAGCCCTTCATGGAATTCCCAAGAGTCATTACTAATAAGCGCGAGGTAAATCCACTCAGGTTCTTCGGCTGGGTCGACCCATTTATATTCAAAGGCTTCGTTCTTCACCAAGATAGTACGCTCTGCTCCGTAGCGAAGGACGTAGTAATAGCTTGTCTTCATGCCTTCTTGCACGGAAAGCTGATCGGTCGCAATACCTTCACCCGCAATATAGGCGACTGCGTCCTTACCTACCTGGTCATCACCAAGGAAAGAAATAAGGCTTGTCGCAACACCAAGGCGCGCAGTTGCAACAGCCGCGTTTGGCGCAGGGCCCACACCCTGTACAATGTCGACACCATCATAAGGTGGTTTCGATCCCAAAGGAAGGCTAATGCGCTTTTCGCCATTTTCATCAGTCTCAACACGCGCAACATCTTCGTTGAGTTTAATAAATGCATCCGTGAAAATATCTCCGATGGCAAGGATGTATGGTTGTGACATTTCTTTCTCCTACTTTCGTTTCTGTACTTTTGTTAATGGGGGTAGCTTCGTATTCTTTACTGGATTCTCGGTGAGCAGCTCGACCTCTTGCAGCAATCCTCTCACCGTGGGGTCATGGGTTCTGGCGTGTGACGTATAGCGGTGTATAATCTCGCCCATCAATGCACGCTGCGCGTGTTCGAGCGAACGATTATCGAATGAACGCTTGTTATGCGCGTCTTCAAGAAGGTCAATAAGGTTAAACGAGACTATGTCACCATCGTACGAGAAAAGCACGTAGTCAGTCGCAAGAAGCGCCTCGATACGGTCATCAGCACCGATATGACCTCGCAGGGCCGCATAGATTTCTGCGCCCGTACTATTTGCGGGATCAAGACGCAGGCTTCGAGTGATATCGTGTGCTTTGTGAGTAATATCAGCAATAAGCCGCGTATCAACACCGTCGTTATCGACGATGCGCTCCAGCTTCTCTAATGCGCGCGAAAAGAGTGAATCTTCTCGCATCAAAAGTTGCTGGAGCGCGTGCGCCATACTAGAAATCTTTCTCCGTCAAAGGCATGTCGTGCAACTGCACGCCTTGATGAAGAATCCCCTCTTTCGCACCGACATATTGTACGACTGAAGTCGAGTTGGCGCTTGCAAAGACAATCGCTTCTTGAAGCGATTTACCCTGCGCGTAGGCGCTCAGGAAGCCCGATCCAAACGCGTCGCCCGCACCGGTACGGTCAATGACAGGTACATCTTCATACATTCCGGCTTCGACAATAGTTTTGCTGTCTGTCGCCACTACGCCCTTTGGCCCGTCACTTACAATAGCGACTGGAACGAAATGGGTGAGGTGGCGTACGAGCTCTTCGCTGGTTT
Source organism: Candidatus Saccharibacteria bacterium 49-20 (assembly GCA_001897295.1). Classification (GTDB taxonomy): domain Bacteria; phylum Patescibacteriota; class Saccharimonadia; order Saccharimonadales; family Saccharimonadaceae; genus Microsaccharimonas. Next base: position 232,534 of record MKSN01000001.1, on the reverse strand, counting down.
CACCATGCACAATCATTTGTGCTTCTTCTTTATTAACTGCAAGCACGTCGACATCTTCAAGAAGCCCTTTAAGCTTCTCAGTTTCTTCAAGCTCGATGCTCGCAGGGTTGAGCATGACCTTTACACCATGCTTGGCCGCACGGTCAATAACCCGTTCAAGGAGTTCCATATTGCCAAGAGAAGAGATGTAAATCCAATCACCTTCTTCGATCACTGAGATATCAAGTTCGTGGTCTTTTGCGGTTGGCATCGTACCCCTGTAGTTCAAGATTGTCCGCTCACCACCCTCGAGCATCAGGATTACAGAGTAGCTTGGCTTGAAATGTTCACCTTGGAACACATGCGTCGTATCAACACCTTCGCGGTCGAGACTCTGAAGAATCGTTTCACTAGGTGCGTCATCGCCAATGCACCACGAGTACTTACTGTGAAGGCCTTGTCGCGCAAAGGTAACTGCGGCATTCGTAACATTTCCACCTGTCGAGAAAATCACCTCATCGAGGTCGAGCTTTTGACCCACAGGAAGCTGCTCGTATTTTACACCCTTATGGGTAAACTCGGTAAACGCATCGGAGCTACGCAAGAATACATCCTGCGTAGCTTTTCCGATTGTGACAATGGTCGGCAACTTTGCCATGCTTCAGACGACTGCTTTCCCAGCACTTCCGAAGGCTTGGATTTTTTCTTCGACTACCGCTTGTACGGCATCTTTCACCTTGTCCATAAGCTTCACAACCGCAAATTCATCTGGGTGCGCCTTAAGCTCCTCTTCCATGACGGTGCGGAATGCGTAGCGCATATCGCTGTTGATGTTAATCTTGCTCACACCAATCTTTGCTGCGTCTTCAAAGAAGTGCAGTGGGGTACCTGAACCACCGTGCAGGCTGATCTGGCATGGAATCGCTTCGCGAATACGACCGAGAAGCTCAAGGTCGAGTTCTTTCGGCACTGGGTACTTGCCGTGAAGGTTGCCAATTGCCGCTGCAAAGGTATCAATACCAGTCGCTTCGACAAAGGCCTTCGCACTTTCAGGGGTAGAGAACGTCTTCTTAATCTCTTCGTAATTGATTTCTTCAGTGTGGACGTTACTACTTCCACCAAAGTAGTGTGGTTCACTTTCTACGAGCGCACCCGTAAACTTCGCGTATTCAACGACCTCTTTAGTTTTGGCGACAATTTCCTCTTCACTCGCATCGTGGTTTGCTTGTGAGATGTCGATGTGAATAAATTCATAGCCTGCGTCAATCGCTTGCTTACATGCTTCGACCGTTGGGCTGTGATCAAGGTTGATGTACATTTCAACGCCGTATTCTTTTTTGTAGTTGTCGACCATATCGCGAAGGTTATCAAGGCCGATTGCCTCTACTTCGCCCTGGCTTACCTCTACGAGTACCGGTGCGTTAAGCTTTTGTGCGGCACGCGCAATTGCGATGAGTGTTTCTTGGTTGTCGATATTAAACGCACCGACCGCAAAACCTTGCTGGCGGCTGCGCTGCATTAAATGACGAGCGCGAAGTGTATTATCGCGAATTTCTGCTATTGTTAAACCCATTAAACTAGCCCCCTAAAAGATAGTTATTACTCTTGCCTGTAGTATAGCACTTATGCTTGGTGGTAGCGAGGCATTTCTTCGATGAACGCTTCGATTTGCGGCACAAGTTTTTCACCCGTGAGACCGAAGTATTCCATAAGCTCATTTGGAGCGCCAGATTCGCCAAAACGATCTTCAATACCAATACGCTTTACTGGCATTGGCAGTACGGTACTAAGGAACTCAGTCACCGCGCTTCCAAACCCACCAGCCGCTTGTGCTTCTTCGGCAGTTACCACGCGGCCAGTCTTGCGTGCACTCGCAAGGATCGTCTTTTCGTCGAGCGGTTTAATAGTAGGTACGTGAACTACTTCAGCGTTCACACCCTTTTCTTCAAGGAGCTTTGCGGCGTTCAGCAGGTGGTAGGTCATTGTGCCGGTGCCAAGAAGTGTGACGTCCTCACCTTCTTTTAGTACATACGCCTTTCCAATTTCAAATGGAGATTCTTTCGTGCTAAAGATTGGTGTCTTCTCGCGCGCAAGACGAAGGTAGCTTGGCTTGCCGTTTTCAGCGAGTGCTAAAGTGGCTTTTTCAGCCTCAAGGCTGTCGCCAGGTGCGATCACCACCATATTTGGAAGCACGCGCATAATTGCAATATCTTCAAGCATCTGGTGCGTTGCGCCATCAGGCCCCACACTCACACCCGCGTGTGAACCCACAACCTTGACTGGTTGGTTGTTAAGAGTTGCGGTGGTGCGAATCTGCTCCCAGTTTCGGCCCGGACTAAATGCCGCGTAACTACTCGTAAATGGAATCTTGCCCGCACGCGCAAGTCCACTCGCAACGGTTACAAGATTTTGCTCGGCAATACCAATTTCGATGAAGCGCTTTGGAAATGCTTCTTTAAATAAGTGCATCTGAGTACTTTCAGTCAAGTCCGCACAAAGCGCGACAACGTTCTCGTTGTGCTCGCCTGCAATCTTGAGGCCACGGCCAAATCCCGCACGAATCGGCTCTACTTCAACCTCTTTGCTATATACCAATGGATTTAAAGGATATGTCATACACCAGCCCCCTCGTGAGTAATTTTGCCACCAAGCGTACGAAGATCTTCGAGCGCTTCCTTTGCCTGTTCGGCGTTCGGCGGAATGCCGTGCCATTTGTAGTTATATTCCATAAAGTCGACACCCTTACCTGGAATGGTGTGCGCAATAATCACCGTCGGGCGGTTTGTAATTGCGCGCGCTTGGCTTGTTGCGTCGATAATACTTTCAATATTGTGACCATCAATTTCAAGCACATGCCAACCAAATGACTCCCACTTGCCCTTAAGGTCTTCGAGTGGCATGACGTCTTCGGTAGTTCCATCGATTTGAATGTTGTTACGGTCAACAAATGCAATGAGCTGCGAGAGCTTGTTCTTGCCCGCGAACATTGCTGCTTCCCAAATATTGCCCTCGTCAAGTTCTCCGTCACCCATAATCACGTACACAAAACGGTGCGGATTTTCATCAAGATACTGAAGGCTGTACGCATACCCAGATGCTTGCGACAAGCCACTACCTAGTGGACCACTAGTGTTTTCAAGACCGGGAAGTTTTTCGCGTTCAGGGTGACCCTGCAAACGGCTACCAAACTTGCGAAGCGTCTTGAGCTCTTCTTTATCGAAGTAGCCAGCTTCTGCCATTGTGGCGTATTGCACCGGCACGCAGTGTCCGTTACTAAGGAAGAATACATCGCGATCAGCCCATTCTGGTTCTTCGGGACGAATATTCATAACGTCGAAGTAAAGTGCTGCGAAGATATCGGCGAGACCAAGCGGGCCTGCGCTGTGGCCACTTCCAGCCGCTTCAAGCATCGTAATAATATCGCGGCGGATATCATTCGCTTTCTGTTTAAGTTGTGTAACTGTTAACTTCCCCACCTTAGATCACTCCGTGCTTATTAATTTCTTTAACCAATTCGTTATACGTTTCTGCGGGAGTTGGTGAATTTGCAATTTCACCACCCACGTTCAACACATCAACACCGCCCTTTGAAATCGTGTAGGCATTGTCAATTTTCACGCCGCCATCCCAACCAATTTCAACATCGGGTTTGATTTTCTTAATTAAGCGAATTTTCTCAAGCTGCATCATGCTCGCCGTACCGCCAAACTTACCCAGATCACCCGAGAAAATCATCACGTGGTCAGCGGCTTGAATCGCGGGCTGGATCGTCGCAGGAACAGTCGTCTTAAGAAGCGCAACACCCGCCTTAATGCCCGCTTGTTTCAATGCGGCAAAGTGAGGCACGAGGTCTTCTTGGGTTTCACTATGGAAAATCACCATGCTCGGCTTCAGTTGAATGAGCTGTGCAATATGCTCGGAGGGGCGAGCCACCATGGCATGCACATCAACTTCCCAGCCTTGCGGCCAGAAAAGCTGCTGCTCATTAAGCAGGAAGGTTGGCGCAAACTCGCCATCACTAATATCAATATGTACGCGGCGTGCAAAAGTCTGTAGCTTGGCGGTTGATTCGCGCAGTTGGTCGATCGTCTCGACCATTACTGTAGGGACAATTTGACTCATTATCCTAACTCATCCAATTCTGCGTTGCGCCGCCTAAAGCGAACCGCGTCAGCGAAGGCAGTATTAAGCCAAGTCTCTAAAATACCTTCCCACTTCGCGTCGTCATCGCCCACGATTCGGGCGGGCAAACAAAGCACGTTACTGTCGTTGTCGTAGCGAGTCATCTTGGCTTCAAAGGCGTCCCAGATAACACTGGCGCGAATACCCCTAAAGCGGTTTGCAGCCATCGCGACGCCCTGGCCGCCCCCACAAATAAGAATACCGCGAGGGTCCTTATCATCGCTTCCAAGTACTTGAAGTGCGACTCGCTGAGCGAAGACCGGGAAGTCATCCGAAGGGTCAAGCACAGTATCGCCGACATCTTCGACTTCGTAGCCATGCTTAGAAAGGTATGCAAATACCTCTTCCTTTAAATGAAATCCCTGATGGTCCGCACCCAAATAAATCTTCATATTGCCTCAAGTATAAGCGGTTTACGCCTTGGCGTGCAAGGTCTTAGCAATATCAGCGACGAGTTCAACGAGACGGTTTGAGTAACCCCATTCGTTGTCGTACCATACCATAACTTTCACGAGGTTACCGCCCACTACCTTTGTGAGAAGAAGGTCGACCACGCCAGAGTGACTGTTACCGATGTAGTCACGGCTTACGAGTGGCTCTTCGCTCACACCAAGGATACCTTGGTAGTATGGCTCAGTTGCAGCCTTCTTGAATGCTGCATTAATTTCTTCAACAGTGACATCGCGTTCAAGCAGTGCAGTCACGTCTGAAAGTGAAACCACTGGAGTGGGAACGCGGATGCTAAGCCCGTCAAACTTACCTTCGAGTTGTGGCAAGGTCTTGGTTACTGCAATTGCCGCACCGGTTGTCGTAGGGACGATGTTCTCGGCAGCGTTACGGCCTTCACGAAGATCCTTTGCAGGAGCATCCTGAAGAGCCTGGCTTGCAGTGTAGCTGTGCACAGTAGTAAGGAGCGACTTCTCAACACCAAATTCAGCGTCAAGTACGGCCATAACCGCACCGAGTGAGTTGGTAGTACAACTTGCGTTACTAATCACGTGGCTTGCGCCTTCAACCTTGTCTTCGTTTGCGCCGAGCACAATAGTGTCAACGCCATCACTCTTAGTCGGGCCACTAATGACCACGCGCTTTGCACCAGCGGCAATGTGAAGTTCAGCAGATTCCTTGTCGGTAAAGCGACCAGTTGATTCGATGACGAGCTCTACACCAAGGTCACCCCATGGAAGCGCCGCAGGATCTTTTTCCGCAGTTACTTTTACGTGTTGGCCGTTCACGATAATACCGGTATCGTCGTAAGAAACTTCGTACTTGTAAGTACCGTAGTTGCTGTCATGCTTCAAAAGATACGCGAGTGTCTTTGTATCTGTAAGGTCGTTGACTGCGACAACTTCGAGGTCGCTGCGGTCGAATGCGAGCTTAAATGCATTACGACCAATACGGCCGAACCCGTTAATACCAATCTTTGTCTTTGCCATAGAAAAACCTACCCCTTTTATAAATAAAGCTTTTGCTTATCTGACGTTATTATAACCGTCTACCCAGTATGACGCAATCTTTGTATACTAGGTACATGACTAAAGGTGAACTACTCGACCACGCCCGACCATTTTATGAGGAAAACGAAGTCCTCGAGCTTGAACACGCCATCGACATGGCGACTAAGTTTCACAAGGGTCAAAAGCGAAAGAGCGGCGAACCGTATATTATTCACCCCCTCGCAGTAGCGACAACCCTCATTGACTGGGGCATGGACATCGACAGTGTGATTGCTGGCGTACTCCACGATACGGTTGAAGATACCGACATGACCCTTGAAGAGCTTGAATCGAAGTTTGGTAAAGATGTTGCCTTTCTGGTAGATGGCGTTACGAAAGTTTCGCAGGCGCGCGCCGGCATGCAAGACCTTGCCGAGTACCTTCCGCAAACCAAGGACAACCTCTCAAAACTCCTTATCGCGATTGGCCAAGATGTCCGTGTGATTATCATTAAGCTCGCCGACCGCCTTCACAATCTTCAAACGTTGCAGCACATGCCCCGCGAAAAGCAGACTAAAATTGCCCGCGAAAGTCTTGAAGTATTCGCACCAATGGCAGACCGGCTTGGTATGGGTCGCGTGCGTATGGAAATTGAAGAGCTGGCCTTTAGCTACCTTGATCCGGCAGAATTTAAACACCTTCAAAACACGATGCGCAAGCGCCTTGGTAAAAGTACTCGTAAGCTCGGTATTGTCCGCGAAGAAGTGGACCGCGCACTCACCGCCCAAGGTGTTCCACACGAAATTAATGGTCGCGTAAAAAGTATCTACAGTCTTCATAAAAAGCTCCTCAAAGTAGATGGCAACATTGATGATATCTACGACTTAATGGCGCTTCGCGTCATTGTTGAGACAAAAGAAGATTGTTACCGTGTACTTGGCATCCTTCATGCGCTCTACCAACCAATGGTGGCACGTATCAAAGATTACATCGCCGTACCAAAACCAAACGGCTATCAAAGCCTTCACACGACGGTTCTTACACCTGCGAAGCAAATCGTTGAATTCCAAATTCGCACTTACGAAATGCACGAATACGCCGAGCGTGGACTTGCAGCGAGCTTCCACTACCACGAGCAAAAAAGCTCAAAAGATTATACGAAGGGCAAAAAGAGTGCGGTGCTTCCAAGCCACATGCAGTGGATTACGCAGCTACAAGAAATTGCGACCAAACTTCGTAGTGGCGAAGAAATCCCCGAATCGCAACTTTCGATTGACCTATTTGGCGACCGTATCTTCGTCTACTCGCCAAAAGGTGACATTTATAACCTTCCAGAAGGTGCGTTTCCGCTCGACTTTTCATACCTCGTACACAGCGATATAGGCAAGCACAGTTACGGTTTCCGTGTAAACGGGTCTATTCACCCATTTGATAAGCCGCTTCAAAACGGCGACGTCGTTGAAGTGATCACTCGTAAAACCGCCGCGCCAAAGGCCACCTGGCAAGAGCTCGTTATCACCACGCACGCGCGCGCCAAGCTTCGTGCGCAACTTCGTAAGGTTGGTGCAATTGAAAGCATTAGCCATGCTGCAGGGATTATCCGCGAGAAGACACGCCGCAAGCGCGGTAGTAAGGCCGAAGAACCAGCTTCATAGCAAATAAAAAGAGTTCGCTCATTGACGCGAACTCTTTTTATATTTGAGACTACTTGCTGTTCCAGCGCTCTACAGATTCGTGAATGATTACCTTCGCTTCTTCGGCGTCGCCAAATCCCTTTACAATGGTGCTACCCGGCTTTTTGAGGTCCTTGTAGTGAGTAAAGTGGTGTTCAATTTGCGCAAGCAATTGCTTCGGAAGATCTTCAAGGCTCTTGATTGCATTGCCCGTGTTGCGGTCATCCGCAGGTACTACAATCACCTTGTCATCGATTTCACCGTCGTCTTCAAACTTCATTACACCAATGACGTTTGCCTCAAGGAAGATACCCGTCGTAAGCGGCGCGTCGGTAATGATGAGCGCATCAAGTTCGTCGCCGTCTTCGTCGAGGGTTTGCGGAATGAATCCGTAGTTAGTTGGTTTTGCAAAAATTGCAGGTTCGACACGGTCGAGTTGGAATACTGCGAGCTCGCGGTTCCATTCAATTTTGTGTGAACTACCGGTTGGAATCTCAACAACTACGTTAATTACGCCGCCATCAATATCGCCAGGACCGAGAATTTTGTTAAAGTCTGCCACGCTTTTCTCCTTTGTTTCTACTGGTGTTATTTTAGCAGTTTTCGCCCCTTGCGTATATAATATCCCCTAGTGAAACTAATTTCTCCAACCCAATATGTACGCGAAGCGGCCGAGGCAGTTTCGAAAGCAAAGACGCGCGTCTACTTGATGTCGATGGTTATTGCCGATCACGAAGCGACCCATCCGCTCATCGCTGCAGCCGAAGAAGCGGCCAAGCGCGGCGTCGAAGTGGTCATTGCAGGTGACATCTTTACCTTTGGTGAAGTAGGCGGCGGATTCTTGCCATTTCGCTATTACAGCCACGGTGCGCGAAGCGCCAACCGCATGGTACGCAGCCTTAAACGCGCAGGTGTAAAATTCCACTGGCTCGGCAAAGGTCGTATCACGCTTTATCATGGCCGCACCCACAGCAAGTGGTGTGTCGCCGACGACACCGTATTCACTTTTGGTGGCGTCAATCTTTACGAGGAAGGTATTCAAAATATCGACTACATGTTTAGTCATACCGATGCAAAACTTGCCGACCGCATAGTCGAAGAGCAAAAGCGCGTCCAAAAAGCCGAAGCAAGGTCTACTAACTATCCGAGTGTCGCCTACGAGCATGGTGACATGACCGTCCTGATTGACGGCGGCATCATTGGACAATCCGTCATTTATCGGCGTGCCATTGAACTCGCGGAAAAAGCAACGCATATTACTTTCGTCTCGCAGTACTGTCCAACCGGTAAACTATCTCGCGTGCTTAAGAAAAAGAAGACTACCCTTTACTATAACCGTCCACTCCAGGCCGAAGGCCTCAACCGCATTGTGATTCGTATTGGTCAATTTACAAGTGGACTTGTGACCGAATACAAGAAGGCTCGCTATCTTCACGCGAAGTGCATCATCTTTACCTTTGAGGACGGCTCAAAGGCAGCTATCACTGGTTCACACAACTTTGCCTACACCGGAGTGCTTCTTGGTACTCGTGAAATTGCACTTGAAACGCGAGATCCGAAAATCATCTCACAGCTCGAAACCTTCATTGAAAAAGAAGTGAAATAGAAAAACGCCCCGAAGGGCGTTTTTCTTATCGGTCAAAATCGTCGAGATATTCGCGAATCGCGAGTGCCGCCGATGCACCCTCACCAACCGCGCTGGCAATTTGCATCGTTGCACCGCTTCGTACGTCGCCACTGGCAAATACACCTTCAACAGATGTTTCAAGGTGCGCGTTGGTCTTCACGAGCCCCACCTCATCAAGCTCTACACCACTCCCTTCAAGGAAATGGGTATTAGGAAGCAGTCCCACAAATACAAAGACGCCATCAACAGTAAGATCTTTCGCCTCACCCTTTTCAATCATCTTCACGCCCGTGACGCGACCATCGTCTGCGAGTACAATTTCTTCAGTTGTGGTGTCGAGGTGAATGGTTACCTTACCTTCATCAACGTACTTTTGCAAGTCTTGTTGCAAGACGTCACTCGCCTTAATAGTGCTGCGCACCAAAAGGTCGATGTGACTTGCGTAGCGAGTAAGGAAAATGGTTTCCTGAAGCGCAGAATTACCCCCACCAACCACAACAAGTGTGCGGTCACGATAGAACGCACCGTCACAAGTCGCACAGTAGTGTACGCCACGACCGTATGATTCAGCCTCGCCCGGCACACCGATTTTCTTGTAGTCACTACCGGTCGCAATAAGCACAGCCCTGGCTTTTACATCTTGGCCGTCAATGGTAATAATCTTGTACTTACCCTCAACGCGAATTGCAGACGCTTCACCAAAATCGATGTTGGCACCAAACCGTTGTGCCTGCTTTTCAAGCTCGCCGGCAAGCTTCATGCCCTCTACGCCATCAGGGAACCCTGGGTAGTTATCTACCTTATCGGTAATCGCCGCCATACCGCCAATAGTCGCCTTTTCATAGACCACCGTGTCGATATCTTCACGGGTCGTATAAATTGCAGCTGCAAGCGCGCTTGGACCCGCACCAATCATCACAACATCGCGAATAGTATTAGTTTCCATAAAGCCTCGAGTACAACGTAGTAAGTTCTTCTGACGGCATTGGTTGCTCAATAGCTGTCGGAGTTGGGATAGTCATGATCACGAACTTCAACGGAGTATTTGCAGGGATTGAATCTCCAGATCCGGTTTCTCCATACGCGAGGTCTGAAGGAATCGTGAGTTCACGCACACCGCCAACTTTCATACCAGCCACACCCTTTGTCCATCCCTGGATAACTTGACCAGGTGCCGCGGTAAATGGAGCCTTCAGAGCGCCGTCGCTGATTGATTGGTCGAAGATATTTCCGTCTGGAGTCCAACCAATGTAGTATGCGGTGAAGGTTGATTCTTTAGTGAGGTCTTCGCCCGTGCCTACCACGAGGTCTTCAGTCTTGAGCTCACTTACACCGTTCTTATCAAAAGTTGATGGGCGCGAAGCGTACTGGCTAAACGTGGCGTAGTACTTGTCAGAAAGTTCTTTCGCCTGCGCGTCAGTCTTTTCGGTGTAGGCAGTTTGCTCTTTTTGATACTGCGCGTACAGCTCGTTATAGCGAGCTGTATCGGCTTGGCTATTTGAATTTGCGAGCACGATAATCGCAAACGATCCAATCGTACCTACCGCCATAAACACGGCGATAATCCAAATACCTATTCGTTGTGTCTTTGTTGTTGCCATACTAAATCACCTTCCCTTCGGTCGCTTCTACAACTTTTTCAATTACCCTATCGATCACGGCCGCTACTTCTTCATTTGTCATTGTCTTTTCGTATGAAGTAAGTGCAATACGCACCGTAATGTTCTTCGTGTCACCTTCCTCTGGCTGATACAGGTCGAGTGGGCTCACGCGAGTGATGAGGCCCGTCTCTGCAAGTACTTGCTCGGCTGGCGCAACAATCGCATCATACGCAACATCACGAGAAACCTGGAAACAGACGTCACGCTCGGTGCCTGGGTAGCGGCTCAGTGGACGATATTGAAGCCCTACGGCATTCACACTATCAAGCAGCGTGCGTGGGTCAATCTCGAACCCAGCAGTATATTCAGGAAGTTTGAATGCTTTTTGCACCGACTTCTTATATTCACCAATCACACCGAGTGTTGCACCCGTACGGCGGTCGTTCACAACGGCAGCGCGCTTCTGCTCGAAAGGCACAGAAATAGGTGCTTCGCCGGCAAGTGCCTTGTACTCAACTTCGACGCCCAGTACAGAGAGCACATATTCAAGTGATCGCTTTGCATCGTAATACGCTGCACCCTTTTTCTTCGAGTCGGTTACTACAAATGCAATGCGGTCACTTTCAACAGGAACCTGCTCGTCGTTAAGGCCATCGTTCTTTTCGTGCACCTTGTTTGCTTCAAACAGCGCAAATGACCCATAGCCTGCCTTTACGTTAGCAAAGATATTTGAAAGCAAGCTTGGAGTAAGCGTTTGACGGTAGTACTGAAGTTCGGGGCTAATGCTATTAATGATTCGGTACGAATTTTGTGGATCTTGGCCAGCCTTTTTAAGCGTATCGCCGTGCACGAAGCTGTACGTAAGCACTTCGTTTGCGCCTGCGCGTACCAAGCTCTTTCGCACCACAGTGCGAAGTTCGTCGAAGGTATTTGGACGAACCGCCACGAAATCACGACGAGGAAGCGTCAGGTTGATTGTGTCGAACCCGGCCAAGCGACCAACCTCTTCAATCACATCTTCAGAGATGTGAATGTCTTGGCGCCAATACGGCACAGTGACCGTCGCCTCAAGGCCGTCGAAACTTACTTGGAAGCCAACATTTTCAAGAAGCATCGCAATGTCTTCTGAGGCAAATTGCGTACCGAGCACGCCGTTTACTTGCGGCTCGCTGACGTGAACAGTAATTGGCTCACGCACACCCGGGTAATCTTGGACTGCGGCGCTGGTGACGTGCGCACCAGTTTGCGCTTCGAGCATATGGACCGCTTCGACTAATACTGGGGTACTGAGCGGCGCAGGAATACCTTTCGTAAAGCGAGTTACTGCTTCAGAGAAAATACCATGACGCATTTGACTTGAGCGCATGTGGTAGAGGTCGAAGGTGGCAACTTCAAGCAGTACGCTCTTAGTTGAATCGTCAACAAGTGTGCTTTGACCACCCATAATACCCGCAAGTCCCACTGCAGTTTCGCCTGCGGCAATCACAATGTCGGCAACATCGAGAGAAACTTCCTTGCCATCGAGCAGCACAAGCTTTTCGCCTTCACGAGCGCTACGGACACGAATCGTAAAGTCATCCCCTGCGACCGCCTTAAGCTTGTCGTAGTCATAGGTGTGTGATGGCTGACCCGTAAGGAGCATGAGGTAGTTTGAAACGTCTACTGATGCGTTAATTGGGCGCACACCACTGCGCGCCAAGTAAGTTTGTAGTTGAATAGGCGACTTAGCAGTTTCATCAACGCCGCTCAGGACGATTGCCTGGAAACGATCAGAAAGGCCCGCGTCTTCAATGTGAATTGCAGGAGCCTGCGCAGAACCATCATTCGCGACGTCCGCTTCAAGCACATTAAGCCACTGCGGAGTTTCAAAAGGAAGCCCTTGAATACCCGCAACTTCACGCGCGAAGCCAAGCACACCAAAGGCGTCTGGACGGTGCGTGAGTGATTTGTTTTCAATATCAAGCAAGTAATCGTTGAGTTCGTAAAGTTCTGCGAATGACGAGCCAGGAGCCGCTTCTTTATCGAGCTCTAAGATTCCCGAGTGGTCGTCGTAAAGGTCGAGTTCGCGTGCACTGGCGAGCATACCATTGCTCATGACACCACGAAGTGGCTTCGCACCAAGCACGAATGGCTCAGCTTCACCAAAAGTTTCAGGTACGACGCTACGTGGAGGCAGCCATGCAACCAAAAGTCCGGCGCGTACGTTTGGCGCACCGCAGACAACTTGCACGAAACCATTTTCGTCGCGCTCAACATCTGCCCATACGCCACCGTCATCAATTTTCGTGACGTTAAGGTGGTCGGAACCTTCAAGTGGACCGCACTCAACGACCTTCGCAACAATCACGTCTTTGTACTTCTCGCCGAGGTTTTCAACGCTCTCAATTTCAACCAAACGAGCACCGATGAGCGCTGCGAGCTCTTCGACAGTGCCGTTGATAGTTGTGAATTTCTTCAACCAATTTACTGAAATAATCATGATGCGAATTTCCTTAAGAATGCGAGTTTACCTGATTCGAAGTGACGAAGGTCTTCGATGCCGTACTTCAACATCACGAGACGCTCAACTCCACCACCCCATGCGAAGCCGCGGTACTTGGTTGGGTCGATGCCCGCATCTTTAAGTACGTTCGGGTGAATCATGCCACAGCCGAGCATTTCAAGCCATTCGCCTGGCTTACCGCCAATTGCTGCCGGTTTTTCAATTGCGAACTCAAGGCCTGGCTCGACGAACGGGAAGTAGGCTGGCTGCGTCTTCACGCGAAGCTCTTGGCCGTAGTATGTTTCGAAGAAACTACGAAGTGTCCCGAGCATCTGACCAAGCGTTGCGTCTTCACTTACAAAGACACCTTCACATTGGTAGAACGTATGTTCGTGGGTTGCGTCGACGTCTTCATTGCGGAATACGCGGCCATAACTAATAGCTGCGATTTGGCCGCCCGCTTCAAGCTTTGCCTTACCGTCTTTGAGAATGCGGTGTTGCATGGTTGAGGTATGCGCCGGTGGAATAAAGCCCTCTTCGGTACGGAACGTGTCGTAGCCGTCACGTGCTGGGTGGTCCTCCGGGAAGTTAAGTGCGCCAAACATATGATGATCGTCGTCGATTTGACGAGATTCAACCGCTTCAAATCCCATACGGGTAAAGATATCGACCACGTTCTCAAGCTCGGTCGTAAGTGGGTGCTGCGTACCCTGCTCGGTTGGAAGTAGCGCAGGTTGCGCGCTATTTACATCCCAAGGCGCAGTCACGTCAATTGCAACCACGTCAGCAGATTCAAGCTCATTTTCGCGAGCTTCAATAGCCGCTTCAACCGCAAGCTTTACTTCATTGACTTGCTTACCAAATGCGCCACGTTCCTCGGCCGGAAGCGAACCGATGACGCCATATAGTTCTCGAATTTCTGGGGCTTTTAAGACATCGCGAGGAGAGTCGCTCCCCGCGACCTTCTCAAGCAAGGACTGCTTCACACCCTCAACATCATATGTAGACATAATTATCTTCATTATACGCTAGAACTAGCGTGTACGCGAGAGGAAAATCCCTTTAAGTACAGATTACATTGTGGCAATAATAAGCCAAATTGCGATGCCCACAATGGCAACAACGATAAGAATCCAAGCCCACGCCAAACTAGTGGTTTGCTTGGTGTCTTTGATGAACGCAGCGTCATCCACGCCATCAGGTCGATCGGTTTCAAAGGCTTTCTTTTTTGCCTTATCTTGAAGCTCGGCAGCAATGCGCTTTTGGAGCTCTGACTGGGTTTCGTTCTGCTTCATGTATAAACTCATACTTGTAGTATAGCACCCCTCTTTATACTTATGGTATCTCGCCTACGGCGACATTGCACCGCGTCACCTCTGAAAAGCATAGACACTATGCTTTTCGCTCGCCTCCTTGTGCTATACTTGAGGCATGTTGACTATAAGGAGGGAAACATAATGGCTACAAAGAAGGCCTCTACTACTAAAAAGAAAGCTCCTGCAAAGAAGACTACAACGACTAAGGTTGTATCTACTGCAGCGACTAAAACGACTGTCAAGACCGTCCCTGCTCCTGCAAAGAAGCAAACTCTTGGCCAACACATTGAAAGTTCATTGTTGTCAGGCTCTCTCTGGCGCGCACTCGGTGCTGAGTTCCTCGGTACCTTCCTGCTTGCAGCAGTTGTGATCGCCGGTCAGGGTCAGCCAATCTTCGTACTCTTCGGTCTCGTGGGTATCGTACTACTCGTGGGCGCGATTTCAGGTGCGCATGTTAACCCAGCTATCACAATTGGTGCATGGGCTACTCGCCGTATCGGATGGCTCCGTGCTATCGGCTACATCTTCGTACAATTCCTCGGTGCAGCAGTTGCGTACTTCGTACTCAGCGCGTTCCTTGGTGGTGCGACTCAGCCAACCGCTGAACAACAGGCCTACGGCCAAACCGCAGCAAGCCTCTTCAAGGCTGTTGATATTGCAACCCTTACTGGTAAGGAATGGTACGTCTTCTTCGCTGAAGTTCTTGGTACTGCGATCCTCGGTTTCGGTGTTGCTGCAGCAACTCGCGCAAAGGACAACCTCAGCGCAGCATTCTCAGTTGGTCTCGGTATCTTCATCGCTCTTATGATCGGTGTGACCATTACTGGCTACGTATCTGCAACCAGCATCATCAACCCTGCTGTTGCACTTTCACTCCAAGCTTACGTTGGTGGTGTATGGGCGTTCCTCGTGTACGGCCTTGGTGCAATCATCGGTGGTGTGATTGGTTTCTTGGTACACGACCTTCTTCGTGGCAAGAACCGCGTCGCTTAGTTCTTAACGAACACATTAAAATCCCGCTCGTACGAGAGCGGGATTTTTTATTGCCGAGCTATTTCTAGCGTGCTGCGCGACGAGTGTCAGCAGCGGTCTGCTGGACCTCACCCTGAATCACCTTACCGCGAGTGGTAACTTCTTCTTTTACGCGGTTTGCAGTGCGCTTCACGCCGCTAGTGGCATCCTTGGCGATATCCCTAAGGTTCTCAGCACTATCGACAAGTTCGTCTTTCACAACTACTGCGCCCTTCTTAACTTCTTCGTATCCCGCGCCAGCCTTGCCACGGTACTCATCCATCTTGTGCTTAATTTCCTCGCGCGTCTCCTTACCACTCTTAGGAGCGAGTAAGATTCCGGCGACAAATGCGCCTACTGTAAGTGCTGCAACTGTTAATACTTTACCCATATACCCTCCTTATTACTTCTTGACTGATCGAAATGCATTAAATATTTCAGTAAATACTTTTACCGGTGACAACCATTCGGTTGCGCTTGCGACATGCTTTGTCGTCTCTTGGATATTGCTTGCAATCTTATTCATCTTTACTACGAGTATGATTGCCGCGACGATAATCGCGATAATGGCTACCGATAGTACTATAAGATTTATTGTCAGCAACGTGATTACTGTCGTTGTATCCATATCTCTCCTCTCGTTTAGTGCTATCCTAGAGTTTTTAAGCTCTTACTAATATTATTCCGCGCTAAACTGAGAATTTCCTGATACAACACCTTCCGCAATCTTTTCCCACACATAATAATTCGTTTTATCTGACTGATCTTCAATATACCCCTCGGGGTTAAAGGCGGTTTCCGAAATAACTGCTGCATATTTAAAATTATGATAAAAAGATTTCAGCCCTGGGTAGGTATCGGGCGTATGTTCTGCGTCTTCAGTGCCTACAAAATGCACCGTTTCAAGCCCGTCCTCAATACCTAGCTCTTCGGCTATAGCACGCTCCACGGCTTCTGCCGGATCCTCACCTGGCTTAAGCTTCTCTCCCAATGAGGTGCTGAGCGTTCGGCGCTTCACGTTATCCTTGCGACCATCCTTAAATACCTGGCGATCTTCTGTCAGGCGATATAAATCTCCATTAGATAGCGAACAGAAGACATCCACCCAAAGCACATTCACCTCACGGGTTACATTACCCTTCGCATCAACCGACATCATCGACTCGCCCTCTTGAACTTCTTTGAATAAGTGATGGACGGTTTTTGCAGGGCCCTCACCGTACGTATCGAGTGGGAGCTTTGCATCAACAAGAATTTTTAAAAAGGCATCGAGATGAATATCTTGAGGAATTGGCATGCGAGTATCCTGATCGTGGTGGAATTCAGGATTTGTCATAATCAGTCTTCGTCCTGCCGTGGCTTATCAATCAGAAGTGGCTCAATGCTTTTATTGCCCCCAGCAATCTTCGTGACATCAGTATCGACTTTGGCGAGTTCTTTATGTGCATTGTTGTAGTGCCCTACGGTCGTGCCAAGGGACTTGCCGAGCTTTTCCATGTAGCTATCAAATGATGCGATGTGGCGCCCGAGCTTGCCAACTTGCACTTGAATATCTTTCGCCTGCTCTTCAATTTGAAGACTACGAAGACCCTGTAAGACGGTTTGTAGATAGGCCATGAAGCTTGTTGGACTGACGATCACAACCTTCTTTTCGCGGAAGGCGTATTCAATAAGATCACGGGCGCTCGAGCCAGTTCCGACGTCACCAATAAGCAGGTCGTAGTACAGCGACTCGCTTGGAATGAACATAAAGGCAAAGTCCATCGTGCCCTCGGCTGGGCGAATGTACTTGCTCGTCTCATCAATACGACCCTTTAGGTCATTACGAACTTTTTTAAGCCAGTCTTCGCGTTCGGCCTTGGTTGCAGATGCCACCATGCGGTTATAGTTTTCGAGGCTAAACTTACTGTCAACGGGAAGAATTTGCCCCTTGTCGAGGAAGACTACCGCGTCGGCAATCACGCCGTCCTTAAAGCCATACTGCATCTTGAAGTTCTTAACTGGCAAGATGTTTGAAAGTACAGATTCGAGATAGTATTCGCCAAAGACACCACGCTGCTTCGGGTTCTGCAGAACATTCTGGAGCGTCTTCAGTTCGTCCGCCACATCAACCACGCGACGGTTCGTTTCATCGAGCTTCGTAAGGCGCTGCGATACGTCACCGACAAGCTTCATGCTCTCAGAAAGCTGCTTCTGCATTGAAGTCTGCATATTAAGCGAGTTACGCTCGAGTTTGTCACCCAAGTTTGTTTGCAGCTGCGCAATCGTGCGGTTAAGCTCCGTCACGTCGGCCTTAAGAAGTTCGACACCACCAGTTTGTTTCAAATCACGAAGACGCTGCGTAATCACAAATAACGCTGCGCCCATGCCGCCGATTGCCAGCAGCAATAGAATAATTATGACCACCATTTCCATAGCTCTATTCTAGCGTATTTACTACTATTCTTTAAGGCTTACCGCAGAAAATACCGGTGCGGTGATAGAAAGCTCTTCAACCGAAAGGCAGTAGCCACGAATTTCTATGTACCCCGTACCCGCCTTGAAGTATGCAAGTTGCTGACCGCGCGACATTTGCTCGCCGGGCATGCCCACAAGATTGTACTGATGCAATTGATACTTTACGTCTTTCGATGAGACCTTCATGGAACTCTGGACAACACCCGCAGGGACAAGAGTAAGGTTTTTATTGCCAGAGTCTTCACTCGCCTTTAGCGCTTGGTTTACATCTTTTGAGTTACTTGCCCAATACGAATATTGCACAAAACAACTGCCTTCTGGCTTTTCAGCCGTACCCTGCGCAATCACCCGAGAGACCGTTGTTTGTGGTGTTTTGATCGCAGCGTCTGGGTAAATGTTTGCACCCGCAAACCAACCAGGGGCTTCGGCGGAATTAAATTCAAATGTAGCAGTTTTAGACTCTTCTTTAGGAGCGGCTTTCGAGGTGACCATATAGGTAACTCCCGCGCCGATAATTAACACGAGGATTCCAACTGGAATTAGGATTTTCAATTTGTTCATGATCTCACAATATCATATTGCTTATGCATCATAGGCGCTGACTAGTAGAGCACGAGAAGTAGTCGAATGCCGACAACAATAACCGCAGCTAGCGTCAAAGCCCAGGCCATCCACCGAATCCTTGCCACCATTGAGAAAAGCCCATAACTTGCGGTGTAAAAGAATAGTGCCGCAAGCAGCGTCGCCCACCAAGTCATTCCGTTCACAAGCGACGAAAGATCCCAAAGCAATATAAGCGTTGCGACAGAAATAATAATTGGACGTGGCTGTAAGTAACGAATAAGTGCCCAGGTACCCGCAACCGCAACGAGCACTGCGGCAATGCTGCCGCTAATACCTACCGCGTTGATACATGACGCAGCCGCTGAAAGATCTCGACATGCAATTGGTTCAACGACGTATTGTCGCAAAATGGCGGTAAGTACCCACCAGAGTAGTCCCATTCCGAGACCAATATAGATAATTTGACCTTTAGCCCACCACGGTTCAACGATGACTTGTTGCTGGCTTTGTACTACTTTTGCCATTCCCGTGTTCCTCCTGCCTTCTTGGTACGTTACTGTACCATAAAGCACCGACAAGCGCAATTAACACACCCCCGATAACATCGAACGGCGTGTGCACGAGTGCAAGGACGCGACCAATACAAATGAGCACCACCAACCCAGCCATAAGTATGGTCAGCTTTTTCATACGAGTCTCGAACCATACAGCCAGTGTAATGGCAGTCACGAATAGTGCGTGATCCGATGGGAATCCCGGGTTATTCAAGTAGAACGCACCTGGGTCGACACCCATAATTTCGAATGGTCGAAGTGTTTCGGGCTGGTAAATCGTACCGATAAACTTTGCGAGCATGTACGAAGTAAGTCCCGCCATAAGAATACGACTGTATGCCTCGAAACGCTTGCCTTTTGGCACCTTGAATAGCAGAGCCCAAGCACCAATGAGAACGACTGGAATGACGGCAGCGTCAGCTATAACGCGAATAAATATTTCGACGTGCATATATGGTTTTAGTATACGCCTGTGGATAGATTTTTAACATAAATAATAAACCTGTTCATTTTGATAATTATGTGTATATATTTAATAATTAATTAATAAATGCTGAGTAAATTAATATACATTATTAATACGAATGGGGCGGCATGAAAATTTTAGTTATAGAAGACAACCCTCGTCTATCGGCGCGAATAAAGCAACAACTGCAAAAATCATATATCACTGAAGTCGCAAATTCAGGTGACGAAGGACTTGAAAAAATCGCAAACGGCGATTACGATCTCGCACTCTTAGACCTAGGATTGCCGGATATTCCAGGACTTGAGGTCTGCAAGCAAATCCGCGAAATCACTAATAGACTCCCGATACTCGTATTGACTGGGGTTGACACTACAACGAGTCGCGTCGAACTCCTCGACGCAGGCGCAGATGATTATGTCACAAAGCCATTTGACATTGCAGAGTTAAAGGCCAGAATTAATGCACTCGGTCGACGACGGGAGCGAAGCGAAAGCCAGCCGCTTCTTGCTATTGGGGACCTCGTACTTAATCCCGCGAGTCGCGAAGTGAGTAGGGACGGTAGCCCCATAAAACTACGCAGGAAAGAGTTCGACATTCTGGAGTACCTACTCACAAATTCCGGCCGAGTATTATCCAGGGAGATGATAGTGAATCATGCCTGGCCAATTACCAGCAACACTTGGAGTGGATCCGTTGATGTGCACATCAAACAACTCAGAGATAAAATCGATAGGCCGTTCAGCTACCCTCTTATTAAAACCTCCTACGGTGTCGGGTACATGATTGAACTTCCGAGCTCGCAACGCACTCAACCAGCTTAGCCATGAAAAAGCATAGACCGCACAACCTTTCAGGACCCGCAGCAGTAACGAGAAATATCGCGGTTGGCTCACTCTGCGTTGCAGTTGCGCTCACCGCCCTGCTTGCTATCTACGACATTCAGCAAGGACATGCACTCAGATCTCGGTTCTGGATCGCCTGCATAGTCGTAATGTATATCACCTTCATCTACTATGTTCTCAGAAATGGCCACGCATCGCTCGCCAACTGGCTCCTGATTATCCTCTACGAAATTCTCGCTGGAGTCGTCTTTTTATTCTGGGGGTTAAGTTCGTCAGCAGGCATACTCGCCGCCTGCTTCGTCATCCTTCTCCCCGGCATCCTCATGACACCGCGCTATATACTACCCGTCGCAGTACTTACGATCTCAATCCTTATTGCAACCTACATCATTC
Organism: Candidatus Saccharibacteria bacterium 49-20; assembly: GCA_001897295.1. Taxonomy (GTDB): domain Bacteria; phylum Patescibacteriota; class Saccharimonadia; order Saccharimonadales; family Saccharimonadaceae; genus Microsaccharimonas. The sequence goes on along the minus strand of MKSN01000001.1, from coordinate 211,948 downwards.
ATAGCCTTCAATTAATCAAACCGATTATTTATGTACCCGAAGTCGCTTCAAGTTTATTGGACGTAGTGGCATATTCTACGATCTTCTCAATATTCGCACTGATCTCGTGGATGACCGCTTCTCAGTATCGCAAGCTTCTCACCAGAGCAACACTTGCAGAGCAGCGTCTACTGAAGCAGCGTAACACGCTCGCGTCCGAGCTCAGCGAAGAGTCTTCGAAGTTACGCCAAACTCAGCTCCAGCAAATTCAACAACTCTATCGATTTGCAGTGATTGGCCAGTCGACCGCCGCAACATTACACGAATTATCCAATCACCTCAGTGTACTCAACCTCGATATTCATGACCTCAAAACACAGCATAAGCACTCCCAGGCAATAGCAAATGCTGAAGAGGGTATGGAATATATCAATAGAATGGTTCGTAGAGCAAGGCGTCAACTCAACTCCCCCGTCGATCACGTCAGTTCTTTCAATGTAGCCCAAGTTGTAGAAGAGGTATTGAACGATCTTAGCCATAAATTTGAGCAAAAAGGAATCGTGATTGCGAAAGATTTTCCTAGCGCACGAACTAAGTTACAGACAAGGGGCGAACCACTCAATCTTGCGCAATGCGTCACCGTATTACTCAACAACTCATTCGAAGCATGCGGACTCGAGACAAACCCTGAAATTAAAATTTCTATCTCTAAAGTAGCTAAATCAATTCTCGTCACCGTTACAGATAACGGCCCCGGCATTAGTGGATCCGCTCAAGATAAGCTATTCCAGCCGCTTGAAAGCACGAAGCCGACAGGTCTAGGTGTTGGGCTCTATATCGCAAAGCACTTAATCGAGTCTCACTTCAAAGGAACGCTTACATATATCCCTACAGCCAGCGGCGCAACTTTTCAAATCACCATTAAGGCGACTACCTCTCCTTGAGATCCGCCGCCTCGCCCAAATACTTCGCCAAACTCTTCACGTACCCGCCCACAATCTCGTGCCCAGCCATCAAGCGTGTCGCGGTTATATTGTCGTTTTCTTTCGCAAGCTTCGTAATATGCTTCTTAATTACAACTGGGTCAAACGCACCGTAAAAAATATCTATTGGAATCTTAAGTCGCGCTACGTCTTCAAGCGAAGTCTGGTTGATAATACTCGCTTCTAGTGCAGCTAAATACGATGGCACGTTGTCCTGGGTAATACTCAGCGTCTTGTTCGCAAGGCCCAGCTTTACGGCGAGTGGCGCGTATTTTTCAAGCCTGTTTGGGTATTTACGCGCAACCCGATAAATCTCGCGCAGCATGTCATCGCTCGACTTCAAACCCTTACCCGCCACTTCCGGGCTATAAAAGGGTGGGCTACAAAGCACCAGGCGGCTCGGCAGTAGCGAGTAGCGCTTTGCTACGTCAACCGAAACCAGCGCACCCAATGAGTGTCCTACGATAATAGGCTGCTGTGCAATCCGTCGCCCAAGGAGCGTAATGCCAAGTGACCTGGCCTGCGTTTTGGCATCGTACATTGCCCATGTCGGCTTTGGTGATTTTCCAAACCCTAGTAGGTCGACGGCGATAATGCGCACGTCTTTGGGCATCAGGGCAATCACCTCATCCCACGAGTGCAGCGTGTTGCCGATGCCATGTACAAATACAAAGGTCGCCCGTGGCTTTTTTGGATTTTGATACTGCTTGGTGTGCAGCGTATACGGCACACGCAAGTAATGGTGGACGAAATCCGAGGCGGCTCGTCGCAGATTAACCATACTAGCCTTTTCGCACTCCAGTGGTTAGTACGGATTTCATTGTTTTAAACAAATAAATCTGTCCGGCGAGTGCGATTAAAAGTGGCATAGCAATGCCAGCTGCAGACCACGCGCCCCCAAGCCACTCATGGAAGCCGTTGCCTAAAATCGTCGCCCCGTATAGCCCCGCGGCAGTGAGGAAAAAGCTCGCCAGCATCACTTCGATTTGCAGGCGCTTCCCTCTTGATACCGCAAACAAGGTGGCCGCAGCCAACGCAACAGCGACCCCAATCGCAATGTAGCTTATTGTTTGAAATTCACCTGCATCGGTAAAGTAGCCGCGCCCACCAGACTTCGCAGGAATGTAAATATCAACCCACCCACCGGCGTTTGGGTAGATGACTTGCAGCATAAAGAAATGGACCGCCACAACAAGGGCGACCCACAAAAGAGCAACGACGATAACTGGCTTTGGTGAAATAGTGTCTGTATTTGGAGTCAACGAAGAGGTCATAAAGCTATTTTAACAAAGCTTCATGACCTCTCCAAAACTATCTATGCACCCGAGGGTAAAAGCTTTTTTCGTTGTTTCTTGGGTTTTTCGCACGGCTACGGCAAGAACATCGCCGAGTGAATCAGCTCGCGAAGGGTTTGGCGCTTGCCTTGAATAGAAATAATTCCCGCAATAATCGCAAAGAAGAAAAATGCCAACGAAGCTACCCACCCATAGTCGGGCGTCGCGACCATAGCAATGCCGATACCAATCGCAGCAAGACACACAAGGCCTGCGATAAGCGTCGTCGCCCAGCTACGAGATTCTTTTTGCTTAGGCATCTTTACTCACTTCTTCTCGCAATCGCTGCTCGATAGCGCTAAGCATTGTCTTATCAAGCTGAAGGCCTATGCGCTTCGTGGCCTCTGGCCAGTCTGGATCGATAAATTCTTGTTCCTCAAATACAACCGACTTTGAATAGCGCGGAATGACATGGAAGTGCACTTCCGGGTCATACATCATTAGTGCGAGGTAATTAAATTTCTCCGCCCCAAATGCATTCGTGAGCCACCGCTCAACGTCTGCCGAAACAATCGGAAACTCCGCCCAAGCTTCAGCGCTTACCGCGCCAAGACTCTGTTTTTCGAGCTCCTTGGACATAATAATCACACTACCGATCGTGACCTGCTTCTCACGAAACAACACCACCCAGTGTTCATATTCTTTCAATACACCATAGAATGGGTTTTCTTGAAGGTTACGACCCATTAAACAAGACCCGTCTCAAAGCAATAGTCTACCGCTTCCCTATAAAAAGACCTGAGCTGAAGACTTTTCAGATTCTCGACTGGCATCCATTCATACGATGCATGCTCCCAGCTCACTGTCACTTCGGGAGTTGTATCGATTCGTGCAATATATAAAAACTTGCTTACAGACTTATGCTCTTTAGGATAGAATTCCGTCTTCGTGTATGCCAGGGTAAATTGGCCCTCGGCAAGTTCAATCCCAGCCTCTTCATTCATTTCACGTCGAGCAGCAACAAGTGATGTCTCGCCAGGATCAACACGACCACCCGGCAGGTCGGGGGTAAATGATTTTTCCGGGTGCGCTTTATATTCGCCAATCGTCAGCACGAGGACTTCGTTTTTCTCGTTAATAAGAAGGGTTTTTGCGACTGATTCAAGGCTCACGTTCATGAATCGACTATAGCATAGTTATTTATTCTATTTGCGCCTAAGCTCAGGGAGTTTGAAGTTCTTTACGAGGAAGTCTTCATATTCGTCTTTTGAACCAAAATTATTCACAAGGTGTATGTCAGAAATATCACGCACACCGGCCATATTAACCGCAAACGGGTCGTCGGTCTCTGGGTACATCTCTATATATTCTTGAGCTAAAAATTGCTCGTATGTCACTTGGTCGTCAATGCGATCACGCGCCCCAGCCTGAACACGCTGGTATCGTACTTCGCGCGGCGCATCAATCCAAATCACGGTGCCGCCTTGTTCCTGAATTGCACGCGCCTCATCCGGACGGCGAACACTTACAATAGAAAGTCCGTATTCGATACCGTTTGTCTCCCAGTGCTCGCGGAGTGTCATAAGTGATAAGGCACCTGCGCCCATTTGACGTCCCCACTCAGTACTAATTGCACGGAGATTCTCTCGTTCGTGGGTTTGATCGCGGCGAGTTGCTTCAGTGCGTAAAATATCGCTAAGACTCACCTTACGCGAACCCTGAAGCTCGTGGCGCAAATCGCCAAGCGTATCCTTACCGGAACCGTTAGTTCCTGCAAGGCCAATAATTTCGGTTGTTCTCATGAAGGAACATTGTAACAGATAGGAACGTGTGATTGAATCATAAACACAATCCGAGGATCAAAGATTCTATCGAATTAAGCTAATGTCTTTCGGACTTCTGCCAGTGTTTGAATGATTTGTACCTCCGTCACATTCTTATCAGCAAATCGAACCAAGGGCAAGCGAGCACTGAGAAAAATCCTTTCAACCTCCGCATCGCGCTTGATTCGGTCATTTCTTTCATGCGTAAAATCATCCAACTCAATTGCGTAAGTGGGCTTAAGGGTGAGCTTATCACATAAGACGTAGTCAACAGACTTTCCGCTAATGTGTCGGAACGCGTATCGCCACTCCTGCCCCTTAATTCTGTGATCCAAGAGTGCAGATAGGTGCACCTGAGGAAAAACAAAATATCGCTCGCCTACAGCCCTATCAAGTTTTATAAAAAATTCCTGCTCCGTGCGTGACATGAGCGATTCTTTCGCAGTGTATTGATAGGTGTTATCTTTAAATACTTTTCGTCTTTCGGAGCCACTTGTGATTTTTAACCACACAACAGCAAGCGCCAGAACGATAACGATTAAAATCCAGACATTAGCACTTTCCATAGAATTATCCTAACAAAAAATACTCCCTTTCAGGAGTATTTTATAATTTCGTGGCTAGGGTGGAGGGATTCGAACCCCCGAATGCCAGGACCAAAACCTGGTGCCTTACCACTTGGCGACACCCTATTAGCGTACCGACATATTATACAGTAATAGGGGTCAATGCTCAAGCCTTATACGGCCAGTTAGGCTTTCTTGCCTTTTACGCCTTTTGAGCGCTCAACATGGGCAAATTGTCCGTGAACTTCGAAGAGGAAGTAGCCACTGATTGCGACCCATACGGCACCGAAGATAATGTTTCCAAGGAAGCTTAGGGGGTTAAGCGTAAGGATTGCACTTACGACGACAGAGACGATACCAAGGAGCCAGACCACAAACAAGAGCACCCAGCCCTTCTTTTGCCTCTCTTTAAGTGGCGTCACGGCGAACGCCATGAGCAGTGCTTCGAGAACCGCAAACGCAAGTGACACTGCGGTTGTCACCACGAGCCAGCCTACAAAAGTTGCAGAGGCGTAGTATGAAATGATTGGGCTACCAAGTGTTGAAAGATTGGTAAATAGTGCACTGAGAAGCACAAGCGCCGAGAGACCCGTAAGAACCGCGCCAATAACGACAATCCACCACACATTTTCGCCCAACCATTTTCGAGCGCCAATTGGCAAGTGCGGCACATCCTTCAACCATCCTAAAATGGTACGCTCAAGTTTTACTAAAAGTTCCATCGCAAACCTCCTGTTAGTAGCTTTATCATACCCCTGCTGAAGGTATTTCTCAACTATTTCTTAGTTCGCGCACCCGGCCACAAGCCCCAGCTCGTCCAAGTGGTAAGAATACAGAGTGCGAAGCCCACACATACCGCCCACCAGCCAGGCACCAACGTCACGAGTGTTCCAAAGTAACCAACAGTCTCGATCGCGGGGTTTGTCAGCACAATCCAAAGGCTGATAAACGTCCAGATAGCAGCAACAAACCAGCCACACAGCATGCTGAGCCAGCGGAATGCCACGCTTAGTTTCATGCGAAGCAAGAATGGAATTGCGAATACTTCAGTGGCCACAATCAACGGCGCGAGCGCATAGGTGAATCCCCGTCCGAATGGAAGGTTAAAGGCTGGTACGAGCTCGATAAATTCATCGAAAGTAAACAATTGTGTGACCGCCAAAACGACCAAAAGCCCTGCGTATAAATACGACATTTGACGGGTTTCCTTAGTGCGCGCAGCGGGTGCGGGAGTCGCTTTTACAAGAATACTCATGCCTCGTAGTATACGTCCGTGCTTATGCTTTTTGCAAACTGTTGTCATTTTTAACAATTTTGTAAAAAATGCTTGCGCTTTTATTCCCGTTTCAGTACAGTAATGAACAAGCGAAAGTTACAAAAACAAACAAACTCCAAAAAAATTCCAAAAAAGATTTTTTTACTTGTTGTAGCTAACGCTATACGATATCCACCACAACACGAGATTACCCGCTTCGGCGGGTTTTTTCGTGGTTTTAAAAAGCCGACTACAAATCGGCTTTAAATGAGTTATCCTGGCGCCACTTCGCAATAAGCGCATGGTTGCCGCTAATAAGTACGTCAGGCACTTTCATGTCGCGGAATTCAGCTGGTTTTGTGTACTGCGGGAACTCGAGGGTTTCACCGTCAGAAAAGCTTTCGATTTCAGCACTCGACTCACCGCCAAGCACACCAGGAATCAGACGAACAATGCTATCGATAATTGTCATCGCAGGAAGCTCACCACCAGTCAGCACATAGTCGCCCACACTCACCTGCTCGTCAACAAGGCTCACGATTCGTTCGTCGTAGCCCTCATAGCGCCCACAGATAAAAATGTAGCCGTGATCTGCGTCCGCGTAGCTTTGGGCAGTTGCCTGCTTCCAGCGCTGCCCTCGTGGGGTCATAAGGAGCACTTTCGCGGTTGGGTCGTTCGCCTTCGCGGCTTCAACCGCTGCAAACAATGGCTCTGGCTTCAAAAGCATGCCATCACCGCCACCATATGGCGTGTCGTCGACTTGCTTGCGCGGACCAATGCCGTAGCCGCGTAGGTTAATCAATCCAAACTCAACAGCACCCTCTTTTTGGGCCTTCCACATCATTGAGCTATTCAGGACGCCCTCAAACATTTCAGGAAACAGCGTCACAACTTGGATTTTCTTCATCTGTACTAGTGTACTAGATATTGATATTTTTGTAAATATATGCTATAATATTAACATCCGTCGATTGGAGAAATTATGGATAGCACCCTCGTTGCACCGCGCAACATCGCAGTAGCTCAACAGGTGAGCCAGGAGGAGCCCAACATCACGGCAATCACGCCGCTGAACATCTTCGATTCGAAGATCCCCCTAGGACTCGCCTGCGCCCTCGTCCTTCCGGCTTTTCTGTCGGTGCTGGCGAGCGGCGTACTTGCAGTGCTGAGTGCGGCCGGAGTCCTGCCGGGTTAATGCCTTGGGGTCCACACAGCAAAGTAGGCAAGATGCCCCACGGCGCAATATTGCGCCAAACGGCACCCGCCACAAATCGCCCGCCTTGAAGAAGTCTTAAAAAGGCCTCTCGGCGGGCTTCTTCATACCCAAAAAATTCCTAGAAACAAAGAGACACCCTGAACGGGGTGTCTCTTATACACATAAGCTCTCAACAAAATGTGATTTTTGTCGCTCGCATGAGCTGTTCTCGCAGTTCAAAGTGTGTTCTGAACTGCTTGTGATTATATATCAAGATCGTCGAGGTCTGCAAGCTCTTGGCGAGTCTTTTTTGTATACTCTGAACTGTTGTCCACAGCTTCATCTGTTACGGTTTCCACAGGTGCGTCAGCTGTGGAAATGTGAGCGTCTTCACTACTGAGGGTTGCGCCGGTTTGGCCATCGTTATTTACAATCTTTAGGTTGTAGCGTGCGTCGTTTTTAGTACCAAGTGCACGAAGTAGCGTGCGAAGGCTTTGTGCGGTTACACCGCGCTTACCAATCACGCGGCCAAGGTCATCTGGATTCACAGTCAGGGTCAAAAGCACACCCTTCTCGTCAATGACACGTTCTACTACAACGTCGTCTGGATTTCCCACGACTGATTTTACGATATATTCTATGAACTGCTGGTCTATGGTCGACATGTTCCCCTCCTCGGTCTCTCTATACAAACTATCGTAACCTCATTGTAGCACGGTTGCCGCCCGACCATAAGCATAATCATTTTGCGCAAAACAAAAACACTCCCGAGATAATTGGGAGTGTTTTCTAGATAGATAGACTATTCAGCGCTTTCAGCAGGTGCTTCAGCTTCTTCTGCCGGAGCTTCTTCAACTACTTCTTCCTTTGGCTGGTTCTTGCGAAGCTTTTCAGCGTTGCGGATAGCTTTTTGCTTGTCGCCAGCAGCTTCTTTCACCCACTTAGGGAGCTTTACGCCAGCTTCCTTAAGAAGCTTTGCAACACGAGGTGTTGGTTGCGCACCGTTGTCGAGGTACTTTTGTGCAGCCTCAACTTGTACGTTGCTGTCTTTAGTGTGTGGGTTGTAGCTTCCTACATAAGCAACAACACGACCGCTTGATGGGTGGCGTTGTGACTCTTGTACGGCGAGACGGTAGGTTGGGTAACCGGCGCGTCCAACGCGTTGCAAACGAATTGCGAGCATATCTTAAACTTTTCCTTTAACTCTTTAGTCTATTCTTAATAGATTGATTTGAATTCTCTGGTTATTTTACACGTTTTATCTCTGTAAGTCAACCTGCGGTGGCGCAAATTATCGCAATATGCACCATTATCATATACACATGCACTATGCCTAGGTATACTGAAACAAAATGAGACACCCAATTCACCACAAAAGAAACATAAAGAAGCTTTCTACAAAAAAGTATGGCCCAATAGATACCCTCGCGCTTCTTGTAGGAATCGTACAGCCTTTTGCGACGCTCCCCCAGATATGGCTCGTCTATTCAACTGGTGACGTCGCAAGCGTATCCTTTTTTATGTGGACGGCCTACAATATCGCGAGCGTCATTCTGCTTCTTTATGGATTGAAGTATAAACTTCCGCCAATCATTTGGGCGAACATTCTGTGGCTTGTCGTACAAACGCCTATGATGATTGCGGTATTCGTTTTCCCTGGTGGAAGCTGGCTATCTTAAATAGGTTTTCAGTGCCGCCTTGGCAGCTTCTTGCTGCGCAGCTTGCTTGCTCGGGCCAATCCCCTTGCTTACAAGACGGTCACCGGCATACACACCGAGCGTAAAGACCTTGTCGTGGTCAGGGCCAACTTCTTCGATCACTACGTAACGAGGGGTGACCCCATCAACCTTTTGCATCACCTCTTGAAGGTGCGACTTAGGGTCGCGCCATGAGCCTTCCTTAAGGATGCCGTCGAGCTTACTAGTGATGTGCTTGGTAATAAAGACTGCGGCGTCATCGTAACCACGCTCGAGGTAGATCGCCCCAATAAGTGCTTCAAAAGCGTTTGCCAGGATCTGAAGACGAGCACGTTCGCTTCCCTGCTTTTCACCTCGGCTCATGCGAACCAATGGTTCATAGCCAAGCTTTTGGCCAGCTTCGCCAATACTTTCGGTGCGTACAAGTGACGCACGCCAGCTCGTAAGAATACCTTCGGCTTCGCTGTAGTTTCGGAACAAAAAGTCCGTCACCACAAGCTCAAGTACCGCGTCACCAAGGAACTCAAGACGTTCGTTATGCTCCGAGACACTCTTTCGGTGTTCATTCACGTAACTACGGTGTGTCAATGCGGTCACTAGAAGATCGATATTCTCAAATTCAAACCCTAGGTTCTCACGGGCAAATTGTTGGTACGGAGCCGTTTGCATCCCACTCATTACAAGTTCTCCTGACGAATGCGCTTCATAGCAAGAAGCATTAATTTACCGATATCTTCATACTCAATTGCGTCCAGAGCGTCGTGGAAGCTAAACCACTTAATGCCGTTCATCCACTCTTCTTTCTTGATTGCGTCGGTGTCACCCTTCGCACGCACAAGATAGATCTGAGTGGTCATAAGGACGAGCTTATCAACGCGGCGGTAACGGAAGTGGATTTTTCCAAGCCATCCAAGGATATCAACCTCTTTAAGCCCAGCCTCTTCACCAATTTCACGACGCGCGGTCTGCTGTGCAGTCTCGCCTTCTTCAATGTGACCCTTCGGAATCGTCCAGCGATCCTTGGCGTCTTGAATCAAGAGAATTTCAATGCCCTGACCACTTTTCGCATGACGAAAAACAATCCCACCGGCGGTCGGCTCACGAACAATTTCCTGAATAGATGGTTTCTTGCGCGAAAAGTATTTCTTAAACTTATCGAACTGTGGTGTCGCCATTCTCGGCTCCCTCTATAAGGGTGCGATACGCAGTACCGAGTACTCCGTTCACAAACTTACTCGAGTTATCCGAACCAAACGCTTTGGCTAGCTCAACCGCTTCGTTAATCGCTACCTTTGGAGGAACGACGTCAGCTTGGTGTAAAAGCTCAAATACACCGATACGAAGAATGTTTCGGTCGACACGAGCGATTTGCTCAATTGGCCAGTCGGGCGCAATTGGCTGAATCTTTTCGTCAATGGCCTTTTGTTCCTTAAGAACACCGTTGACAAGAGATTCTACGAACTGTGTATCATCAATCGCAGTTTCGTATCGCTCAAGATTGCGAGACAAAATCTCTTTTACATCGACGGAATCGTCATTAGACTCCTTACGGAATTCATATTCGTAAAGTGATTGAAGTGCGACGATGCGGCCGAGATGACGATTAGATGCCATAATGCGTTAGTTCTCTTTGTTATTAATGTAGCTTTATAAATGTGAAAAACGCCTGCTTACTTAGCAAGCGCCTTACCGGTTTCTTTGCGGGTTGTCTTAGCCTTCACTGGTGACTTCGCGTTCACACGGCGAGCAAGCGTCAAGCGCAAGTGGCTGCGGCGTAGTCCAGTCTTTCGTGGGCTACTCTGCTTCTTTGGTTGTGCCATTCAAAGTGCTCCTTTTCCTAGGGGTTATATTAAATCTTAGGACTCATTATACTATTTTTACTAGAGTTACTCAAGGGGGTGACCACAGAAGATGATGATTGTGCTTACTCATGAAAGTATGGTATCGTATAGAAAATAAGTAAAAAACACAAAAATATGCCAATAGAAGACGAATTCAACCCGAGTGCAGATAACCCATTTGTAGGTAAGCAAGCAAGCCGACCCGAGCGACAAGTCGATGCGCCCGTACAACTTAGTGACGCACCCAAGCCAACTCTAAAAGACCATTGGGATGACCTTAATACTGGTGAAAAAGTTAAATTTGGACTTTTAACAACTGGCGCCGCGTCTCTTGCGGCTATGGCTATTATCGGTGGACCGGAGATAGCAGATCGCCTGAATGGGCCTGAATACAACCATGAAACCACAACAATCACTGTCGAACAAGGCGGCGATTGGTATGGAGTAGCCGAGTCAATTCCAGGGCATGAGCTTGCGGACACTCGAGACGTTATTGCTCACCTTAAGGCGGACCCTGCAAATGCAGGCGTTGCCGATATCGATATTCTACAGCCCGGAATGACAATTACCGTGCCAATCGACATATCAAAATAGCCGCACGAGCGGCTATTTTTTACTATTAGTCTTGTAGCTATTTTAGACAACCACGCTTACAAGTCGGCCAGGTACATAAATCACCTTCTTCGGCTCACCCGTCACGAAGCGCGCAACATTTTCGTGCGCCAAAGCCTTCGCCTTGATTTCTTCAGGGTCGGTATCTTTTCCAACCTGAATTTCACCGCGAAGCTTGCCGTTCACCTGAACCGCGATAGTAATCACGTCTTCAACAGTCAACGCTTCGTCCCATACTGGCCATGTCGCATTTTGCACGAGCCCTTCGTGACCGAGTTGCTCCCAAAGTTCGTTTGCTATGTGTGGCGCAAATGGTTCGATCATCTGCACGAGCGCACCTAGGGCTTCAGCCCAAACTTCTTTCGAGTACCCATCAATCTTAAACTTATATAAGTCGTTTACGAATTCCATAAGGCCCGCAATCGCAGTGTTGAAACTAAGCCGACGAATATCATCAGTTACTTTGCGCACGGTCTTGTGCTGTGCGACGCGAATCGCGTCATCGTTGCCGGTAAATTCTTTTTTAGCAGCATCGTATTGCTGCACCAATACCCAGACACGGTTCAGGAAGCGGTAAATACCGGCGATACCGTGCGAATCCCAGCTTGCGTCGAGCTCGATTGGACCCATAAACAGAAGGTAGGTGCGCAATGCATCGGCGCCATACCCTTGGTCGATAATATCGAGTGGGTCAATCACGTTACCCTTACTCTTACTCATCTTCGTGCCGTCTTCGGCGTTAATGTAGCCGTGATAGACCAATTTCTTGACCGGTTCTTTAAAATCAACCAAGCCCATGTCGTTAAAGACGTGTGACCAGAAACGAACGTAGAGCAAGTGCGCCACCGCGTGGTCTCCACCAACGTAAAAGTCGGTTGGACTCCAGTAGTTCACCTTTGCAGGATCCCAGACGGCACCGCTATTGTTTGGATCTGCATAGCGAAGCAAGTACCAGCTTGAACATGCATAGCCGTCCATTGTGTCGGTCTCGCGCTTTGCAGGTTTGCCACACTCAGGACAGGTTGTATTTACCCATTCGGTTGCGTGCGCCAAAGTAGATTGGCCATCGCCCTTCGGTGCAAAGTCTTCAACTTCAGGAAGCACGACAGGAAGCTGGTCTTCAGGGACCGCAACTGCACCGTGTTCATCACAGTGAATAATCGGAATTGGCGCACCCCAATAGCGCTGGCGGCTAATCAGCCAGTCGCGCATTTTGTAGGTAGTTTTTGCCGCACCAAGCCTTTCGCTTTCAAGCCACTCAACAATCTTTTCGCGGGCGTCACTCGCTGCAAGGCCATCGAACTCACCAGAATTCACAAGTACACCTTCACCATGGAAGACTTGCTCTTCGGCTCCCTCGGGCTTTTCAACTACTTCAACAATTGGTAGGTTGTACTTCTCGGCAAACGCAAAGTCTCGTTCGTCGTGCGCGGGTACGGCCATTACTGCGCCAGTGCCATACCCACCAAGAACATAATCCGCCACCCAAACAGGTACGTTTTCACCTGTCAGTGGGTTTACGGCATAAGAACCTGTGAAGACACCCGTCTTCTCTTTCGTGTCATTAGTGCGTTCGATTTCAGATTTCTTCACCGCGTCCTTAATGTATGCCTCAGTCGCTTCTTTAAAGTCACCCGTTGCAAGCTTCATAGAAAGTGTGTTTTCGGGCGCAAGCACCACAAAGGTTGCACCAAAAATAGTGTCAGGACGAGTTGAGAATACAGTAATTACATCCTCAGAATCAGTCACCTTGAATTGAATCTCGGCACCTACAGAACGCCCAATCCAGTTCGTTTGCGCGGTCTTAATTTTTTGTGGCCAATCAAGATCTTCAATTTCATCAAGCAGTGCATCTGCATAGTCGGTAATCTTAAAGAACCACTGCTTCATTGATTTCTTCTCAACCAACGAACCACAGCGCCAACAGTGGCCACCCTCTACTTGCTCGTTCGCAAGGACGGTCTTGTCGACAGGACACCACCACTGGAGGGCTTCCTTTTGATATGCGAGCCCACGCTTATAGAATTCAGTGAAAATCCACTGTGTCCATTTGTAATATTCAGGATCGCTGGTGTTAATTTCACGGGCCCAGTCAATGCTCGAGCCAATGCGCTTAATCTGGCGCTTGAAGTTTGCGATAAATGTTTCAGTCGCCTCTACGGGCGAGGTTCCAGTTTTAATTGCGTAGTTTTCAGTTGGAAGCCCGAATGCATCCCATCCCATTGGGTTGAGCACATTGTGACCGTGCTGACGATAAAAGCGTGCAATCGCGTCAACGATCGAGTGCTCGAAGGCGTGCCCTGTGTGCATACCCGCGCCACTTGGGTACGGAAACATTGGAGACACATAGGTCTTTGGTTTAGGATCATTATCAATCGCAGCAAATGCTTGCTGCTCTTCCCAAATTTTTTGCCATTTGGGTTCAATTTCTGCCGGATTATATCGCCTCATAACAGAGTAAGTATAGCACAAGGAGGTGAGCGAAATGAGTATTTATATTCATTTCCGAGCCGACGCAGTGCAATGTCGCGTTTACGCGAGATACCACAAGGGGGCGAGCTAATCCGTACAATACCTAGTTAAATTCAGTTGCAGTCGCGTCAGATTCGTAGGTATAGTCGCTATAGTACGAGCTATACGCATCTTCATATGCCTTCTCGATATCCGCCTTTAACTCAGAGAACGGAATGAAGTCAGTCGGCACTTCCACAGCCTCATTCTTATTAAATACAGGGTTAATCACAAACGAGCCGCTCGCATCATCGTCTTCGGCAGTCATGTTGAACTCGGTGATCGAGTGACCGAAACGACTCACCCAAATTTGAGCCTCGGTCTTCGTGCTGCTATTTTCTTTATCGAAGTCGTCGCTGATAATATCCTCGAACTTCACATCTTCGTTACACTTTTTAAATTCCTTGCCCAGCACTGTGTCGCCAAAGCCCGTGAAGAAGGCATCCGCCTCTTTCGAGTCACCGGTCAGCGTGTAGCCAAGGCTTCCTTGCCCGTTAATGGTGCGCGATCCGAGCTTGTCGCCCACAACGATAAACGGATGCTCCTTATAAAGGTCTTGTGTTTCGTCCATCACTTGCTTGCGGAATGCAGTATCTGAATCGAGCTTCTTTGAAATATCGGCGCTACATTGCTGAGCTTCTTTTAGATCATCGCTAAAGTCACCTATATCATCGGCGCTGATTTTCACCCACTTGCTATCAATTTTCTTAATGACACTTTCAAATACATCGAAGCTTACTTGGCCATCAGATTGCTCCTCGAATGATTTCGCGAGTTTTTCAGCATCGTTAAGTTTGAGGTATATATCACCCTCGGCACCATACAACGCCTCGGCGTCAATCGTGTAGTCAAACCCGTCACCCTTTACGCTTACTTTTGCTGCAAATGTCGAGTTTGCCTCAAGGCTGTTGCGGCCTGAAACATCAATCTTCAGTGTGTAGTCTTTCGCCTTAATTTCAGCAGTTCCCGTTGCACTGACGGTTTTTGCGGTAATGGCGTTTACGATCGCATCGCTTACTACCTTATCTGGGTTTTGATACCAGAAGTTATACGCAAGCGCCGTACCACCCCCAAGCAACACTAGTGCGCCGGCAAAAATAATACCTACGAGCGCACCTTTTGAAAGCTTCTTCTTAGGGGGAAGCGTACTTACCACCATTGGCTCGGTAGGCGTTGGACCCGATCCAATCACACCAGTCGGAACTGTCGTTTCCTGCGCGGGAGTTGGCGCTGCTTCACCGGGTGTCACCACTGGCTCGCTCACCGGCTCAATCGCACTAGGAGTTTCAACTGGCTCAACGTCGGGTTGCTCAACTGCTGGTTGTGACGTGGCCTCAGCGGGTGCGTCAGAGAGAGTAAGGCCAGGGGCCTCGGTCTCGTTAGTTTCTGGAACTACATCGGGCGTCTCCGGTGTCAGGCCTTCTTTTTGCTCATCTAGCATAATGAATTCTCGCTTAAATAATCTAGTTTAAGCATACCATAAGCTTTATGTGATACTCGACAAAAATGCCTGCTTCTTCTTCATCCATTCAGGCGACTGCCGCACGAGTTGCTCCTCTTCTTCAGTCGAGTGCAGGACAATCTTAATCGCCTCTTCCAAGTAAATTCCACCCTGCGAACCCTTGAAGAGTACTGCCGCGCCTCGTTCGAGATATTTATGCACAAAAGCACCCGCTTCAAGTGGACTCTTAAAGCTCACTACTTTACATCCATTCGTCTGCGCAACGGGCGCAAGATACTTCGCCGCGTCCTCGCCCACCGTCACTACATAGGAAAGCGCAATCGGGTCGCATAGTTTACCAACCGCAGCATGTTCGGCCTGCGACATATCACCAAGTTCATTCATACTTCCAAGCACTGCAATACGCTGCGGTACGTTCATTTGATACAGTGCACGAAGCGCCGACGCAACCGCAAGCGGGCTAGAATTATACGAGTCATCCACAATAACCGATTCATTCAGACCACGAAGTATATTCATTCGCCCCTTCACTGCGCGCACTTTCCCAAGTCCGCTTGCAACTTCCTGCGCGCTCATACCGAGCTTGGCCGCAACCGCACCGGCCGCTACCGCCGCGCGCGTACTATGCTCACCAATCAAGTGAAGTGTCGCTGGGACCGGATCTTGATATTCAGGACCAATGAAGACACCAGAAAATCCATCTGCAAACGTATAGTCTGAGCTATCAAAGCGGTATTCGGCCGCGTCAGTCGTTCCGTAGGTATTAAGGTTGGGGTTTGTGATATCGGCCGCATAGACACCCGGAATGTCATCACGATTAATCAGTGCCCATTTACTAAAGTTTGCCGCTGCAAGCTCTTCCGCTGCAACCGCATCAAGCGTTTTAAAGAATTCCATATGCTCTGGTGCGACAGAGGTCACTACGCTAATATCTGGCGTTAAATACGTACCAAAATGAGGGATTTGCCCGATTGCATCAGTGCCAAGCTCTTGGACGATTACATCAACGTCAGTTGGCTGCTTAATGCGCGTGTTTACGGCCTTAAATACCGCAAGCCATTGGCCAAGGCTACGAATATCGTCTGGAAACTCAACACCCAGTATCGCAAGCGGGGCGCTCAGTTCTGAATTGTGATTACCCTCATGTAGGCGAACGCGAAACTTCTCGTTCAGTACAGTGCCGATAGCAACTTTAGTGCTCGTCTTACCGACGCTTCCCGTTACCGCAACCAGCTTCACTTCTGGGTGTTTTTTGAAATATTTCTTTACTGCGCGCTCGAGTTTTGCTTGGATAAACGATTTAAACATTAGGTCTATTATAAAGCAGTCACAAGGATATCGATACCGTAATAATACGCACCCGTACCGCTGTATACATTACTCACCGCCCGCCCCACGTCGCCGTCCTCAGACAAGTACATTTGCGATAGCTGATTTGATTCAGTGTGATTCCCGTCCATCGCAGGGTTTGCGGCAACATAGTTATTTCCGTCATAGCGCACCGCGATTGTTGCGTTATCTTTCGCCCCAGCCGCAGCGCTCGACTTGTAAATATTGGTTGAACCAGTGAACCATATGTATGTCCACGCACCCGCCACACGCGGCCCGCTATAGGTTGCAGTTAATGCAGGTGACCCCAAACTTCCCCATCCGCCGAGGTTTGCACCTTGCCAGTCCTGCGTATAGGCCTGTACCTGAATAGGGCTACTCAAAAATGCTGCACTCGCGCTCGCTGGCTCCCATACCCGCGCGCCCACAATACGCACACCCGCATCGCGCATGGTGTAAAAACGGTCACCTACCCAAAGGTTTCCACCACCGTCGTTATATACCTGATATGTTCCAGTTGGTGCGCTCGCTCCAAATATAGAAGAAGTGCTATATGTCCCTGCGCCACCCTGATAGCCTAGGTGATTTGGACATTTCCCGGATGCATAGTTACCACTCCCATTTGTTTCAAAATAATCAGTTTTTGCACGCACCGAACTGGTGGTGATGCAAAAGGTCGCACCGTCAGAACTATACTCAGTGCGAATATCACCTGTCGTCGCAATACCCGCACTTTCAATTTTGAGCGGGTACTTTTCAGTGCTAATTTTTGTTGTTTCAAGCTTTTTATACGCTGTCTCGATATTCGACTTGGCAGTCGAGTCGCTGGCGCGATTTGCGATCCCAATATAGGCAACCGTCACAATTGCAGCAAGCACCGCAATCACCACAACTACAATGAGTAGTTCAACGACCGTAAAGCCTGATTGTTTAAAATGTTTGCCCATTCCTGCTTGCAGTATACGCGCTCCATACAAGATTTGCGATATTTAGGGTATACTGGCAGCATGACTAAACCCGTTATCTTGACTGGAATTCGCTCAAACGAAGAACCGACTATCGCCAACTATCTTGGCGCTTTCTTGCCAATTATCGACATGCAGAAAAAATTCAGCGGCGAGTATCAAATTAATATGTTCGTACCCGACCTTCACAGTTTCAATACTCCGATTGACCACACCGCGCTCTACCGCAACACACTTAACAACGTGAAGTACTTTATTGCAGCCGGGCTCAACCTAGACGACCCAAGCACATTCGTGTACCGTCAAAGCTTCATCCCAGCCCACAGCGAACTTGCGTGGATTCTTAACAACTTCACTTACATGGGTGAAATGGGGCGCATGACCCAATTCAAGGAGAAATCCTCAGAACACAGCGAAAGCGTTACAGTTGGGCTTTTCGACTACCCGGTCCTTATGGCTGCGGACATTCTTCTTTACAACGCGAAATACGTACCCGTAGGCGAAGATCAATTCCAGCACCTCGAAATCACTCGCGACATCGCAACACGCTTCAACAACAAATTTGGTGACATTTTTACCGTTCCAGACAATACCGCGAATCAAATGAAATTTATCAACCGCGACAACGGCCTTCGCATTCGCAGCCTTACCGACCCGACCAAGAAGATGAGCAAAAGCTCAAGTGACGTAAAGTCAAAAATTCTTCTCGTTGACGAACCAGAAGCTGCACGTAAGAAAATCCTTTCCGCAACAACCGACAGTCTAGGCGTCATTAACTTTGACTGGGAGACACAACCAGGTATTACTAACCTACTTCAAATGCTTGCGATTCTTTCGGGCCGAGCACAGGATGACGTCAACGAAGAATGGGTTGGTAAAACCGCCTATGGCGACTTCAAAAAAGCCGTTGCTGAAGAAGTAGTGAAGTTCCTTACCGATTTCCAAGCGAAACTCAACGCAATCACCGACGAAGCGCTCGTTGCAAAGCTTGAGGTGTCAGAATCTGCAATGGCGAATGTCGCTAATGAAACACTACTCCGCGCACAGCGCGTTGTAGGCCTACGCCCTTAACTAACGGTGTGCTGGGTGCCACCTGTCGTCATCACCCTTTTCGTACTTCTTTTTTACCGCAGCCCACGCAACCTTGTGTGCGACCTCTTCCTGCGACTCATCGCCCCGTCGATCGGCCTTGTGTTTATATTCGTCGTAGGCGCTATTAAAAGCCTCTTTATAGATATCCTGAGCGTGATCTGGCAATACGGACTTCACGTTATCAGGCAAGTCTTCGGTAGAACTATATGGCATATATTCCTCCTTACTTAGATACCTTCTTATTATACGCCCATAAAAAGAACTCCTCAAAACGAGGAGTACTTTTCGCTGCTGCGCGCCCACCCGGGGCGGCTTGCTTTTCGGAATTGTTTGTTTTTAGCACGGGTCACCCCATGCGCATCAGCATAAGTACAGTATGAAACGTGCTGGATAAAAACGCAAGCACTTTGGCATATTTTAAGCTAAAATTCAAGCTCTATAGCTTTTTTTTCGTAATTATGATTAGATAAGCTTGTTCAGAAACGCACTCGTGCCCAAAGCCGTGAAGCGCATCTCTTCACCAGAGATACACTCTCGTTCGCCGAAGCGCTTGCCAGCAGGTCGATCTGACAGCAACTAAACAGAACAGAGAGAATATCTATGTCACAAAACCTTTTCATCGGAAGCCTCGCATACGCTACTACCGACGACAGCCTCAAAGCATTCTTTGAAACTATCGGCGAAGTAACTAGCGCACGTGTAGTGACTGACCGCGAAACTGGCCGCTCAAAGGGCTTCGGTTTTGTTGAATTCGCAGACGAAGCAAGCAACCAAAAAGCTATTGATGAGCTTAACGGTAAAGAGCTTGACGGTCGTGCAATCAACGTAAACCTTGCTCGTCCAAAGGAAGACCGACCTCGTCGCGACTTCAACGGTGGCGGTAACAACAACGGTGGTGGTTCATTCCGCCAACGTAGCTGGTAGCTTCCACTCTTACAAAATAACCTCCCTAGTGGAGGTTATTTTTATTGCCTTAAAACAGTGGTGATGTCAGGAACTCGTAAGGTAGCCCGAGCACCGATACGATAACGCCAAAAGCGTTCAAAAGCCAAAGCGTCAGGAGCACCACCAGTGTGGTTGCGGCAAGTACAAGAATTTTCACAACTATATTCTGCTTTTTAAGCCACTGCGTCCAGACGTCGTACTTTCCTTTCGCAAACTCAAGTACTTTTGCCGCAAACGCAAACTCAGTTGCAAGGATGGCGAGCCCGGCAAATACAATCAACCAGCCCGGTCCAGGGTATGGCACCAAAATAAGACCGATCAAAACCACAAGCCCGCCCGCAATTCCGATAAGTACTTTTCTGGTGCGCTTTCGGAATTCGACTATTACTTTTCTCCTAGTAACTTCAGAAAGGCGTCTTCGTCTAACACGACCGTGCCATACGCCTGGGCCTTGGCTAGCTTGCTTGCGCCTACCTTACCGCCCGCAACAAGATACTTCGTGTCTTTGCCAACCGACGTCTGAAAAATGCCACCTTGTGCGCGGATTCGCTCGGCCGCATCATCACGCGACATTGAATCAAGTGTACCTGTAACAACAAAACTTACACCATTCAATGTCCCTTCGTGTTTTTCATAACGAGGCTTCACGCCAAGCGATTCGAACTTATCAAGGAGTGCTGCATTATCTTCATCGGCAAACCAAGCCAAAATCGATTCCGCAACGACCTTGCCAATCCCCTCGACAGCTTCAAGTTGCTCGAGCGTCGCCCCTGCAAGTCGCGGGATTGACTCGAACCTATTTGCAAGGTCAATTGCAGTCTGACTACCAACGTGGCGAATCCCTAGGCCCAAAATGAACTTTTCGAGTGGTGGTGTTTTCTTTTCTTGAATCGCGTCAACGAGCTTTCTTGCGGAAATATCAGCAAAACGATCAAGCTTCAAAAGATCTTGAACCGTCAGTGAGTAAATATCGGCGATATCACGCACTAATCCCGCATCAACGAGCGCAACAACATTCTTTTCACCCATAGTATCAATATCAAGCGCGCCCTTACTGGCGTAATATTCAACCGAACGCTTCAAAATAAGATCACCCGACGTACCCCTGACGCGGTACACAACATCATCGCCGCGACGCTCAAATTCAAGCTCTGGATATTGAGCTCGAAGCGCGTCCTCGTAGTTAAATACTTCCGCGCCCTTAGGTCGAAGTTCCATCACGACACTTTCAACCTGCGGAATAATATCGCCGGCCTTAAAGATAATAACCGTATCACCAATACGAATGTCTTTACGCGCAATCTCGTCGGCGTTATGGAGGCTGGCGTGCTGTACGGTTGTGCCGGCAACCTGCACGGGGTCAAATACCGCCACAGGCGTTGCTGCACCAGTTCGACCAATACTAATCACGATATCTTTGACGATCGTGGTTGCCTGCTCGGCCGCATACTTATAGGCCACTGCAGCGCGGGGCTGCTTGCCCACGACGCCAAGCTTGGCAAACAAAGCTCTGTCATTTACTTTAATCACGAGGCCGTCGGTATTAAATGGCAGTTCGTGGCGCTTCTCGTCCCATTCATGGACAAACTGCATGACGCCGCTTAGCGAATCAAATACACTCGCCTGCATATTCCGACGCAGCCCAAGGTGCGTAATCGCCTCATACGCCGCCATGTTCGTCGGCACTTCGCTTGGATCGTCGCGGATAAGGTCATACGCCATAAACGTCAGTGGACGCTCGGCGACAAGCTTAGGGTCGAGCTGACGAATTGTCCCCGCTGCAAGGTTACGCGGGTTTGCAAAAGTTGGCTTACCTGCAGCTTCTTGCTTTTTATTCAAAGCATCAAAGTCTTTTTTGAGCATCACAATTTCACCGCGAATTTCAGTGCGACCAACAAGCAAGTGTGCAATTGAAGGATCGTCACGTAAACGCAGCGGCACATTCGCAATAGTACGCACATTATTTGTTACGTCCTCGCCCACAAAGCTATCGCCTCGTGTCAGTGCCTGTACCAACAAGCCGTCCTCATAAATAAGGGCACACGCAAGGCCGTCCATTTTAATATCGGCAAAGAATTCGTGCTTCGTGCCCGGCAGGAGCTTATCCATGCGCACCACCCATGCTTCGACTTCGGACGCATCGAATACATCGTTCAGGCTCAGCATACGACTGCGATGTGCCACCTTCTGGAAGCCGCCAAGTAGCTCACTCCCAACACGCTGCGTCGGACTGTCAGGTGTAATAAATTCTGGGTGTTCAGCCTCAATAGCCTTCAGCTCACCCATCAGGCTGTCATACACGGCATCACTCACCGTCGGCGCGTCGAGTACATGATATTCGTAACTATACCCCGAAAGGAGCTGGCGCAGCTCTTGGGCGCGCGTTTCTGGATTACTTGGCTGGGGCATAATCAACCGCCTTTCGATACAAAAGATATACATACGCTGACACCCAAATAGTTGTGAGTGCGCTTAGGAGAAGTATGACAATCGGCACAATCGGCCATGAGCTAATGACTGGGAATAGAGCCTTAAGCCCCATATCAATAAAGATGAATGCAAGCAGCACAATCGCCCAAGTGAGTAGTACAACAAGCGCCATCCAAAGCCAGCGAAGCAAGATTTTAATGCGACGCCCTACCATAAGATCACCGGCAGTTTTAATTGCCTGAAAAGGATACATCCCTGGCAGGGTCACGATAATGAGCGCGATAAGCGTACTTGTAATCCAATAGAGCGACAGGATCCCAAGCAGGCTTGCGCCAATCCAAAACAGCATCGCCGACGCTCCGCCGTCAAGAATGCCCGAGGTTGAGGCTGCATTGTAACCTAGCACCGCGAGCCCTACCGGTACGAGCTGGACGATTAAAATTCCGAGTACGATTGCCGTCGAGAAAATAGGCGCGCCTGAGTTATACAGCCCGTCGCGAAGTTTCACCTTGTGTCCTGCAAGCAAATTACGAAGCAGCCACACCGTCGCGAGCCAAATCAACAAAAAGATAAATACACCGTAAATTTGCTGCGCCTCGGTAAGAGTACCAGAAAGAGTCGACGTTGCGATACCCATCAGCGTACCAAGTGCTTGATCGCCTGCCGTCCAATCCCCTGAGAAGAATTCGATGCCTTGGTCGTGCAGCGCGTCAGAAAACGCGGTGTACGTATCTTGCGATTGCACACCAATGAGTACTGCGAAGAAAAAGATATAGACGAGCCCAAGAAGTGAGAATACTTTCTTGTACTTCCAGAGAGTCCGGTTTACCTCGTGCGTAAACGCAAAATTACCAGGAAGCTCCAATGGACGCACATAATCACGCCGCCTCGTCATACGAAAACTACGATGAGGACGACGCGCCATGTACGCATCGAGGCGCTTTTTTTGACTCGCGTAGGCACGCGACCACCAAGACTTTGAAGAAGACGTCGACTTCTTTTTAGAACTTGTCGGCATTTTGAGTCAGCCTCTGGATACGTTCTTCTAGTGGTGGGTGTGAACTAAAAAGCTTTGCAAAGAAACCTGGCTTGAGCGGGTTACTAATAAAGAGCTGTGCGGTTGAAGAGTTTTGCTTTTGCATCGGCTTTCCATAATGAAGAAGCTTCGTAAGGGCACTCGCCATACCCGCAGAGTCACGGGTCGTCATTGCGCCCGTTGCGTCAGCCAAATATTCACGCTGCCTACTAATCGCCATTTGCACAATCGCTGCAACGATAGGCGCAAGGATCAGGATGATAACCCCAATAATCAATACGATTGGGTTTGAGTTACGGCGATCACCACCGAAGAACAACATGCGAATGACGATGTCAGACAAAATACCAATCGCGCTCACAAGCCCAAACGCAATCATACTAACACGAATGTCATAGTTTTGTACGTGCCCCATTTCGTGCGCCATGACCGCGTTCAGCTCTCGGTCGTCCATGATATCAAGAAGACCGGTCGTTGCCGCAACAATTGCGTGCTGAGGATTTCGCCCCGTCGCGAATGCGTTTGGCGCAGAGTCATTAATCATATACACCTTTGGCATTGGCATACCAAGGGTAATCGAAAGGTTCTCAACCGTGCGGTACAAACGAGGGTTATCGCTTTTTTGAATTTGCTGCGCACCCGTCATTGCAACCGCGAGCGAACCCGCGGCGTAGTACTGAATGAGTGCGTAAATGAGCGCACCACCAAGTACCCAAAGGGTAATTGACGTGTCCCCGTAGAATTGGCTGACGATCCAGCCAATTGCCGTAATAATGCCAACAAACACCGCCATAATGAGGACGGTGTTGCGCTTGTTGGCAGCAATCGCTTTGTACATGAACTACTGCGCCTTTACTAGAACTTTACGTCGACTGGCTTGTTAGCAGCAGCTTGTTCTGCAGCATCAACTTCAAAGAAGTCACGATTCTTAAATCCGAACATACCGGCAACAATGTTTGCTGGGAATGTTTGAATCTTCGTGTTAAGGCTTGTAACGCCAGAGTTGTAGAAGCGGCGTGAGCCTTGGATCTTGTCTTCGGTGTCAACAAGTTCGCGTTGAAGCTCGACGAAGTTTTGGTTCGCCTTAAGGTCTGGGTACGCTTCAGCAACCGCGAAGAGGCTCTTGAGGGCACCTTCGAATTGGTTTTCTGCTGCAGCAGTTTCCTTTACACCGTTTGCGTTAATCACATTTGCGCGTGCTTCGGTAACCGCTTCAAACACACCAGATTCGTGCTTTGCATAGCCCTTTACTGTTTCCACAAGGTTTGGAATAAGGTCAAGACGACGCTTAAGTTGCACATTAATGTCGCTCCACGCTTCTTCAACGCGTACGCGAAGTGTGACGAGGCTGTTGTATGTCACCCATAGGAAAATACCAATAAGTACTACGACACCAATAATTATCCAAACTGCAATCATGTATTTCACTCCTTATTTCTAATACTTTTAGTATAACAAACCCTCGGTAAAAAACCGAGGGTTCATAAGTTCTGGTGCGCAGAGCGGGACTTGAACCCGCACGGCCGTGAAGCCAAGAGATTTTAAGTCTCTCGTGTCTACCAATTCCACCATCCGCGCATATGTATGGGAAATACTCAGTACATTATAGCAAAGCCTTGGTAGAATAAGGGTATGAAACAGGTATGCATCATTCACGGTGGTTCGACATTCGACTCAGATGCAGATTTTCTTGCAAATCTGACCCAACAAGAACTCGACTATACACGCCTGCTTTATAGGCAGCGCTGGAATAATTGGCTTGGCGAAACACTCACGGACTATGAGGTACTCCTGCCCTCAATGCCAAACAGTGCCAATGCGAAATACGAGGAATGGGCGCTCTATTTCTCAAAGATCATCCCATTCCTGCGAAAAGATACGACGCTTGTCGGTCATTCACTTGGTGGTATTTTCCTTGCAAAATACCTCAACGAACACAAAGAGCTTCACTTTAGTAAAGTCGCTTTAATTGCCGCGCCGTACGACGACGAGACCGCCGAGAGCCTCGCTTCTTTTAAATTACCTACGGACATGTCAAATCTTACACGTGCCGCGGACGCATTTCACCTTTTCCAAAGTGAAGACGACTTCGTTGTGCCTTTTAGCGAACTCGCAAAGTATCATTCCATTCTCCCGAACGCGGGCGTCACTGCATTTGAAGACCGTGGCCATATCAATACTCCGACCTTCCCCGAGCTAGTAGATTTCATAAAAAAATAATCCTCTAGAAAGAGGAATATAATGGAGGCACCTACGGGTAACGCTCCCGTCTACACGGTTTTGCAGACCGTTGCCTAACTTCTCGGCCAAGGCGCCATCTGTTGAACCATTATACCAGAGAGCGATTGGGTTCGTTACCGCAAAATGATACTATAAATGCATATTATGAAGCACTTTATTCAGGTACTCGTAAACACCCTCATCGCCAACGTCACCACTAGTTTTTTGTGGTTCGCACTCACCTTCTGGGCCTATCTCGAAACCCGCTCTGTGCTCGCCACTGCGGTCGTAGGTGGTGTCTATATGCTATTCGTGGCAATTTCGAGCTTATTCTTTGGGACGCTCGTTGACCAACACCGCAAAAAGAACATTATGCTTGCCTCGGCCGTGTTCACACTCGCGACGTACTTTATCGCCGCAATCGTATACTTTGCATTCGGCGCAAATAGTATCGCAGACCTGACTAACCCAGTATTCTGGATCTTTGCCAGCGTCGTACTTGTGGGGTCGGTGGTTGAAAATATGCGCAACATCGCACTCTCAACAACTGTCACCATCCTCGTACCTAAAGAGAAGCACGCCAACGCCAACGGACTCGTAGGGAGCGTTGCGGGTGTTGGCTTCTTGGTGACGTCGGTATTTAGTGGTCTTGCAATTGGATTCCTCGGCATGGGCTGGACGCTCATTATCGCGCTCGTCCTCACACTTGTTGCCACACTTCATCTGATTTTCTTCGTGAGTATCCCAGAGGAAGAAATTGTCCACAACCCCGAACTCGCCAATAAGAAAATTGACATCAAGGGAAGCATTGCTGCCATCCATGCCGTACCAGGCCTGTTTGCACTCATCCTCTTCTCGACCTTCAATAACTTTATCGGCGGTGTGTACATGGCGCTCATGGACCCGTACGGGCTCACTCTCTTCCCAGTTCAGGTGTGGGGTGTGGTACTTGGCATTACCAGCACCGGCTTCATTATCGGGGGCCTTATTATCGCTAAGAAGGGCCTTGGCAAAAAGCCGCTTGAAACACTCCTTATCGCTAACATTGTGATGGCAATTCTTGGTATGCTCTTTACGATTCGTGAGTTCTGGCTCCTCTACGCAGTCGGCATCTTCCTTTACATGTGCCTTATTCCAATTATCGAAGCGACTGAGCAGACAATCATTCAGCGTGTTGTGCCGCTTAAACGCCAAGGTCGCGTCTTTGGCTTTGCGGCGAGTATCGAAACGGCGGCTGCACCACTTACCGCACTTGCCATTGGCCCAATCGCCGAGTTCTGGATAATTCCGTACATGAATTCCACCCAAGGCGAGGCGCAGTGGAGCTGGCTCCTTGGTACGGGTGATGCGCGTGGTATTGCGCTCCTCTTCCTCATTTCTGGATTTATCATGCTGATGGTCGCACTGCTCGCCTTCACCACAAAAAGTTACCGAATTCTCAGCAAATTCTATGCTAAGTCGTGATTTACTTGGTTCAGATTATTTATAGTATTTCGTAAAAAGGGGAAACAATGTCCGAACATACACCTGAAAAAACACCTGAAGAGGCGCCAAAAACCGAGGCTGCACCAGTGCACCACACACAACCGGCACAAACGCCAAGCAAGAAATCACAAAAGCCACTTATCATTACATTCTCGATTTTTGGCGCGATTATCCTACTAGTCCTTGGCCTTGTTGGTGGCACCGTGCTCACCCGCACCCTCGGCCCGAACGCCTCACCCTCACTCTCAACTTCAGCCGACGGCAACCAAACCGTGACCGATGAAGAAAGTTCAATTGCATCAGTTGCCGAAAAAGTAGGGCCAAGCGTAGTCTCTATCGTCACCCAGACACGCACCAACTCGTACTACGGCTCGACTTCAGGCGAAGCTGCAGGCACGGGCATTATCGTCAGCAAAAACGGCTACGTGATGACCAACAACCACGTCCTCGAAGGTGCAACTTCAGTGTCAGTTGTTGACAGCACTGGAGAACTCTACGAAGACGCGACAATCATTGGTCGCGACCCACTCAATGACATTGCGTTTATTAAAATTAAGTCTGACAAAGAATTTACCGCAGCAGCACTTGGCAATAGTTCAACCATCCGCACTGGGCAACAGGTTGTTGCAATCGGAAATGCGCTCGGCCAATACAGCAACACAGTCACAAGCGGTATTATTTCCGGCACAGGTCGCCCAATCACTGCCGATACGGGGAGTGGAGATACCGAAACCCTCACCGACCTCATCCAAACCGATGCCTCAATCAACCCAGGAAACTCGGGTGGCCCACTCGTAAACATGGCCGGCCAAGTTATTGGTATCAACACCGCAATCGTAGAAGACGCCAATGGCATTGGCTTTGCGATTCCAGTTAATGCAACTAAGGGTGTGCTCGCAGGTGTGCTCGACACGGGCAAGGTAACCCGCGCCTACCTTGGCGTCAACTACCTCACTATTACGCCTGATGTAGCCCGTGAGTATAAGCTCGACGTAAACAGTGGTGCATACGTCTATGCCAGCGGTTCATCAAGCCCGGTTGCCTCAGGTAGCCCAGCGGAAAAAGCAGGCCTTAAGAGCGGCGACATCATTACCAAGATTAATTCTGAAACAGTCGGTAAAGACGGCAGCCTCTCGAGCATCCTCGGCGAATACCGCCCTGGCGATAAGCTCACTATCACCTACCTGCGAGACGGCAAAGAACAAACCACGACCGTCACGCTCGGCACCTACAACGGATAATTTCACAACGTTCCCGTGCGCCTTTCGAGCGTATAATGGGGAGCAATGTTGGAGAAGAATCCGAACCTCCCACTAGACATTCCTCGGACCGTCACACCAGAACTTTCTAGGCGCCCGCTCGACGAAAACTGCGACTATGTGCAATTTCCATTCGACCTTTACGCCCCGCTTCCTTTAAAGGGTCTCAAATTTGTGCAGCCTACCGAGGAGGCCTTGCAACTCGAGGCGCTCCTTGATGCGCCTACTCCCAAATCTGCAGAGTCGACTGATGAAGACGATCCAGATCACTACACAAAGCGAGATATCATCAATCAGGCGTTGGCGGTCGTAGGCATCCTTACGGCCGTGATGTACGGCGCTGACGTCGCCCAAAATACCGCCGAAGAAAGCAAAGCCGAGCCAAGTATTGAAGTTGTTGCGCACGCGCTGCATCCCGAAAATGAAGACCGCGTGGTAATTGTGGACGACGGGTTTAATACCTATAACGCAAACTATTTAAGCCAGACCCTCGGCCCTTCAATCCAAGAAGCAGTAGACGGCCAGATATGGTCGGTTCAGAGTAACAACGCAACTACCAGTGTTGATGCACTTTTCGATAAAGCCTACGATCTTGCGATCTCAAAAGATATTACAAGCATTTCTGTCGTCACCTACAGTATGGGTGATGTACGCGGTACGGGACTCGCGGAAAAATTCGTCAAGGAAACGGACATTCCTGTTGAAAATATCGTCATTATCTCTGGCCCATCAGGCTACGATAGCCTTCGAGAGAGCCGTAAAGATGAAATGGCCTGGGCGCAGTTTATCGCCTCTGTAATTCCGGGTTCGTCTCACTCAACATTTTGGCGAAAGGTCGCCGAACTCTGGTTTTACAAAGACAACTTCACCCGCTCCGAAGAAAATCCTTGGGAGTTCGTCACTAAGAATATCCCTCGGTTCTTTAAAACACTCGACGGTATTAACATCCGCTTTAAGCAGCCGCACACGAGTAATAATTCACTTTTAATGCAAATGGCCGCGCTCGAGAATGGAAAGCCCACTAATCGGGTTGAGTCTATTGGAAAGTACCAACAAGAGCATAACGAGCAAAGTTCAATCATCACCTATATCTCAAGCTCAACTTACGATGCAATGTTAAATGACGATTTCGCACGCGACAAATTTGAAGAAGCCGCAGACAAAGGTGGCCTTGAGTTTAATAGTTACGAAGTCGACGGAGTGGCGCACGGCGACTACTACGTTAAAGATGCGGTTGCCTCGTTCCAGGACACGTTCAAGCAAGCCAGTGAAGATATTATTCCGCAAACCCTCGAAGCACGCGCCGACCGATATCTTCGAGAATTTGAAGCTTATAATTTAGACACGTTCATGGCCGACACCGACAAAGACGACCAAAAATAAAGTAGCCCCGTAGGGCTACTGTTTACTTACTTCTTACCTTCGATTGATACGTGCGGCAGGATTTTATCGAGCCACTTAGGCAGCCACCAAGCAGACTTACCAAGATACGACATAATGACCGGCACAATAAGGAGGCGGACGATGAATGCATCTACCAGCACACCGAGTGCAAGCGCAAACCCAATCGATTGAATCGTGGCGTCGTGGTTGGTAATAAACCCACCAAACACCGACACCATAATAAGTGCCGCCGCGACGACCACACGGCTTCCGATTGCAAAGCCGTCAACAACCGCCCGCTTGGCCTTCTTCGTGTAATGGAACGCTTCTTGCATGCCCGACACGAGGAAGAATTCGTAGTCCATCGCCAGCCCAAACAGAATACCGATTGCAATGATTGGAATGAAGCTTACAATCGGTGCGGGTGCGTCGGTAATGCCAAGCCAGCCCCACTGGAAGACGGCCACGAGCGCACCAAACATTGCCGCAACTGAGAGCAAGAACCCGAGCGTAGCCTTAATTGGAATAAGCACCGAGCGGAACGCGATCATCAGAATCAGGAACGAAAGCCCTACTACAACCGCCAAGTACACTGGCATCGCATCAGCAAGTTTTTGGTTAATGTCGATTTGAATCGCCGTCGTGCCCGTTACCGCGATAGAAATTTCATTACTGTCGTTGGTGATTTCTTTTTGCGTGTCATCTTCACGAATACGCACGACGAGGTCTTTGGTCGCTTCTTCTGAAGGACCGGTCGTTGGTGTCACCTGAATCACACCCTTCGTGCCATTGTCAGTCACGAGCGCCGCCATGGCAGTATCAACACCCTCAACGTCATTCAAGCGTTCAGCAATTTGTTGGAGCTGGTAGTACGGTGCATACGTTTCAACTTGGGTTGCAATTGCTGCTTGGGCCTCAGCTTGTTGCGCCGGGGTCATCATCATTTGCAGTTGCTCAGCGGTCACGCCAAGTTCTGCTGCCTTGGCCGCGAGTTGGTTTTGCGCCTCGGTCATAATACGCGCCTGAACGGCAGCCTTGTCAGAATCTGATACGCCCGGCATACCTTCTACGACAATCAGGAGTGGGCCGTTTGAACCTTTTCCGAAGCCTTTGGCCAACAGATCGTAGGCTTCACGTTGAGAAGTTCCCTGCGCTGCGGTTTCGTCAGTTGGAAGGCCAAGCTGAAGATGGCTCATTGGCCATGCAAGCAGCACGATAACCGCCAGCGCGCCCACAAGCACGGTCTTGCGATACTTCGTAATTCGCTCACCCAAGCGGTACCACATAGTCTTGTGGCTAACATCTTCGTGGTGGACGATACCCTTCTTTTGTTGCGCTTTAATTGCCTTGCGGGTCTTGCGACTAAATAGGCCGAGCTTAAAGATGCCGAGGAGTGCGGGAATTAGGGTGATAGCAACGAGTGCTGCGATCGCGACGGTTGCGGCTGCGGCAAGGCCCATGACGGTCATGAATGGAATCTGAACTACTGAAAGCGCCGCAAGGGCAATCACCACAGTTGCTGCCGCAAAGATGACGGCATTACCCGCAGTTGAAATTGCTTTTCCAGCCGCGGTCTTCATATCGTAGCCGTCTATGACGTAGGTTCGATAGCGATTAATGATGAACAGTGAGTAGTCGATACCAACGGCAAGGCCAAGCATCACCGCAAGAGTCGGCGCAGTCGTCGAAAGTTCAATAATTTGGCTAAGCGAGAAGAGCCCAAGCATACTCACGCCTACTGCAACAATCGCAGTTACCAGTGGCATACCCGCGGCAATAAGTGAACCCAAGGTCACAAGCAGGACCACAAGTGCGAGTACAAGCCCGGCAATCTCACCGACGCCAAGAATTTCGCCCACTTCTTGTTTCACGAGGTCGCCACCCGCTTCAATCGTCAGATCGTCGCTGCGTGCGTTATCGATCTTTTCCTGTACACCCGCAATAGTCGTATCACTCAGTCGACCACTGTCACCTTCGCCCTGCATTTGCACGGTAATGTAGCCGATATTTCCATCTTCAGAAATAGCCGTAGGGTTTACAAAAGGAGTAATTGCATCGGTGACCCCGTCGACACCCGCAATGTTGTCAGCAAGCTGCGTAATTTCAGTCTGATAGTCGGTAATCTTCTTGCCATCAGGAACGGCAATTACCACCTTTGCGGACTGCGCGCCCGTATCCGGGAATAATTCATTAAAACGAGTCAGCGCGGTTTGCGCTTTCGTACCAGGGATTGAGATCTCACTGGTAGTATTAAATCCGACCTGCGTGGCAATAATACCAAGCACTGCCATGATTACCACCCAAACGCCCAAAATCCACCATTTGAGCTTAAACATTAGTTCACCAAGCTTGCGCAGCTGTTCGGCCATTTACACTCCCCTATTTTCCATCAGGCTTATTCTTTCTAAGTATAGCTGATAATGGGCGCTTCTTGAATAAAAGCTTCCTGTTCGAGCACCTCGAGCATCGCGCGCGCAACCTCTTCGCGTCCAACAAACGGCTTTGTTGGACCATGGAGTCTGAGCGCGTACTTACGCGGCTTCACATTTTGCAACTTCAGTACGCGAATTGAAGTCCAATCGAGCGAGCTCCCTTGCAATACTTTTACATGCTCAATCCCGTCATTTACTCGATTTAGATCAACAAGACTCACCGCAAGATTCAAAAACCTATCAACGAGTGTAATTCTATCGCCAGGAAAGCGTACACCCGTACCAGTCACATCGACGAACCTTGTGATATTCAACTTATTCATCGCCTGGGTGACCACTTCGGTGGCTTTCGTCTGCACATCCGAGGCAGAACCTTTTACGTGACCGATTGCACTCACCACAGCTTCTTGGCCTTCAAGAAGCCTAATGACATCATCAATATTTGTTGCATCACACGGCACCACCTGCAGGTTTGGGTGCTTTGGAAAATCATGAGTACCTCGCACGCCCGCGCGCACCATGTGTCCACGGCGCAGAGCTTCGGCCACGAATACACGACCCAGTCGACCATTGGCCGCTATCACTGCAATTCTCATTATTCCATCCTCCGAGCAAACGCCTCTTCAGTTTCGCGGGTAAAGATTTCGGCAATTTTAGGACCAACACCATACAGCTTTTGCAGACGTTTTGAGAACTCTTCTTCATCGAGTGAGCTGTCGAGCATGTAGATAAGCGACCCTTCGTATTCGCGAATGAGGCGATCCATACATACCTTTAAGCCGTGCGCGGTAACGTGCTGATAACGAGTGTAGCCTCCTCGGTGGAGTACACGCACGAGCTCGTACTCAGATGCCTCAGTAATTGCCCAAGGAGTGTCGAGCTTTTCTTCAATAAATAATTTCCAGGTCGTCACCGCCACGCCTGATTGGATTGGCTTTCCAAAAAGGTAGCATAAAAGAAACCAGCGAAATAGATCAGTATCGCTTGAAAGTGGGTCGAGGTCGAATTCGGCCGCGGTATGAGACTTTCTTTCTTTACGCGGCACGAAGAATTTTCTCCATCGCCTTACCTTTCGCCAGTTCGTCGATAAGCTTATCAAGGTAGCGAATTTCACGCATCAATGGA
This sequence comes from Candidatus Saccharibacteria bacterium 49-20, assembly GCA_001897295.1. Taxonomy (GTDB): domain Bacteria; phylum Patescibacteriota; class Saccharimonadia; order Saccharimonadales; family Saccharimonadaceae; genus Microsaccharimonas. The sequence goes on along the minus strand of MKSN01000001.1, from coordinate 179,049 downwards.
TGCGGAATGTCTTCTACGCGCACACCACAAATAATCCCCGTGATTTGGCTGCGCGCTGGGTTCATTTTTGGTGCATTGGCAAAGAAATCCTCAAAGTTTGTTTGATCCTCGAGCTTCGCGTCGAGTTCTTTTTTTGAATAGCCCGTGAGCCAGCGAATAATTTCGTCGAGCTCTTGTTTAGAGCGACCCCTTTTCTCTACTTTTGTCACGTAGAGTGGATACACGCTGGCGACTGGGAGTTTATAGATACGGTGATTTTCCATGGCAATATTCATCCTTATACCTATTTCTATTATAATCGAAATAGAACACATGTGGTTCCCTGACGATGGATGCTGTACCAGGATGGAAAAGACGGCACACTAATCTAAAGGAGAATGTATCATGGCATGGATTGTCTTAATTATATCGGGGTTGTTAGAGGCGGTGTGGGCGACGGCGCTCGGAAAGTCGGAGGGACTTTCGAAGTTGACACCGAGTATTGTCTTTGTGATAGCTATTATTGCGAGCATGGCGGGGTTGGCCTACGCAACGCGCACGCTGCCGATTGGAACCGCGTATGCGGTATGGGTGGGTGTTGGTGCGGTGTTGACGATTGGGTATGCGATGGTGACGGGAGTTGAGAGTATTTCGATCATAAAGATTGTGCTACTCCTTATGATTGTTGCGGGGATTGTGGGGCTTAAGTTACTGCACGATTAGCGAAGTGCAGTGATGTGGAGCCAGTCTGGGCGACCTTCGCCGCGGAAGTCTTCGTCGGAAGTAATAGTTACTTTGCTAAAACCGGTTTCTTTAAGGATTTGCGTAATTTCATCTTCAAGCCAGAAATGGAAATAGCGCGGGCCATCCATTTTACGAGTGGTTGATTCTTCGCCTTCACCTGCTTTGAGGGTAAACGCGAGGCGGCCGGTTGAGTTGAGCGCCGTATGGACTTTTCTTAGCACGAGACGGAGTTCTGGTTCGGTGAAGTGAAGGAAGACCGCGTCGGCAAAGATCATGTCGTAGTTTTTACCTAGGTCGTCTTCTATGGCGTTGAGAAGACGCGCTTCAAGGCCTTCGCTGCGAAGGTGGTCGATGAAGCCCTGGCTGGCATCGGTGAGTTCCATTGAGTAGCCTTTTGAGACAATGTATTTTGCGTCTTTGCCTGTGCCGCTGCCGATTTCAAGAATTCGTGCATCCTTTGAAAGTGCGTCGAGGTTTACATCAATCCATACTTGAAGTGGGCCAAAGACTTCGCTTGGAGAGGTGTCGATGTAGGTTTGGACTTTTGTGTTGTAGGTGGCGAGGGTTTGGGAGTTAGTGGTTTGCATTTACACTCACTATATCAAACTAGGCGAAGCTTATTTAGAAGTTTGATCGCTCGGAAAAAGACTAAAGTTAGCATCAGTTACAAGGGGCCTATGGCCAGGATCAAGAGAGCTAGCAAACAGGTCGCTGTATTTCTCTCGGGTCTCATCATTTAGTGACATCCAGTATTCCGGCTCTGCAGTGAAATTTTCGGTATAGGATGTAATCATATTAGATACAATAATCCTTTTTTCCTTTTCGTCGAGCTTATCAAGATCATGCAGAAAATCATAATCTTTACGGTCCCTTCGAAGGTATGACATCAAGACATACGTCTTGCCATCCTGAGGGAAGACCGTAAGAAAAAAGGGTTTCATGCGATTTGAATAATTGTCAGGGCTAAGGTCGTTAATAAGCGTTCCGTCGTATGCCAACTCCATATTAAAAGTTGAGCTAACCGCCATAGGCAATTCTTCGTCTACCACCATTACTGCGGTTTCAATTACGTGATACTTACCTTTCGCATATGTATCACTGAAGATGCGCCTTGTAACTTTCTGATCCTCAAGACCTAAATCAAAGCCAGGCTGGAACATATTTTCCATCATAGCCAGTCCCGCCTCGCTTAGTGGGAAGTCTTGTGTTTGATTGGTCAGTATTCTTTCGTGAGTAGCATGCACCATCCCGCGTCTAGTGTTGAACTCCTTTGCGGCCGCCCGCATTGCGAACAGATATTCTTGCTCCTTGTTACCTATTGAATAATCATAGTTATCAATTGGGTGAAATATTTTATCGTGATCCCCACACATTCCCTGGAAAGTCGTAGCCGCATTGCGGCCAGTTTCCACCAACGACCCCCAATCTGAACTATTTCGATCAAAATGCATTACGTGACCATCTTTTGATAGCGCAAGAAGCAACCTTTTGTTTGATATCGAATGAGCTCTTATTGTTGGTGCGTCGCAGCCTATAAGGTAGCAAGCTTTGGTGGCTGCCATCGATTGATTTACAAGTTTTCTGTGCGAACGAAATACTTCAGCTTCTTTATCTTTATTCATGCGCTCAACAAACTCCTGCTCGTCAAATTATAGTACATACATACCCGTCCAGGGGCAATACATACAATATCGTGCGATATTAAAAACCATGCCTAATCAAGAACTTAAGCATATATCATTTACGAAGCGGCGTCTATGTTCGTATTGTAGTCAGCGCCAAGCTCTTCCATCAGTTCCGCTACTGCGGTATTGTTCTCTGTCTCAAATCTAGCAAGATGAATAAGCCCCATAACATCGCCTATCGTTTGCCTTTCAATGGCGTCATACGCAGCCATAGAGTGAAAATGGCGTTGCGCAAGCATATTAAGCACTTCCTCGGAAAGCCTTAAAAGCTTCTTAGTATCCGCATGCGATATTGCAGTCTCACTGGTAGATTGTAAATCAATATGCGCAAGCCGCTTGTCTCTAATCACCTTAAGCTTTTCTATAATTGGCTCAATCTCTAAGAATAGAGCCTTTATATGTATTAAATCTTCACGATCAAAACCTTTGTAGGCAATAGATAGTTCATCAATATATTCGCGATCTTCCTGAAACTCACGAAAATCCTGTGCGGTTAAGTGTTTCTTATTCTGCTCCGCATAATCAACTAATCGTCGTAAATAGAGGGCATCCTTATGCGATACAAATATTCGAGCTAGTGTCATATAAAGCATATAGCCCGCCATGGCTTCAAAGGGAGTAAAAGCACCTTTATACCTATTCATTGCACTCAAATTACCGACAGCCTCATCCTTTCCTACAATATTTGGGGCTTTCAATTTCTGAAGGGCTTTGACAACCGAAAACGCCATTACAGCATTTGAATGCAGTCTTGATAACATTTCGTGGCGTTCGTGTAGTTTCCTAAACTGGGAGCTCATAATATATCTTAGACTTTCCTATAATCGGATAGTCGTGCTTGTTGCACAAAATACACATTACCACGAGCACGAGTGATGGCAACATAAAGTTTATTCTTGGTTGATTTATTGATACGTGAGAAGTTGCCGGTTTTTACCATAGGCCACGTCGTTGGGTTTAAAACGACACATATATCCTGAAACTTATCAATTCCCTTAGAAGCTCCCCAGTTCATAGATGCACATTGATAATCAAGATGCGATTGATAAAACAGTTTCGCAATATTGTCGTCTTCTGCTATTCTTTTAATCTCAGCTTCGTCCTCAACAATCGAAATGGTGCTTTCCCTATCGTCATGTGAGTATATATTTATACCTAAATTCGCGGTTACATAACCGCACACAGAAGAACTGCACCTATAGCTCGTAGACAGTGTCGTATCGTCTATTTCAAAAGCGTCGCCAAACGCCTCTTTATAGGCATCATAGCCATTCTCGAATAAGTTTTTTCGAGTATTGCCATCCCGACTTGTATCATAAGTGTGCTGATAAAAGTCTCCTACGTATAAAATGTTCGTTTTGCACGCAGACAGGCTTTTTATAAAATTAAAATCATGAGCAGCGAAGTCTTGCACCTCATCAATTATCAGTGCATCATAAAAACGATCAATGCGACTTAGGATTTCTTCCAGGGAGAAGTTGCCTAGTAGTAAGGCCAGGCGATTACCGAGCAAGTTACCGCTGTAATCTTGATAGTATAGAGTATCTTTTGAGGTAACTCCTTTTCTTGCAAAAGACTGCTGTTCGTTATTGTAATTTATCGATCTAGAACCAACCAAATAGTACGTACAAGGCAGATAACAAAAACTGTACAGAAACGAAAAATAAGTGTATATCGAAATATTCTCAGGTATCTCCCCAAACTTTTCGATAACTCTCTCATTAAGGTTCTCGTAATTGTTGTTGGTGTAGGTTATTATCAAAGTCCTCTTATCCAAAGAGAGCTCGTTAATAATACTTCTTGTTTTACCCGATCCTGCAACTGCAAGAATTAACTTTTTACCCACGCAAACGCCTCGTTAATGTATTCTGGTATTACAATTTCATCCTGCAGCTCCGATAGCTTATATGCCGCCTCTGCCTTAGATGACAACATGTATGCCTGCTTGTCTTTTTTAGATGCAAAAGTCTTGTCGCATAAAACCTCATTTAAGTCATAGATGCATTTCTCAAAAGTATAATTCTTTGCATCGTTGTCGAAGAACACCTTAATATTCGCCGATGCATGCTTGCTGTAATTATCTATACAGTTTTTTTGAGGATCGCCATCATTATCGCGTATCACGGCAGTTTTTATATCTAGTAACTTTGCGATCTCCATATAACGCTTAAAACTCAATCCTCCTATTGAGGCCACGTACACACCTTCATCCTCTGGGTACTTCATGTCTTTCTGGAAGTATAATTTTCTGAGCAAGATATATTCCGCCGCACCCTCAACCAAAATAACCTTATCAGAGAGAACGAAGTCTAAAATACTCACGGTTGGAGCTTTTTCGAAGAATTTGGCAGTACCCTCATCTAAGTCCTTTAAAGAAATAGGCTTATTAGCATCCTTGCGAATAAAGATACAGTTTCTTAGATCTAATCTTGAACTAATCATATTGCTATGTGTAGAGATAAAAATCTGAGCCTCTTTTGACGACTTAATTAAGTCAATGAGCTTGTGCATCATATTGTGGCTCAGATGGTTTTCTGGCTCTTCTATGAGGACCACGTCTGGATCATACTTCGTCTTTTTGTTATTTAGGGAGAACTTTGTTTTTATAAAAAATCTTTCGCCAAGCCCAAGGCTATCAATAGATATCTTATCCCTGTAAATAGTAAGGTCCGTTTCTAGATTTGATCTGATACCTGACCTTATTCCGAAGCGGTAGCCTTCTGCAGCCTCGAGCAAGTCGTTTACGCCTTTCAAAGATGCACCTTCGTAGGTATTTTTGTGTGTTCGATAACTACTCTCTAGCTTTGCCCTGTCTTTGATGTCAGATACATGCAGTTGGTAGGCATCTTTTACAAAACCGGCCGTCGTTACATCAAATCTGTCTGAGGAATTATCAATAACAAGATGCCGTAAAAACTTTCTATAACCAGAATAGTGGACGTTTCCAAATGTCTGGAATTCAACCTTATAAAAATCAAAAGGAAATACCTCATCAACATTCTCAAGATATTCCTTAAGTTCACTAGCAAGCTCGGTATTTGGAGTAATAATCATTCGCAAGCCGTAAGCTGGCTTCATGCCTTCACGAAACTTACCCATTAGATCGACAATATTTGGAGCATCAGTTACATTACTGAGATATAGGTCCACCGTTACTATCGGTAGATTCGCGAGCTTGCGATCTATCTTTGGTAAATCTAAAAATGTCCTAGTGGACTGATAATTAAAGATGTTATCTATGCCAACAGCCTTAACCTTCGCATCGTTACCGGATACTACAAAGTCAATTGCCGATATAATTGAACTTTTTCCTGCCTCATTATCGCCAACTATGATGTTCTTCTCTTGGTTGAAATCCACTTCATAGTCAGAAAATTTTCTATAGTTATGTAAGACAATCCTGTTAATCCAAGCACCCATAGCTCCTCCATGTGGTTATTTACGATTTACTTATTATAATCTAAAGTCTAGTTAATCCGTCCGTCCCTACTTGCATCCGCCAAACGCGTCAATTATCCGCGAAAATCACCAAGTGCGGGTACAGGGACTCTAACCCCAGCGCGCTGTTAGCGCGTTGGGCTGCCTGGACTATTTTTCTCTTGAAGAGGTCCAGCGCTACAGCAAAACTCTTACCAATATAAAAACCCAACTCGAGGTTGGGTATTTTATATTGGTGCGGGTACAGGGACTCTAACCCTGGACCTCTTCCTTGGCAAGGAAGCGCTCTAACAGCTGAGCTACACCCGCGTGCTCATATGAGTATAGGGGTTAAGGAGATTTTTTTCAAGGGGTAAATGGTGGGTTTCAGGCTATGCTCAGCGAATCAGCGGATACTAAGGATGTAAAGAGTTAACGAGAGGAGATTGCGCTATGAAGCAACAGAAACGCACCTTTACGAAACGAATTACAACTTTAACCGCAGCATTTTCGTTCGCAGCTACTGGTTTGGCCTTTATGGGAACGGGTGGCAGCGCATCCGCAGCAGCAGCAGGAGGCTTTAATGTCTACAATAACTGTGGTGGTACTCGAACTTTTGGGTATAACTACTATAACTCCGCGCCCGGTACCGGTGCGTATCACCAAGTAGGTGCGGGATCAACGTATCGCGTTAATAGCGGTACGGGTATTTTCCGCGTTGAATTACCAAAAGGTGTCTACAATACCTTCGTGTATAGCGGAAGCAACAATACGCTTTCAATGTGTTAATACCTATCACATAAAAGAAAATACCCCATCGCGTGGGGTATTTTCTTTGGTGGCTCCTCCCAGACTCGAACTGGGGACACGCGGCTCTTCAGGCCGCTGCTCTACCAACTGAGCTAAAGAGCCGTCTCGGTTGAACTTAAACTATTTTACTAGAGGTGGGGCTATATTTCAAGCCCCCTACCCCTAGTGAAAAATTGTTAGCGCTTGTTAAGGCCGTCGCCAATCTTCTGCACTGCATCGATAAGTTCGATTGGGAACAGAAGTGTGGTCTTTTGGCTTGGCTCGGTGCTAATACGCTCAATAGTGTTGAGGGTACGAAGGTTCAATGCACCAGGTGTGCTTGCAATAATGCGCGCAGCTTCAGAAAGTGTCTGAGCCGCAGCCTTTTCACCTTCAGCATTAATAATGTTACTGCGACGTTCTCGCTCGGCTTCGGCTTGCTTGGCCATTGCACGCTTCATGTCAGATGGAAGCTCAATGTTTTGGATCTTTACGTTTTCAACGTCAATTCCCCATTGTGAGGTTTGTGCGTCAACGATTTCCTTAATCTTTTGCGCGGCTTCTTCACGCTTTGAAAGCAGTTCGTCGAGCTCGAAGTTACCAGTAATATCACGGAGTGCAGCTTGTGCAAACTGGCTAGTTGCGTAGACGTAGTTAGTCGTTTCGAGCACTGCCTTTGCTGGGTCGAGCACGCGGAAATACACAACCGCGTCGACACCGGCTGTCACGTTATCGCGAGTAATCACTTCTTGCTTTGGCACATCGATAGGCGTTGAACGCACGTCCACACGGATCATCTTTTGGAAGATTGGAATCACGATGCGAAGGCCAGGTTGACGAATGCCAGTAAACTTACCGAGCGTCAGTACGACACCTCGTTGGTATTGGTTAATAACTTTAAGCCCGCTCAGAATGAATAGGCCGACAACAATGACAATCGTCCATGTCCAGAAATCCATGTATACTCCTCCTTAATTTCCCTTTATTGTATCAGGAGTCGAAGGTGCTGGCTATACGCCGTAGTTCCACTGAGATGTTCGAGCCCAAATATTACCATACCCGCTAGTCTTAAGAACGCTTAAAGCTGCATCAGCATTTCTACATGTTGAAGCGGCAGTGCTCGTCCAGACCGGGGTATATTCTTTTACACCGCTCGTCGTAGTACTAATGTAAAAGGCATTCCCGCTTTTTGCCATCGCGACGATACCGACCTCACTACCATCGGATGCAAAACAGTACGCTATATTATTCGCGACAGTCGTAGAGTAAGAATTGGTCGAAAACTTAAAGGCTATTTTTGAATCAGCAACAATCGCCGCAAAATCCGCCGTACTTGCGGGTGTTGGATAGCGCCCCTGTGTATTATCAATTTTCCACGCCTCAAGTTTCTTAAAAAGTGTTGAGAGGTCATTCTGCACTGCCGAGTCATGTGTTCGATTTTGTATACCCGTATATGCAACAATTGTAATAGCCGCGAGAATCGCGATGACGACCACCACAATAAGAAGTTCGACAATCGTAAAGCCTTTTTGTTTTGCCCACTGCATTACATCAACTATAGCACGAGCGTAAGCATTTTTCCCAACCCGCAACTCAGTCTATAATAAGTCTGTATGGATGGCGCAACAGCTCGAATTCCGCTCGCAGAACGCATGCGACCACAGACGCTTGATGAAGTGATTGGTCAAACACACTTGCTCGGAAATAACGAGATTCTTCAACAAATCGTAAAAAATCGCGAACCAGTAAGCCTTATCTTATGGGGCCCACCGGGAAGCGGTAAAACAACCTTAGCGCGCGTCATCGCAAAAGAAGTCGACGCCGAGTTCATTGAATTATCGGCAGTCACAAGCGGCAAGAAAGATGTCGAAAAAGTCGTTGAACATGCTCGACAAAACTGGAACTTACGACTTCGTACTATTTTGTTTGTTGATGAAATCCACCGTTTCAATAAAGCCCAGCAAGATGCCTTTCTCCCCCACGTTGAATCTGGCCTTATCACCCTAATTGGCGCAACGACCGAAAACCCAAGCTTTGAGGTGATTACGCCACTCCTTAGCCGGACACGAGTTTTAGTACTTGAGCCACTTACAAAGGATGCAATTATTCACATACTTACTCGCGCGGTTGCAGCCGAAAAAGCCACTAAACGCGTGGCCCCCGAAGCACTCGACTACATCGCGGAGCTTGCGGGTGGAGACGCCCGTGTGGCGCTCGGCAACCTTGAGCTCGCCCTAAATCTAAGCAAGAAAGTCTCAATCGAAACCGTGAAAACCGCCGCCCAGAAGCGTGTGCCTGGCTACGACAAGAAAGGCGAAATGCACTACAACGTTATTAGCGCGTTTATTAAAAGTATGCGCGGCAGTAATGTCGATGCGACACTGTATTATTTAGCACGCATGATTGATGCGGGCGAAGACCCTAAGTTTATTGCTCGACGCATGGTGATTTTTGCCTCTGAAGATATTGGCCTTGCAGGAAATGGCGCGCTTGGTCTGGCGCTCAACGCCTTTCAAGCAGTTGAGCGCGTCGGCATGCCCGAATCAAGCTATATTCTTTTCCACGTCGCAACCGCACTCGCCAAATCTGAAAAATCACGCCAAACAACTGACGCCATGCACCGGGCCCAGCAACTTGCCAAGCACTATCCCGATGCACCCGTCCCACTCCACCTACGCAATGCGCCCACTAAGCTCATGAAAGACCTAGGCTACGCAAAAGATTACAAATGGGAAGCCGATTTTAAGCACGGTAAAGGCTTTTTACCCGACGATTTGAAAAACGAAAAGATCTTCTAGTTCCGCTTATCCTTGCATGTTACCCCTATAAATGGGTAAACTTGTCGAAATGACCAACCCCGAGAAGACGTATGATGAAATGCTCTCCGGCCTCGCTCGGGTTGATAGTGGTGCCGGCTATTCGTACCTAAATCCCGAATACACCGCCCAAGACATTCAACTTTCAATTACCCCGGGCAATCTCCTTTCAGTGCTCCATAAGGCACGCGAAGCTCGTGACCACGGCTATTCATGGCGTGGCTTTAAAGTGGGCGCTGCTGTGTTTGCGATGACTCAGTCCCCTTCGGGCTACCAAATCGTTACGGGCGCAAACTATAAGCCATCGGAGGAATCTGACGTTAACGTGCACGCCGAGCAACTCGCCACGCAGCGTGCACGCGAGTTCGGCCACAACATCATTTCAATTATTGGCGTCGTAGGCGAAACCCAGCTCGATCAGCAAAGCGGCCATGCCACGCATACCCTTCACCCATGTGGCAAGTGCCGTCACGCGCTCGGCAGCTCGCCACTCGTGCACCCTGAGCACACCCTTATCGCAAGTGCGCTCCCCGACTTTCGCACCATTGAGCTTTCGACTATTTCACGCCTGACTCAGTACCACGACGAAGCTGCTTTCGACACCGTAACGCGTCTTGAAATTCCAAAGCTCTCAATCCTCGAACCACTGATGATGGGTGGCGTGGTTCACCCCACCGACGATCAAGCAATTCGCGACGAAGAACACGCCTGGGATGCAGCTATGGAGCCTCACCTCGAAGTATTTAGGCGCAAGCGCGCCGCTTAAGCGCCTGGCGTAAAGTCTTTTTTGAGCGCCTCGTAGACGCCGTTTGTCCAACCAAAGCCGTCTTGCAGCACGTACTCACCGCCACCACCAAGTCCATCGCCGCTTTCGACGTTATACTTTTCAACGAATTTTCCGGTTGCATCGTATACGCGCTTATTCAGATCGGTCCAGCGATTGGCGACTTCATTCGCAAGGTCATCGTACCCATAGCGCTTCAGCCCTTGAATCGTGACCCATTGCAGCGGCGCCCAGCCATTTGGTGCGTCCCATTGTTGGCCATTATCAATCGCGGTCGTGACGACTCCACCTGGATGCAAAAAGTCTTTGCGAATTACTTCAACCACCGCCTCGGCCTGCTCCTTTGTCGCAATGCCCACGAAGAGTGGGAATACACCCGCTAAGCTTTTCACTGAAGTATGCACGCCGTGGTGGAAATTATAGTCCCTAAAGAAGCCTTCTTTTTCATCCCAGGCGTACTCTTGAATGGCGTCCGCGCGCGTCTTAGCTTTTTGCCTAAATTGACGAGCTTGTAACAAATTAAACGAAGCCTTGTAGCTGTCGGCAATAGTCATTTCAAGGTGATACAACAGGCAGTTCAAATCAACCGGAATAATATCCGCCGTGTGAATCGTGCGAATATCCAATGGATCCATAAACCAACGAGAACTAAAGTCCCAGCCCGATTCTGCCGCGGCCCGAAGGTGAAGATATAGCCTGCTGGCATCTTTACGGCCAGACTTTTCGGCCGTTTCAATATCTTCGCGGAGTGACTCGGGGCGTGGGGTTGTTTTGTTGTCGTAGTAGCGATTAAGCAGTGTGTCATTTGGCATTTTGACGACGCGTCGATAGGCGCCGTGTTCGCTTTCAGCAATCTTACTACGCCCCTTCATCCAAAAACGATATTCTTGCGTGAGATACGGCAAGTATTCACGCAGCACTTTTTTGCCGCGCTTGCCCGCAAGGAGGCGTACCATGTGTGAAAAGAATGGCGGTTGTGATCGGCTCAATAAGTAGGTGCGGTTTGCTGTTGGAATATAGCCATATTTACGAATCATGTGCGTGTAGTTTCGCATCATACCGTCGATGATCTTCCATTTTCCCGCCGCGCCGAGGCCGAGCATGATAAAGTAGGTATCCCAGTAGAACTGCTCGTTAAAACGGCCGCCCGGCACAATGTAGGTGTAGGGCAGCGCTAATAACGAACCCTTCGTGGTGCGGTTACGGCGCTCGAGGAATTTCCAAAGCTCGTCAATATGTTCGAGTGGTGTGTGATCTGGGCTACTTTCGTAGGCGCGCTGGTACACCCCTTCGGTTGCATCATAAAAATGGCGTGTCACAAAATCACGCAAATCAAACTCTGGGTCACTTTTTAAAAGTGCGTATTCTTCTTTGATAGATTTAAGGCGGCGTGCCGGCACAAGGTCAACGAAGGTCTTTCCATCGCCATAGACATTCGCCTTTTGCACTTCAAGTAAAAGCTCCCCTAGCAACTCGTCGACGTCTTTATCACCATTCGGAAGCATGACGGCAGTTTTCACAACCGCAGCCTTCAGCGGGTCAGTAATTTGGTCGGTTTTTATTTTAGGGATACTTACCATACCAATAAGTATAGCCCCATAAAGGGGCTATAGCTAGAACCGAAAGGTTGTGAAAAACTACTTGCTTGCGCGCTTACGCTGGTTAGGCTCAAGGTAACGCTTACGAAGGCGGAGACTTTGTGGAGTTACTTCCAAAAGCTCGTCGTCTTCGATGAAGTCGATACACTGCTCAAGGCTAAGGTCAGTGAACGGAGTCAACTGAATCGTTCCATCGCTTGATGAGCTGCGCATATTGGTAAGTTGCTTTCCCTTACAGACGTTAATGTCGAGGTCACCCGAACGGTTGTAAAGACCCACGATCATGCCTTGGTACACGGTTGTACCAGGACCAACAAAGAGTTCACCACGAGCTGCCGCAGTATCGAGTGCATATGCAGTGGTCTGGCCTGCTTCAAAGGCAACAAGCGCACCGTTACGGAGCTGCTGGAGCTTCGCGCCAAGTGGCTGGTAGCCGTGAGGAAGGCTGTTCATGATTACTGTGCCCTTAGTTGCGGTAAGCAGAAGATTACGAAGACCAATCATTGCACGAGTTGGAATGATGTAAGTCACACGAGTCGTGCCGCTGCTGGTCTGCTCTTGCTTAAGTGTCGTCGCACGACGTGCACCAAGTTCTTGGCTCACTGCACCGAGGAATTCAGCAGACACTTCGATAAGAAGCTCCTCAACTGGCTCTTTTACGACACCGTCTTCCTCAATTGTCACCACTTGTGGGCGTCCAACTTCAAATTCGAAGTCTTCACGACGAAGGGTTTCAATAAGGACTGAAAGGTGCAGTTCACCACGCCCAGATACGACGAAGCCAATTCCCTCTTCCGCAACGCGAAGTGATACGTTAGTTTCAAGTTCTTGCTTAAGACGGTCACCAATTTGACGACTAGTGTTGTACTTCGCTTCCTTACCCTTGAGCGGGCTGGTGTTAGGACCAAGATACATGCTAATTGTTGGTGCTTCAATTTCAATGACTGGAAGCGCTTCAGGCTGGTCTTTATCAGCAAGGGTTTCACCAATGTGTGCATCGGCAACACCGGTGATAGCAACAATGTCGCCCGCACCGGCTTCTTCAATTTCTTCACGAACCAAACCACGGTATCCGAAAAGTTTGTCTACCTTTGCGTTTACTGCAGCACCGTCACGCTTGATCAAAACGATTTGCTGGCCGCGCTTCAAAGTACCACGGCTAATACGACCAATTGCGTACTTGCCAAGGAATGAATCATACGCGAGTGAAGTCACAAGCATCTGGAAAGGCTTGTCGATTTCAACAGTTGGCGCAGGAATGTCGTTAATGATGGCGTCAAACACTGGAGTGAGGTCGGTGTGTTCGCTTGGATTGTCTGGAAGTTCAGTCCACGCCTTACCTTCACGACCAATGGCGTAGTACACAGGATAGTGAAGTTGGTCGTCGCTAATTGCAAGTTCCAAGAAGAGTTCAGATACTTCATCGAGTACTTCGTCGATACGACGTGATGGCTTGTCGATCTTGTTAATAATCACTACTGGCTTAAGGCCGAGTTCAAGCGCCTTGGAGAGCACAAACTTTGTTTGTGGCATTGGGCCTTCTTGAGCGTCAACAATAAGAAGCACACCGTCAGCCATGTTGAGGGTACGTTCAACTTCACCAGAGAAGTCGGCGTGACCCGGGGTGTCGATGACGTTAATTTTGTAGTCGCCATAGTAGACAGAAGTCTGCTTTGCGGTAATTGTAATACCACGCTCGTGTTCCTGGTCGCCACTGTCCATAATGAGGGACTGGTCCATTTCGGCCTGGTTGGCGCGGAAAGTGTTACTTTGCTTCAAAAGGCCATCAAGAAGCGTCGTCTTTCCGTGGTCGACGTGCGCAATAATAGCAACGTTGCGAATCTGTTCTGGGTTTTTCATAAAAATATGCCCCAAGATGATTAATTTCCAGTTTAATCTCAGGGCTTCCTTATCTGTAATTATAGCATAAGTATCGAATACGGTCAAAGTTCTGACGGTGGTCTATGTCAGCTGTTCCTTAGTGCTCTTCGGGAAGATGAATACAAATGCGCCCACTAACGTCAACGGGACGGTGACCATGAAAAGCGCCACCATTGGGGCGGTGAAGATCGCAAAGAACGAGAACACGGCCATCAGGAGCAGAAGTGGCAGGAACGGAAGCAGGAGAAGCCCTGAAATAATAAACGTCGAGATCAGAAGTGAACGTCCCCACCGACGAAGCTGTAGCAATCCGGTTGCGCTAAAGAAGCAGCCAATGCCCCAGACCAGCATCCCGATATCAGCAAAGAAGCCACCGTTAAACCCGCTCGAGGCAAGAAGTTCTGGCCACTTCGCGATGTTACCTCCGGCGTATACAAGCATCACAATCGATGCTATGAGCGCGACTACGCCGTAACGGCGAATCCAGACCTGTGAGACTGCATTAGTCGGACGGGCAGCCTCCGAAGAAGGCCCAGCCGAAGCTCTCATCGTCGCATAACTCATGTCAGCGTTGAGCATCTCTATTGGAACAGGTATAACGGAGAGTGTCGCGTCGGGTGACGGAACACCGTTCACGCTATGTGGGGTAGTGCCCCTGCGGTCCGCACGCGCGCGTTCCATCGCTGCGTTTGTTTCTGCCAGTTCATGGGCGACCTGTTCCGGATTAATCGGCTGTATCACCATCCTCCCTGCAACGGAAGGGTTTTCGGTGCGATTGGTCGGTTGATCTGTTTCCATCTGCCGCTGACTATGCACCATGAGCGACGCACCGCCAATACTTTGCACGTTGTGGAAATTGCTACGCACCGTAATGTCGACAAAACAAAGCAGGCCCCGTTTCCGGTGGCCTGCTTGATAATTTTAGTTCTGATCTGCCGTATCCGACCGTGCAGACACGGTTGGTATTTGCAGTAGGTCATCTATGGTGCGCCACATCGACTTGTCGTGGCACACTCTAGAACCTAGTTTAGTTTTGATGCATCAAAAACTAACTGATCTAGGCTGGGCATATTATAACGGAGAAATCCATATTGTCGAGCCTGAAACAGAGGAGAGTAAGCACCATGTTTAGTAAAAGCACTCTCTACGACCAGGGCACGTTCTATAGGGCGTTTATGCGCGACCCGCTACACAGTAAAGACGAAGTGATTATCGAGAGTCCGTTCATCACGGAAAAGCGCATGAGGACACTTCTACCTATCTTTACTAAGCTACGCAGTCGTAATGTACGGATAGTCATAAACACTCGTAATCCAAACGAACATGACGGCGATTACTATTACCAAGCACTCAACGCTATCTGGATTTCGCTGAATCGCTTTGTGTCATCATCGAGTACTTTAACAATTCGAGTAGCCCATTTACTGCTAAGGATATCTAGAACGAGTTGTGTTTGGTCATTTTTCATTGTGTTTATCTCTTGTTTACTGTTCCAATTTTTAGTTTTGCTAATTGCTCCATTGCTGCTTGACTGTGTGGTGTTCCCGAACCTACCGATTGGCCACCTTGAGTCTGCCGAGAGTTGAATAGCGTCGTGGCGTCTGTGCCGCACGCCCGAAGAATCTCATCACCTCCAGGGTGGCGATTTATAAACTCAGTCAGATCATACACATCATCAGAAATAATTGCCCAGCAGTCATCTCTGGATGCGTGCTGAGCAACCTCACTTAGCGTATATGCCTTGGCTTGGTCGGGGGTCTGCTTGTCAAGGAATGGTTGGGTTTGACGATTATTAAGCGTCACCCAAACACCCCCGCCGATAACACCTAGTAGCAGTAAAACGATTACTGAAAATATGATCGTACTTTTATTACGCATATTTAGTAACCCCAGCTTTCTTGCCACTGTTTCATCTGCCGGATTTCCTCACTCTGAGCTTTAATGATACTACTTGCGAGGTCTTTTATTTCTTGACGCTTGGCGTTGTCGGCCGCATATTTTGCCATATCTACAGCTTGCTCATGATGAAGAATCATTTGTTTAAGAAACTCCTTGTCGTATGCTTCGCCCTTCAAGTCCTTCAACTTATTTTGCATTTCGACCATGTCACCCGCCATTTCCGCACCTCCACCACCATGGCTCATGTGACCACCGCTATTTGTAATCTCGAAGCCCCATGCTTGTTGCCATTCCCGCATCTGTACCATTTCCGTTGTTTGCGTTTCCATGATCGCACTGGCAAGGGTACGAATTTCATCATGTGCCGTCATAGCCTGCGCCTGCTCCGACATGATTATCGCTGCTTCATGGTGAGCGATCATATCAGCTATAAATGCTTCGTCGAAAGCGTCACCCTTAAGAGTGGCGTACTTGCTATCTGTGGTTTTTTCGGTAGTTGCTGCCTGCTGGCTACTCTTCGTGTTTTCGGTATTAAATGTTGTCTTTTCGGGTTTAATCGAAAAGACCCCAAAGTACCAAATGGCGGCCGCAACAGCCACCAACACGATGATGATAACGGCAAACAGCTTGTTCTTCGTTATTTTCATTACTCTTCCTTTTGTAAGTCTTCTAATCTTTTAATATCGTTCTTGTAGCTGGTGAGGCTTTTATTTTTGAACTCGATCAGCTTGCCATATTGAAGATCGCTAGCGACACCGCTGTCCTGAATTGCACCCTCGTGGTGCGCAATCATCAGACTAATGAAAAGCCTGTCTGCGTCACTACCGGTTGCGGCTTTAAGCGTTGCCATGTTTGTTGCTGACGCGAGGCCAAGATAGGTAGGGTACATGTCATGACCGTCCATTTCGGGAAAATCAGACAGATTCGTGTATGTTTCGTTCCACTCGCCCAGCCAGCTCTTATATTGATCTTCGGCGCTTTTTTGCTCCTGTTGTATCTTTGTAGCTATTTCACGGACAACTTGGTTGGTTGATACCGCTAAGACGACCTCTGTCATCTCTATAGCTTGTTGGTTGTGGACAATCATCTTTCGAGAGAAGTCTACATCAGAAAAATCATGTTTGTTTGGATCGGGTTGATTTTGATTGTTACTTACAGGAGGCGTTGTTTTTGGTGGAGCTGAAGCTGACCGGTTTTGAAAAACCAACCAGCCTAGCACGACCGCACCAACTACCGATGCTGCAATCAGTGTTACTAACGTCTTTTTCATCACTAGACCTCGCCTACCTTGCAAGAGGCTCTGGGCTTTTCCCCAGATTCCTCATCACATACTCTTCAATTTTCTTTTGGTCGTAGCTTGCTAATGACTCGCTTCTGCGCCACGAACTCAGCTCGATGGGAGATTTATTAGCCTGACGGGGTGCAAGTACAATCTTCGTTGGCTTAAACTCTGAATTCGAGAATGGAGCAGAAAGAAGACCCTTAAGCTTCTCAATTTGATCTTGTGGTAAATCGGGTTGGTACGAGACATAGATTCCGCTATGCTCCATATTGTGTATCGCTTGGTCGTCACGAACTTCAGTATCGTAAACGCCCCATGCAACGGGATTAGCATGCGAGCCAGAAGTAGGCGGTTGGTCACCGCCATACTCCTTGCTGCTTACGTGTTCACGGCCATGATCGGCTTGTTCAATGCCTGGCCGTGGTGTTTCTGGTGGCCTATTTATCTTTCCTATTACCAAAGCCCCGCCAAACGCAATGACGATTGCCCCTATAACAATGGGGAATGGCTTAACTTTCATAACCCCAGTCTTTTTGCCATTGTTTCATCTGCTTTATTTCTTTTGTCTGTGCGGTGACGATTGCTTTTGTCAGGTCTTTCACTTCCTGATGTTCAGCGTTCTTTTCGCCTGGTGCAGCCATATCAAGCGCTCCTTGGTGGTGCATGATCATTTGCTCGATAAATGCTTTATCAAACTCATCACCGGTTTTGCCCTTAAGCTCATCTTCCATACCGGCCATTTCGTCCATCATACCCATTGCCGAGTGATCCATCATATTGTCGCTACTTGATGATGGGTAGCCCCAGGCTTGCTGCCATGACTTCATCTGACTAATCTCTCCGTTCTGGGCAGAGATTATGTCGTTTGCCATGTCTTTAAGTTCCTGGTGCTTGGCGTTTGTAAGCGCTAACTGTGCCATTGCAACAGCGCCCTCGTGATGCGCAATCATGTTAGCGATAAAGTTTCGATCATACTCCTCGCCGGTCATCGCCGCGTACTGCTCGTAGGTGCTGCTATTGGTATCGACTAATGAATCGCTATTTGATGAGTTACCCATGTCCTTACCAGACATGTCAGAGGTATTTGATTTATCAGTATTACCACGTAAGCCATAGTAGAGCGCAGCCCCACCCACTGCCAGCACAAGCACGACAGCGATAATAGTAAATAGTTTCTTATTATTCATAGACACTCCTAAAGAATTAGTTGTTTTAATTGAAAAGCAACTAAATCCTACGGTTGGAATACCGAGAACAGAATGTACGCCGGTAAACCTGGCGGTGGCTCAAACTCTGTGACGGTTCGAGCTATTTCAGTATGTCGATACGATAGCGCTAAAATTACCTGTGCTTGATTAGGTTGAAACGATATATCAGGTTTCTGCTTATCTTCATCGTCATCTTCAAAGGTCGGTGATTCATTTTGAGGTGTCGTGGAGGTACAGAGCGTTATACAGGTGGTACTGCGTACGCCATGCTCCATGCCATGCATATTGTGCATGGGTTGCGCGGCCGCAACGTGACCGGTTGCCAGCGCACCATAAAAGAGCGTACCCATAAGCACAATAAACATACGCGATACACCCTTGCGGGCTACATGCGAGACTTTATTGGTTATTGATCTTACTATCTGCATAGGGTATCTAATAATTTAATACGTGTCCTTATTATAATGCGGAAAGAAGTCTTCGTGTAGGTTTTGATCGGATATACCACTTGCGCGTAATTGCTCACCAAGAGCTTCTACCATCGGCTCAGGGCCGGAAACATAGACCTCGGACAGAGCTAATTCGGGTACAAGTCTAGTGAGCTTATCGACAGTAAGTTGATCTCCGATAACGTAGTGGACATGAAATTCGGGGTGTCGTTTACTGGCTTCATCAAATTCGGCCTTGAATGGCAAGTCGTCTGTTCGACCATTATAAATAAGTGTCGCCAATACCGGCTGACCGCTATGGCCTCTAGCCTTAAGCATACTGTAGAACGGGGTAATACCGATACCACCCGCGATAAACACCAGCGGCTTCTCACTCTCTCGCCAGACAAAATCACCGTCCGGTTGCTCAACAAGGTTGATCGTGCCGCCGATTGGCAGCGCAGCGAGCGCCTGCTTAAAGGTGGTATCAGTGACGCGGGTTGTAATCTGAATATAACCGTCATGGGGCGTCGATGAGATCGTAAACCAGCGTTTCGTTCCCTCATTATCAGGATTATCATGAGGCAACTCAACACGAATGAATTGGCCTGGTGTCCATGAGATCGGCGTGTCCGCCTTGAATCGAAACGCCCAGACGTTATCTACTAGGTTCTCTTTGCTTGTGAGCGTGAGGGTGTCGGTGCTATGGGTTTGATGGGTATATTTTTCAGGGTTTTTATCAAACAGTTGTACGCACGTCGCGCAGCATAAATAGTAGGTTTGGCCATCATATTGGCGGCTATGACCAAGCGCCTCTGCCTCGGCTTTGACGACGACATCGCCTGTCACTGGACAAATCGCCTGCGTATCGTCGAGCGTCGCTGGGTCAACGGCTGGCGCATCGCCGTGATGATGGTGATGATGTTCGTGATCGTGATGGTCGTGCATAATCCCTCCTTTACAACCGTACTTTTCGTAAAAACTGCGCGTTTATAGCAACAACGATGGTCGATAGCGACATCAGTACCGCGCCAAACGCTGGTGACAATACAAAGCCGAGTGCTGATGTCACACCTGCCGCAAGCGGAATTGCGAGGGCGTTGTAACCGGTTGCCCACGCAAGGTTCTGTACCATTTTGCTATACGTCTTTTTCGAGAGCGTGACGATTTTAGCAACCCCGCGCGGGTCACTGCTTGCCAGTACGATACCGGCTGATTCAATAGCAACATCAGTACCGGCGCCAATCGCAATACCAATATCGGCTTGCGTCAGGGCAGGCGCGTCATTGACGCCATCACCGACCATTGCCACGCGGCTCCCGTCTGTTTGCAAGCGCTTGACTGTTTCAGCCTTGTTTTCAGGCAACACTTCGGCAAAGTATTCTTTGATACCAAGTTCCTTGGCTACCCATGCGGCCACACCCTTACTATCACCGGTCAGCATAGCGACGCGCTTGCCCATACTATGCAGCGTTGCCACGGCTTCTCTTGATTCTTTGCGTATCACATCGGCCAGCATGATCGCACCTAAGACATTTCTGCCCTCGATGACATACACAACCGTCTTACCATAGTCCGAGGCTTTTTTGGTTGCCGCTCGCAGCGTGGCATCAAGCCGGACGGCGCGTTCTTCGAGGATTCGTGGGCCGCCAATATAGACAGACTTGCCGTTGATCGTTGCTCGTACACCACGACCAGAAAGTGCCGAAAAGTCAGTGGTGTGAATTTCCGGCACATTTTGACCGCGTGCATACTGGAAAATAGCTTTCGCAATTGGGTGTTCTGATTCGCGCTCTAGTGCAGCAGCGAGACTCAACATGCGGGTCTTGTCCTTCGCCACGACATCAACAACACCTTGTTCGCCTTTCGTAAGCGTGCCGGTTTTATCAAACAGTATCACGTCGATATTTCGCGCTGCTTCAAGTGCCATGCGTTGCCTAACAAGTAGGCCGTTCTTGGCGGCCAATGTGGTCGAGATGGCCGTGACAAGTGGTACGGCGAGGCCAAGGGCGTGCGGACAGGCGATTACTAGCACCGTTACAATACGCTCTAAAATAAATCCGGCCGATGCGCCCGCAATCCACCACGCAATCCAAGTAATCAGCGCTGCGCCAAGGGCAACAAAAGTTAAGTAAAACGCGGCTTTATCGGCTAGTATCTGAGTATTTGACTTGCTGGTCTGCGCTTCTTCGACGAGCTTCATAATACCGGCGAGTGCCGTATCATTACCCACTTTTGTCGCTTTGATCGTCAGTGCGCCGCTGGCGTTAATTGTGCCACCAATCACTTCGCTATCTGGCTTTTTGGCTACCGGCTTTGATTCGCCGGTGAGCATAGATTCATTGACCTCGGACGAGCCTTTAACGACCACACCATCAACTGGCACCCCAGCGCCTGGGCGGATTAGTAGCAAGTCGCCGACTTTCAGTTCACTAATCAAGACTTTTTTCGTTGTATCGCCGTCGATTAGCTCTGCCTCGTCAGGTAGTAGCTTGGCAAGCTCATTGAGTGCGCCCTGTGAATTTTGGACGGACGCCATTTCGAGCCAGTGGCCGAGCAGCATGATCGTCACCAATGTTGCTAGCTCCCACCAGAAGTCCATACCGCTGACCACCTTGAATGTGACAAGCAGGCTATAGACGAACGCCACAGATATTGCCATCGAGATGAGTGTCATCATACCCGGCTGGCGAGCCGCTAGTTCGCCTCTGGCACTTTTGAGGAACACTAAACCGCCATAGAGAAAAATAATCGTACCGAACACGGCCGGAATATACTCGCTGCCGGTAAACATGAAATTCAGCCCAAACCAGCTTTGTACCGTATGCGAAAAAACGAGGGTCGGTATAGTCAGTAGCAGGCTCAACCAAAACTTTTGCTTGAACATATTGGGACTATGCCCAGCGTGTTTGTCGTGATCGTGTCCGTGTTGCTCTGGCTTTTGTTTTACTTTTTCGAGCGCCATATGGCACTTTGGACACATGCCAGGTTTGTCTGATGTCACATCAGGGTGCATTGGACAGGCATACTGCGCAGCGACAGCGTTATGCTCGTGGTTATGGTGCTGGTGATTGTGCTGCGAGTGATCCATTTATTTACCCCGAATGTTATTTAGTTCGTATAGTTTAAGCATTTCTTCAATAGCTTTATCTTGTTCGGTAGGGTCGTGTAATCCCAGCGAGTGAGCCATGTGAGTACGCAAATGGTTTTCTAGAATGAGTTTGTTGAGCGAAGCAAGTGATTTCTGAATTGCGAGGCTTTGCGTCAAGATGTCCATACAGTACACCTCGTTGTCTATAGCCCTTTCGAGCGCTTTGAATTGACCCTCAATCCTGTGTGAACGATTTATTGCTTGCTTCTTAATCTCGGCTATCATACGTCTATAATATACCCCTCTGGGGTATATTTCAACTATGTATTATGCAAAAGCTCTACAGCCTGCCAGAGCTGCAAAGCTATTTTTCTTTCAGAAAAACAGCCAACCCCCAAACGGCTAAAGCCGTTTACGGGGTTACGTGTAAAAGCACTTATTGCTTCATTTCATTGTGATGGTAGGTGTTTATATCCTTAATGCGGTTCATGAGAAAACGAGAGCTAGTATGAATTTCACTGATACTTCTCGTAGGTGGCGTACCGTGCGAAAGAACATTACAAACGGAAAGTAGTTTCTTGAGCTTAGCTTCATTATTGGCACTAATGTTGATTACGTCAGTTTCAAATAGGGCAACTGCAATCTCGTTATAGCTGCTTTGTGTTGCAAGTGCTATCCCGAAGTTAAAGCGTATGTACTCCTCAAGTACGCGGCGCATAGTATTGGGCATATGCAGCGCTTCATCAGGAGTTAGTTGATCTGCCGATTTCTGCGAGAATTCATAAATTTCTTTGTACAACTTCCTGTAAGGCATCGTGATGCTGCGCGAAAGCTCAATATCACTCCGGCCGCTCACCTTAGTAATTTCAAACTTTTTGACGTTAGCTTCTTCGTACTTTCCATAGCACAGGTCACAGTAGTCGCGCCATGAGTGAGTAAGCACGAACGACTGAAAATTCCGGTTATCAATGATGCTCTTTACTAACTCAAGGATAAAAAACCTATTCTCATCGTCCATACTTGTTGCCGGATCATCAATAATAACTATCTCAAGGTTATCCTTGAGGTTCTTCTTATCACTGCCGAGCATCTCGTAGTAGAAATACACCAGTGCCAGAAGATTGCGCTCGCCCTCGCTTATATCGTCAATATTGAGATCAACATTCAAAATAGAGTGCTGCAACGCGTACGCTTTTCCCGACAATACTAACTTGAAGCCGATTCCAATTTCTTCAAATATCTGATTCAGATACTCAGCAAAATCAGACAGGTCAGATTTGCTATCTCTAAGCTTGCGAATTGCCTCCGTTCTTGTACGAATATCTTTCTTGAGTTCAGCAATCTTTTTATTATTCTCCGTGTAGACCTCCGTGTTATCACTAACAAGCTGGCTATTCTTCACCTCAAAACCGATTGCACCCTTAACAAGAATCTCTAGCCGGTTAATCTTGTCTTCATATAAGCTCTTGAGTTTCTCACGAACATCAAGGAGTGCTTGAATATGCTCTTGCGCCGTGTCGAGTGTATTTTTGAGACTGTCCACGTCTATGCTGGCTTTTTCGGACATTGCCTCAATCTTATCCGCTATAACTTTACCGGCGTCTTCTATGGCTAGCTTACTGGTAGCGAGAGCGGCCAAAGATTGTTTAACGGACTCATCTTGCTCAAGGGTCACAGCAACAGTCTCACTGGCATCTGTAATACCATTGATGTTCTTGTAGATGAGTCGGAGACTATTCTGTATCTTCTCAAGTATTTTACGGTCAACACTTCTTTCGTCGTCAAGGTACGCTTGAATACGCTGCGCCACTTCTTTCGTATCAAGCGGGCTTTTACAGTATTCACAGTGATCCTTGCCGCTATGAAGCTCAAGACCGGTTTCTAGCCAGCTAACAATATCCGCACTCGGTATTTCTATGGTTGAGTAGGTTTTAGCGGTAATGCGGCCAAGTTCCTCAAAGTCGGCTTCGGCTATTTCCGGCGAGCGGCTTAATGAGAGACTATTGATAAGATCGAGAGTACTCTTAAAATCTTTTTCGCCATCAATTTCATCGTACTTCTCGTCGGGGAACTGTTTAACGGCGTTGGTATAGTCGTCAGTCCAAAGCTGCACCACCTTTTCATGAATACCCTCTTTGATAGGCTTCTTGGCGATACTGGCCTTACCTTTTCGTCGCTTAAAGATATCATCAAGCGTCGTTGTCGTGGCTGCAATCAGCTTCTCATTTTCTTCCGTCAGAGTGTCTATTTCTGCTTGTGCTTTATCACTCAGGTCTGACTGTTCTTGGATACGCTTCTCTAGATCAACGTCAACCTTACCGAAGTCAGCCTTTACGCCTTTGATTCCGCCGCCGTCCTGTAATAGTAGCTGCTCTGATACGAAGTGTTTGTTGTAGATGCGGAGATTGGCTTCATCGTGCGTTTTCAAGTATTCAGTACGCAGACCAAGCGCAAGAGAGCTTTTACCGTTCCCGTTGGGCGCGAAGAATATATTGGAGCGCCCAAATAAGCAGCTCGGTCCGGTGTAGCCTGTAAATGATTTGAGTGTAAAATCTGTTACTTTTTCAACTGGCGTCATCAGATCTAATTTTACCGTTCAGCCGTTGTAATGGCTACCGTAAGTATTAAGATTCTTTACTTCACGTACTGTTCAAGTATACGGGTCGAGCAAACGTATCAAGGTCGTTCGTTCACTGGTAAACGTCAGGAGCGCTCCACCTTGACACCTTTGCCATGCGGCCCCGTCAGGTAACTCCGTTACGTAAAGTAAAGGAGGAAGTCATGACTAGCGTAGCTGAAGCAACACAAACTGTAGCCACCGAGTATAACGGGTGGAGTAATCGAGAGACGTGGGTGGTAAACTTGTGGCTCTCAGGCGAACCGTCAAGCTATAGCGTACTAATGGAAGCTGTGAGTATGCAGTGTCCAGCAGTTGATAAAGCTGATTGGCTCAAAGAGCGGTTAGAGTGGCAGCTAAACGATGAGATTGAGGAGGCATGTATGTGGCGCGACTTGCTACAACACGCCTTTCAACAAGTTGACTGGTTAGAGATTATCAAAGCTAATCTCGACTAGCTAACGACGTCCTGAGCATGACGCTAAACTGCTCCTATTGTCATGCTGTACGGAACTAAATAGCAGCATGTAAGAGGCTTCCTCCCTCTGTCTCTTCATTATACGGGTGAACGAACCGCATCAAGGTCGTTCGTCCCATTGGTAAACGTCAAGGGGCGCTCCACCTTGAACCAGTTCGTTGCAGCCCGTCGCCCTCTAACAGAGAGGCAGAAAGCCCTCTCGATAAAGCAAGGAGGCGTCGATATGCCAACAATCTTGAAATATATTGAATACTTTGTGGATCACCTCAAAGAATTGCTCATTGACCACTGTAATCCGATACTTCGAGCACGTTATTTTGGGGTATTATTCGACAAAATGCCAAGCTATGCAGAAATAGATTGTAGAACACCAGAAAATGAAAAAGTTCCAGAGGTCAACGAGCTTTTCAAGCTTGTATTGTCTGGAACGTCTTCATTGGTGCGCCTCATCGACTCTCAATGGCACCGCGTTCTACCTAGTATCACGACAATGTACAACAAGTTAATCGACTTGGGCTTTACCTATTATAACGGAGAAGTCCATATTGTCGAACCGGAGGATAATGAAAATGCTAAAAAGTAGCCTCTACAACCAAGATACCTTTTATAAGAGCCTCGTTCACGAGTTACGATCGGCACGAAGCGAGGTTATTATAGAGAGTCCATTCATAACAGAACGACGCATGATGACATTACTACCCGTCTTCGCCAAAATGCGTCGTCGTAACGTGAAGATAATCATAAACACCCGCGACCCTATTGAACATGATGGGGATTACTATCGCCAGGCTCTTGATGCGGTTGCTACTATGCAGGATTTAGGCATTGAGGTTCTTTATACGAGCGGACTTCACCGAAAGCTCGCTATAATAGACAGGAAGACTATTTATGAGGGAAGTCTCAACATCCTTTCTTTCAGCGACAGTTGTGAGATAATGAGAAAAACGGTATCGAAAGTGATCGCCAAAGATCTTCGCAAGTTTATCGCAATCGACCGATACATATAGGAGCTTGATTATGACACAGTACGAAGAATACGAAATGACAGAAGCAGATATTGATAAAACCATCAATTATCTTAAGACTCTTGGCTACGAGGACGCTACACCAGAAGATGCAATCGCCTACCTTGAAAGGCTTCAGGCAAAAGTTCACGCCGCCGGACACGTTCTGAGCGATGAAGAGATGCAGGAACTCTACAACGAGTTCTCGTCAGATTACAAAAAGAACTAGCCTCTCGTCGCCTCGATATCAAGACCTCCTGTTGCCACTTTTGGCTCAGGGGTCTTTTTCTTAGCCTTTGTTTCGGGCCTGGATTCTTCCTTTTCCGGCTCCTCTTTCTTGTGAGCAAACAGGCTACGTGAGAGTTTGACGACCTCCTCCAATATCGCCTCACTCCCCTCTCGTTCAAGAAGCAACGTCTGGCCAGATAGTGGTTCTTGCGGTAATATAGCCGAAAGTTTGGCGTAGAAATTAAAGGCTGGCAGGTTGGCAATTTCCCCTTGTTCGATGTATGGGCTAAACAGTGGCAACAAAGCCTGTTCATCCTGCGGATTACCAGTTCTAAAACAAATCACCGTACCCACGTTAGCAAGAATGATACTTACCATCTGCTGATCCTTTTGCTGAGAAGTAGACTGTTCAGCCATAATCATGAACATCTTATACTTTCGAGCTTCTGAAAGCATCTGGACAAAGGAGGCGGTAGCAAAGTTCTGAAACTCGTCCACGTACAGATAGAACGGACGACGCTCACTCTGCTTAATGCGAGCGCGACGGAGTGAAGCGAGCTGGAGTTTGGCAAGGACGGTGATGCCGAATAGCTCGGAAGTGTCCTCTCCGATTAAGCCTTTGGAGAAATTGCATATCAGAATCTTGCCATTATTGATGATGTTATCAAAATCAATCGTGGACTTTGGCTGTTCAAGAATCTGCCGAGCCGATGCTGAGAACAGGAAACGACCAATCTTGGCCGTGATACCGGCCGCCATCTTCACTTTCTGCATTTCTCCAGCTTTGCCTAGCTCATTCTTCCAGAAATTGATGAGGTTCTTATCCTCCAAGTCTTTCAGGACTTTCTTGCGATACTTTGCGTCATTTAAGAGGTCAAAGACGGTGAATAACGTGGCATCTTCCACAGTGAGAGCGGTCTGCACGGCGTTACGGAGGACATACTCAATACGGTGTCCGCCCGTATCTTCCTCTGAGAAGATTTTCCGAAATACCGATATAACCGATTCTGTAATGATATCCTTTTCTCGGAGCAATTCATTTCCCTCTAGCCCCTCTGTGAGTTCTAGGAGGTTCAACCCGATTGGATACTCTAGGTCGTCCGGATTGAAATAGACGACATCTTTAATGCGGTCTTCCGGCACATAGCTAAGTAAGGTTTCCGCCATGTCGCCGTGGGGATCAATGACCGCTACTCCCCGACCCGCTTCCATATCCTGCACGATTTGATATTGAAGCATGGTTGTTTTACCATTTCCCGTTCCTCCAATGATATAGAGGTGTCGCCAACGTTCCGCTTCGGTCAGTCCGACAGTCGTCACAACATCGTGGTGGATATTCTCACCCAGTACAACATCAAGTTTGGCGTTTTGCTTCAACGAAATCGGAGCCGGTAATGTCCGAGAGAGCGAGGTAATCAGGTTATCCGTCCGACTGATTCGGCTTGACGGAAAGTGGTAGAGTCCGGCTACTTCGGCGGCAGATAGTATCAAAGAGCCTCGCCTATAAAGATTTGGTAGTCGCTTTTCAGCCAGTTTCTGGCGGTGCTGTTGCAGAAGTGGCATCCTCACCTTGCTCCTCAAAGACTGGTACAAAGGCACACTATAGCCATCCAGCGCCGTTCGGAGAGACTGGATATTTTCTTTGGCATTCTCGCCGCTCGCCATAATTCTAAACGACACTTGGAAGTGCGGCTGGGTGACTTTCTTGTGCATGGATTCCATCAACTCCAATTCAAAGGCACTCAGCGTTCTCGCCGGACGCTGGCGTTTGGTTACTTGGTCTTTGAACGTATCCTGCTTACCAGAGGTTTGTGTGTAGTAGTCACCGGACACCGTGCCGTGATAGACCTCATTGGTCAGATCGACGGCTCCCCACATCGCCCCGTTCATCACGTCGCTGATTTTTTGGAGGAAATCGAGCGGACTGGAATTGAGTGACGATAGAACGTCCTCATTCCGCAGAATCTTTCGGGATAATTTGCCGGCCTCCCGCAGTTTGATCGGAGCAATGACTAACTGAAGCGTGACCCGTTCATCATCACCAAGTTTGGTCATAGCACTGGTCACATAAGAGAGCGGGTCATGCTGGGCAAACGCGGAGGTCAATGTTAATGGCAAGACATAGTGACCCTGCTCCTTGAACTCCAAGACCTTGCTATACGAGCCACTCGGCGCGTCTATCTCTTTTACTTTGGCATCAGGAATGTAGGCGCTGACCGCCTTTTGCAATGCGTCGGCACGTTCTCGTTCTACTTGAATCAAGTAGCGGATACCGTCTTTCTTGGTCGAGGTGATTTCAAAGCTAAATACCGGTGAGCGATCCATCAACTTGTCGCGAAGCTTCCTCGTGGCGTACATTCCGTGAATCACCGAGAAAAGCTGTTCGGTGGCTTCGGGAGTTTTCGACACGGTAGCCGGTGGCGTGACTTCTAGCCAAACCATATCCCTCTTTTGGTAGTAACGGCGGTTGATATGTTCGGTTATCATTAGAGTTCTCCGATCTTATCGTGGATGAAGTTATAGGAAGCCGCCGAGGATGCGGCAAATGTTCGAGTGGATACTACATTGATATGCGGAGCGTTCATCTCTGATATCGTCCATTGTCCAGAAAGAGGGTCAACAAAGCTCACGTAGGCCACGTGACCGAGTTCACTGCCGCCGTCAGTCTGGAAGATAGCCCCGATGCTTGGTGTGTGATCAACGAGGTATCCATCGCGCCTTGCGTAGTCGTCCCACGTATTAGCGTTGCCCCAACTCGTCGGAATCGGATCGTCTGCCCAAAAGCGCATAGCGTATGACCACCATGTACAGTTACCCCATGCGTAGGTATTGCCCGGAACGTCCGGCCCCATGTAGAAGCCTTGCTCCTCAGCGGATTCGGCACTCGGTTGTTGAGAGAGGTAGGTCGTCACATCCCTGCCCATCGCAAAGACTGCTACCACTGGCATCGACAATACAAACACGAGAACACATAAGGCAATCAAAGCGTACTTGCGGAGGTTTCCGCTAAAAAATAGTGACGCGATGATTGCCGGGTTCATCCGTATAGCTCCGTCGGATTGGTGGTAATGAGCGGATGTTCTTTCTCACTGGCGACGACCTTCACCGCCACGTGATTCTGATCGGCGATAATCAGGGCATCACCCCGTTCGCAGGTCAGCAGGAAGCTCTCCTCATATTCAGACAGGTTGAACTCACTCGCCACATTCTTAATCGTCGTGGTGTCTTGTCGCATTAAGATACGGAGTGCCGATTGCGAAGCGATGGCACGGCCATAATCAGAGTGCAGGAAGTCGTTGGCTTGCTGAGAGATGATGGACACGCCGAGGTAGTATTTACGGGCGCGGCGTACTAGTCCCGCTACGAAGCGAGCTGACTCCTCGTGTTCGAGCAGTAACCAGCCCTCGTCGATAATCAGTAGTCGCTTTTCCGGCTTGGCCTTGACCTGATTCTGGACAAAGTTAGAGATGATGAGCATCATAATCTGACGGAGCGATTCCGGCAGGTCTTTGATGTCGAAGATCACCAGACGGTTCGAGAGGTCGATGTTAGTTTGGCTATTGAAGACACTCGCCAGTGATCCTGAGATGTACTTTTCCAGCCGTTCACAGAGTTTCAACTGTCCGAGTTTGTTCAGTTCGGCGTACAGGTCTTCAAGAAGCGGTTGTTCTTTCTTGGCGTTTTTGTAGATTTTAAGAATCGCTTTGTCCACCGCTGCTTTCTCACGAGAGTTCAACCCCTCGGCCATCAGGCTGATCACTTCGGTCAGGTCTTGGACGTGTTCGGACAGGTCGTCGATATTGTGAAATGTCGTCGCTAAGTCGAACGGGTTAATCTTCTGCTTGCTCTTGGCGCTGAGTTTGACGTAGGTGCCATTGACCGATTCGGTGAGGCGTTTATACTCACGTTCCGGGTCAATGACGATAACTTTTGTCCCCTGCATAAGCTGGCGGAGTATCTCCACTTTGGTCGTGTAGCTCTTACCAGATCCCGACTGAGCAAACGTGATGGAGTTGGCGTTCGGCAGCCCGAAGCGATCCAAAATCACCAGTGAATTGTTGGACTTATTGACTCCATAAAGGATGCCCGATTCTTGAACGAGTTCTGAACTCATGAACGGAAAGGTCAGTGCCGCCGAGCTACTGTCTAGGTTTCGCTTCTGGGCTAACTGGTCTTCGGCTCGCGGGAGGATGCTTTGCAAGGCTTCAATCTGCTGGTAACGAGCGACTTTGCTATAAAACAGACGCGCCGACAAGGTGGCTTCTAATAGTTTGGTCGTCTTATTGAGTTCTTCCAGACTATCGGCTCGAAGCGTGACGTAGATACTCATCTGGAACAACTTTTCCTGCCCACGCTGGATTTTGTCGCGTAGTTCAATGGCCGATTCGAGTGGGTCAGTGACTTCCGATCCCACAATCTTACCGGCTCGGATCATCGCCCGCTTGGTGCTTTCCAGCTCAGTGATTTTGCGGTGCAGTTTCGGAAGTGCCAGCAGTGCGCTGACTTCCGTCACGTGATAGCTGATGTCGGTATCGTGGTTGAAGTTAATTAGACTATCCAGCCAGCCAGAGTTCGCCACGAACGGATAACCGTTGATGTAGAGTGTCCGGAGGAACACGCCGTCTAAGTTGATGTAGTCCGGCGTTTCTTCTAAGCTGGCATAGCTCATCACATCGAGCATATCCTGTTCACCGAATACCAGCTTCAGCTCTTTGGCCTTTAATTCTCTGGCTTCACGACGTTTTCTCATTGTTGCTATCGGGCTATTCATACTTGTTCTCCTTTCTCTATAAGTGCCGTGTGTATGGCGGATAAGGCGCGGTCGGTTAATGGTTGAATCTTCGCGGCCGTTGGGTTGTAGAAACTGTAGAACAGGTCGAGGGTTTCCAGACTACTTAACTGCCGTGCGCTCATACCCATCCGGTTCATACCTTTCATAACGATATCGGCGGTCAGCGCCAATTGCTCTTTGATGAGATCAAAGTCCTTACTGGTACTTTCATACGGCACGATGATATAAAAGTGCCGCGTCAGGATCTTGTTGCTCTGAATCAGTGAGCGGATGAACTCGTCGTAGTTTTGAAGCTGGTCGCGGTAGATGCGTTCGGTCTCGTTTTCTAGCCGAGCCGACAGGTCTTCAAGATATTTATCCATGTCGATTTCGCGGGTACGGATAAGAATCTGGAGCTTGGTGCCGACGGAGTTCAGAAAACTCTCGTAGGTATCAATGATCGCATCCTGCTCGTCTTCGCTTTTTAACTCGAAGTTGAGCGAGGATACTTCCAGCACCAGCCGATAGCCGTTGTTCGGTAGGAGCAAGATACCGTCCCGCACTCCCCTGATACCGATTTGCTGACGGGTCGTGCCGGTGCGTTTCGTCTTATTCTGTTTCTGAGATACGGACATTGAGTCCTCCTTTCTTGGTGGTTTCAAATTTCAACCGCCTAATCGGATCGTCCAGCTTGGTGTACAGGTACGCCCTTTGGGATGGGTCGAGTTTCGGTAGTGAGATAGGTTTCTTTTCTTTGGTGACAACCGCTTCCGTCTGCCTCACGACTTCCGGATAGTCTTCCCGGTGGAGCGTGGTGTTCTTGGTAAATAGGTAAAGCCGTGGCCGAGCATGGAACCGAAGCAGGACGAACAGCCATTGCAGTACGATTTTTCCTTTGATGCGGATGGACAGACTGAGTGCAATCAGTGACACGATACCGATGATAACCAGTTTGTAGAGCATATAGCCCATACTCGGTGGAAGTGCGGCATACAGGAGCGACCCGCCGAACACCGGAACACAGAACAAAGCGATCTGAGAGAGCGACAGGTTACCGGTAATCTTGTCTTCAACGGTCGTGACCTGTGCGGGAACAACGGTTACTTTCATGACGTTTTTCCTTTCTTGGTAGTTTTCGTGGCAGTCTTAGCCTTTGCGACTGTCGTACTGGTAGTAACGGGTTTCACGGCAGTTCTTGGCGTAGCGTTGGCCGCGCCGACTTTCGGTGCTTTGGTAGTCGTGCCAGTCGGAGTACGTTTCGTGGCTTTAGTGGAAGTTCCTCCAACTATCGGAGCTTTGGCCGTAGATTTCGGCTGGGTATAGCTTCCGCCGACGCTTGAGCCCTTCATCCCAGACGAACGAGTCAGTCCGGTGCTGGATTTACTGTCGCTTTGAAGCGCCCATGAAGCAGCTGCCCGACCTTTGCCCCCTAAGTAACTGATACCATTCATGAATTGTGTACCTAGCTGGCGGGTATTCCTCGCGCCCAGACTCACGTAGCTAAACTGCATCATCAGCCCCTGAGTTTTAAGCAGTGCGATGATCGTTGCGAGGCCTACCGCCATGCTCATGAGAACATTCGGCACATCGTTTCCGGAAGTGCTGGATAATCCGACGAATAGTGAACCCGCTAAGGTCAGGATGACCACGTGGACGAATAGGACAAAGATGGTGGTGAGGTAGGTTTTCATCGCGGTTTCCGAAAAGTCTCGAAACCCCGGCACCAACCAGACTAGAATCACCAGTGGCGAGAGTACCGCTCCGATGTAGAGCGCAACCAAACGTCCGACGTAGTAGATAAGCAGAATGAACGAGAAGATCAGAAAGACCAGCATGATGAGCAGTGCCGCCAGCCCTTGACCGCCCGATTCTCCAACCACTTTTGTTAAGGTGTCCCAGACCCCGGCCGCCCCGCCGACTTGCCCGACTGCTGTGATGAGCGCGTTGCTTGCGGCGATGAACCCGTCGATGATGAATATCGAGGAATTGAGCAGCACGAATACCAGTAGGATTCTTGGGAGCAGTTGCTTGAACTCAATCTCGTCCAGTCCGAACGTACTGGCACTCATAACGTGGAAACCGATCAGCGCCACCACGACCACGAAGAATACGTCGGTAATACCAACCATTGCCAACCAGAAGTTAAAGACGGCGGAGTTATCGGTCATGAGCGGAGTTGATTTGGTAAAGAACTCTAGCGCATCCAGAAATGGCGTAGCGATAGCTTGGATGATGAAACTCAGCACCCCGACGATAGCGTTTATCAAGATGTCGATCAGCCCGTTGCTCGGTGCTTCCGGCGTGATATCGTTCAGGCTCGGCAAGGCGGCGCTACTCGGTGCTTGCGTATGCGTCATCGCCCCGTTGAGAATGGCGGTCAGTGTGGCCGCTCCAATGACGATCACCACCCCGATAAGAGCGTTCTTCAACACCCGCTTGGCTTGATCCAGCTTTTCCGGCCGTCCGGTAGAAGTCATGTAAAGGATTCCGCCGTAGACGATAAAGAAGACACAAGCTAGACCAGCCAGTGCGGTTAAAGTCGTCATGGTCGGATTAACCCAGTCGCGCATCGCTTGGATGGCACCGGAAGTATCAGCCATGAGCGACAAACTCATGGTGAGAAAGTTCATGAGTTACCCCTTAACTCCCGAACGCGTTGGTCGCAACCGATACGATGATATTTGAAATGACGAACGCCGCGATAACGATTGCCAGCCCGATCAAAGACCAGAGCAGTGTCCGCTTCGCCCTATCCAGGTGTTCCGGATTGCCGGAGCTGGTGATGTAGCCGAAACCGCCTACTACAATGAAGCCGGTAGCGACCAATCCCGCCAGACCCGCGATGACACTAATGATGGTGCGGATGAAGTTCTCTACATTATCCACACCTGCGACATCTGCGGCCAATGCAGGTTGAGTCAGTACGACGAGCGACCCGACGGCGACGACACTGGCGACTATTTTGATGTTTGTCAGTTTGTTCATACAACCTCCCACGTTGCTTATTTTGATAACCTCATTGCCACCGTGAGCAGGTACGAATCACACTTATACCTGATGCCACTAAATCATCCGGAATGTCGGAAAACAAGAACGCACTTAAAAGTAAGTAACTTACTAAAAGGTTAGTTACTATCTTCGAGGATAGTACCCATTTAACAGATATGGAAATGCTCAAAAACAACAAAAACTCCGCCTGTGGATAACGACACGAAACGGAGTTTTTATCTGCCTATGAAAAGAGGCCGCCGCGGGCCTCTTTCAGTGATTCAATGGCGGTACTAGCTTTGGCTAGTGCATTGGCTGATTGGGCTATGGCAAGGACTTCAAAACCTAACGGTGTCAAAGTATATTCGGTTTTTGGAGGTACGGTTGGATAGATGCGGCGCTTGACCAGTCCATCTTTCTCCAGCTTCTTGAGTGTAGCGATAATCATTTTCTCGGTCGCCTTTGGAAAATGGCGACGGATTTCATGATAGCGACGAGTATTGTCTTTAAGTGAATAAACAACCGGGAGAGTCCACTTACCAGCAAGGGTAGTGGCGACTAGACGCAGAGAGCTAAGATCATCAGGCATAAGCCAATCTCCCCGGCGGATCGTTCAAACGCAGTATGGGTCAAAGCGTTGAAGACCGATTACCTACCTCGTAAAAAAGACACTTCCAAAAGATATTACCCTCTTGGAAGTGTCCTTGTTTATTCAATAAGACCCTTCTAAGAAAAGTCTACACCTTACGACCCCTGTAGGTCAAGGGGTCGATTTTATGACCGGCTGGTACGCCGAAAAAACTTCTCCCAAAGATTATAAAAGAAAATAGCGGTGCGACGGTTGACTCCAATCCCGTCCGACCCGAAAATGGGACAGTTACCAGAGGTGCTGCGCGGCCGGATACTTATATCCGCTCTGGCTAACGGACGCTAAATGTAATGAAAAAGGAGGTTTATTTATGAAAACCCTACCACGTATCAACCCGTATAAAAAAGAGATCGCCTACTCTATCGAGGAAGTTGCCAAGAAGCTCAGCTTATCACCAGAGGAAGTCGACGAGGCGGTTAATCAAGGACTGCTCCGGATGGTCTTCTTCGGCAAAGAGGAACGTATCCTCGCCGCCGATCTGACGGAGTACATCGAGAATATCCGCAAGTCTTCCTACCTGCCCGATTGGGAGGCTGCTGTCGCTGGCATCGGTCGCAAGAAGCGATCCCGCTAGTACCTAAAAAGCAAGCCGCCCGCGACTGAACCGGGCGGCTTTGTACTATTCGTCTTACTTTATAAAGTTTAAGAAAGGACTTTTTAGTAGTAAGACTGGTTATGCAGGTCGGATACTATATGGCACTGACGCAAGATCCGTAGACCTTGCATATCACGCCCCGACAGGTGTCGATCTGTCGAACTAGTATACCGGGCAACTCGGAAACCGATGTTCGTGTTCGAGTTCGACGCAGAATTGTTCAAATTGAGCGTCAAGACCCCGGCATTGGAGCCATTGTTCCAATTGCCGCCGCGGATGAACGCGCGAGAAGCTTCAGACCCGATAACCGTAACCAGTATATCGCTTTACGCTTATACTAGGAATAGATGACGATGTTAGATGCCACCGCTTTTGCTAAGATTGCTTCACTAGAGGCCTTAGCAAAAGCCCATAAAAAGGCGTTGATAGGAAAGCGCAACAGCCACTCGGCAACGGCCACCAACTTCCGCTTCATGAGTGATCTGCTTCAAATCCAGAGAGAATTGGTGTCCGGCTCGTACCGCCCGATGGATTATCGTCGCCGGATCATCCGTGAACCCAAAGTCCGGATGATTGAGGCTCCGGCCTTTCGGGACCGGATTGTTCACCACGCCATGCACGGCATTCTTAGCCCATTCTACGAACGTTCCTTTATTCGTGATTCTTATGCATGTCGGCCAGATAAGGGAATCCACCGAGCAATGGCGAGGGTGCAACATTTCCTCAGAAGCGAACCGAACTTGTACGTCTGTAAAATTGATATCTCCAAATACTACCCGTCGGTGAATCACGCTAAACTCCGTGAGCTGTTGCGTCGCAAGATAGATGATCCGAGGTTGCTCCGACTTTTGGATGTCATTATTGACAGTAGTGACAGCGGCGATGAACACGACTACCTATTCCCAACTGACTCCAACTACCATACAAAAGGTCGGCGCGGTATTCCTATCGGGAACCTGACCTCCCAGCTCTTTGCCAATATTTATCTTCATGAGGCGGATATGTTTGCGAAGCAGTCGCTTCACGCCAAGTTCTACATCCGCTACATGGACGACATCCTGCTCTTTCATCAAGACAAAGCCGTTTTGCAAGAGTGGCAACGAAAGATCACGGCGTTTCTATACGATGAACTGTACTTGACGGTGAATCCGAGAAAAGTCCGCATCTATCCAAGTCGTCTGGGAGTCGACTTTGTCGGTTATATCATGTATCCGTATGGTAAACGGGTACGGGCATCGTCGCTCCGAAGATTCCGACGGAAGTTCCACCGCAACCTCAAAGCCTACCATAAAGGCGCGGTCAGTGAACAACGGCTGGATGATATGGTGAACGCGTGGTCGGCTCATGTGAGGCATGGGAGTGGTGAACCGCTCATTAAGCAAATCACCGAGGAGCTGGATTCCCACAAGTTCATTGCATTTGTCAGGAAGAAGCACCGCCAGAATTTACGGAGGCTCCGAAAGCCGACCCAATTGTCACTGCTCGACTTCGACGGCTCGGATAGTCGGTAGCCGTTTGTCGCGGGCTGTCTTGATCCACCCACCGGTCATCTTCCCTACTTCATCGATCCGCTTGGTGATGTGTCCGAGGCTTTTGGCACTAAGGAACTTCATCTCGAACCCAATCCGAAGTAGTCCTCGAAGTACTTCCAACTCCGTGTTCAGGTCATCCAGCTTCAAGAGTGTCTTCTCTGGATTTTTCAGATTGTTGGCTTGAATGATGAGCCGCAGACACGCGAGGGCGCTGGTTTCAATCTGTTGTCCCAGCACGAAGCGTTGTTTCTTCGGAAAGGTATTAACCTTATCGAAGATCCATTGCTGCACTTCGAGCATACGGGTGTAGATGATAAAATCCGGTTTCATGGGTGCATAGAGGAAGAAAAGATTAAAGATTTAATGTTGTAAGAACTAAGAGTTCAAGAGACAAAAGCTAGGGTCGGGAGTATCACCGGGCAACCCGGAAACCGATGCCCGCGTTCGAGTCCGACGCAGAATAGTTCAAATGGAGCGTCAAGACCCCGGCACTGGAGCCATAGTACCAATAGCCGCCGCGGAGGAACGCGCGAGAAGCTGAGTCCGCATAGTTCGCGTAAATCTGCCCAACACCCTT
Source organism: Candidatus Saccharibacteria bacterium 49-20 (assembly GCA_001897295.1). Lineage (GTDB taxonomy): Bacteria > Patescibacteriota > Saccharimonadia > Saccharimonadales > Saccharimonadaceae > Microsaccharimonas. Next base: position 142,009 of record MKSN01000001.1, on the reverse strand, counting down.
ACCAGCTCCCCAAGTAATACCAGAAAGACTGACGTTATTGACCGGGTTTGTCCAACCGTTTAAGGTTGCTGGCTTACTGACGTTTGCTAAGTTGCCGAGACTCAGTGAACCAAGCGTGTAGTCGCGCCAGTTGAATGCTGAGTCGCCAGAGACACCGACGTTGCTCATAGTGAGTGTTGGTGTACCAATGGCTTGCTGTGTCCATTCCCACACATTACCAGAGAAGTCCCAAATTGCGTCGCCAGATGAAAGGTACAGTACGCGAGAGCTGTTATTGCCGGAGTTGGTTCCGATACCACCGGTCATGCCATTCAGGTTGTCGGTATCATCGTCCGAAGCCGCCAACGCGCTTCCTGGGTTGTTGTTTACGTGACCCTGATAGATGATTCCGGAGTTCACGCTGCCACCAGACCAGTTCTGTTTCATCGAGAGTACATCAGCCGCAATCGTCATCCATTCCGCCTCGGTCAGCAGGTGCCCGCCAGCATTGGTAGACTGCGTAATCGCATCCGTTTGTGTGATCGAGACCCACGGCGCACCGGAAGCCTGTGAGGTAGCCACGCCACTGACGTTCTTGGCTTCGTACTTCATGACACAGAACGGCGAGGTACCGAGTGTGGAATTGCCGTAGACAAATGAGTAACCAGCGGGACAATCGTCGATGCCGTTCTGGGCGCGGTAGACAGCAGCCTTTGTTTGGAGTTGCTTGATATCTGCGGTCAGGGCAGCCTTGTTGGCGTTCTGAGTGATGCCGGTGTACGCCACGATGGTAATCGCCGCAAGAATACCAATCACCACGATGACGATCAGGAGTTCGACGATAGTAAAACCGCGACGATTCATCTGGTTAGAACCTCGCGGTAGATTTCTTATTCTGGCTAGAGAGAGAGAGAGAGAGAGAGAGAGAGCTTTACTTATTTCATTTTTATTGTTTAGTAAGTATTTCACTGTTTTGCCCGTACCCTTTCGAAAATCTGCGTCGACTAGCGTTGTTATTTAGTCATTACTCAAATTGTATCATAAGCAGTATTGAGCGCAACCCTTTGCTCCCAGCAAACCATAAGTTTTTACCGCGTCATCCAGGGGACTTCGCCTTTTCTTCCAGAAAAACCGAAGTGTGCTTATGGCTTCTGGCGTTTCATCTGTTTGACCAGCATTTGATGTATGGCATACGTGAGGGCATTGTCCTCGTATACGAACCCCTCGCGGTTGAACGGGCTTTCTGGTGGCTCCCCTGCCTCCACATGCTTTTCCCAAACAAGCTCGTCCGTATAGTCAGTAATGCCTAACGCCTGTTTGATAATCTTCTGCATCCCAATCCCAAAAACGAGCAGGGCAATATCAAGGTGTCTTTGCTTATCGAGGAAGTTGTAGTCATCGGACTTAATCTTGTCACCGTGAATAATTGCGCTTCTCAGTTCATAAAACCTATCAGCCCACATCACCTTGATACTTTCATGTTCCCAAACAGCTGGTGCTCTACCGCGAGAACTTTTATAACGACGCTTCGGATCACTCGGCAGAACAAACATGCTATTCATTGTGTTCTTCAAGTGTTCCCTTTGTCGAGAGTCCGGAATATCAAACAGGGTTTCAAGTGCGCTAGACATCGACAAGACTCGTTGAGATTCTGGAATCTTATCATCATTATAATAAGCCTGAACGACAACCTCGATAGCCTGTATGATGCGTCGATACAGTTTCTTGTTCTTCCTATAAAGGCGGGCTAATAGTCCCAAGGTATCATCGTCAATATTAAATGACATCGGTGACATCACCTGCTGTGGTCGCCGGAAGATCATATCACCCAGCTTGTAGCCCATATCATTCTTCTGGATGATGGACCCGCCTCGGATACCGAAGTGATCGTCTTGCGTACTGAAGCCCTGCCACACCATATCGAAGTTCTCCGACACAACCATTCGGTGACCTCGGTTTACGTCCGTCAGGATTTTTAGGTTCCATACCAACGCACCAGCGAACAGGCGGAGCCTTGCCTCTCGTGCCAGTTTCCGTTCACTGTCGGTATATTCTCGAAAATCTATATCACCAACACTGATAATGCCCATATCTGAAATTGCCTCATCGGCTAGTGTACCCATACCCTGAAAGACGTAGTGAACGTTGCTCCCCATGATTGTATCCAGCCTCGCAAGTACATCCGGATCGGTGATGTAGGCATTCTTCATCAAACCGTAGTTCCAAATCTTAACAGTAAGGTCTGGGAAGTTGACCTCATTCACATCTTTCATATTTAGGTAGGGGATGTAGTTGACCTGCATTTCTAGAATCCTAACTGCCATCGTATCGTCAGCCTGTTCCACTCCGAGAACGTGTCACTTGTTGGGTGATTATCTTTTGGAGGGGGTGGCATGTTCGTCAAGTTAGCCGCCTGGACATGGCTCAGTTTCTCAACCGGTGTCGCTCGCATAAGATCATTGACTAGTATCACTACCTCCTCGAATAGCTTGTCTACCAGCGTCGCTGGATTGACTTCGTTGAGATTAGCACCGAGGGGCTTCACTCCCCACGCGTCGCGTCCGCCGAGTGCGTCCATCGAAAGCAAGATATCCGCTTCGTCGTCTTTCGGCAGCCCGAGGATGGTTTCTGTCTTGTTGCCGCTCTGTTTGGTGATGCCTTTGATTGCTTCACCGTGGATAGAATTTCGTAGCTTGGTCAGAACGGTAAGCCGATGAGCATTATCGCTCCCCTTTGCCACGGCCGCCGCAAGATTGGCATCCAGCTTCGCAACGTCCTTTATCCAGTCTCGTTGCCATGCCGCATTATGTGCTTTGGCCGGATTCATACCGAGGACATAATGTGCCACCCTCGCACTAGCATCAATCGCTCCCATCAAGGTCATCAAGGTATTGTCGAACGTGCCGAGTACGTCATCATTGATGTCGTTGTTGGTCTTGGAGTTGATGCCGATATGAATCTGGTCCCGTAGTTCGAGCGATCGTTGCATCCGGCTCATCACCGCACTAGCCAAGTACATCAGCTTATCGTCTTTCGTTCCGGACGAGTGGTGGACGCAAGCCGAAAACCAACGCCACGTTTCGGGTACTAACTCGCGCATCCCAACCCAATAGAACATTCCCCTATTTAAATGGTAGCGGAATTTCTTTTGACCAGTCGGAATAATGAACTCACGTTGCGCCCGCAAATATAAAGAAACAGCCGAGATCGCATCGTCTGGTTGGCAAATAGTTATTGCCCGACCAGCTGCAATACGCCGTGACGGTGCGTAGAGATAAGGGCGGGTGGTGATATAGATATCAGCATCAATACAGTCGTCGGCGACTTGGACGGCAATCGCATCGGCTTGTCTTTTATCGGCCGCGTCATCACCAGTGTAAGTCTTATCAGTAGCGTCGTCCCTTGCTGCAGTGTACAGGTCACCCATAACGCCAGAGTAAGATGCGTTCTTGTCGTCGAGTGCATAGGTCACCGGACATAAACCGTTTGACTTTTGTGGGTATAGGACTGCATATCCCTCGTAGGTTGGTTCGATGTTCGGGTTGCCTGTTTCGATTGGCTCGACCGATGCCGGTGGAGTTTCGGTGTAGCGGTATAGTTCAATCAAGTCGTTATAGAGGAGGCTTCTCAGCAACAGCCCTTTCGTCGGAGTGCCTCGCATGTCCGAAGTGGTCGATTCATCGAACAGCTCACTATCGATCATGACGCGAAGTTTGCGGAATGGAGCGCGGCGGTCGAACACACTGTCTGTTCTATCTGGCGATTCTGGCCATACAGCATTACGCCACATGGCGTTCTTGGCCGTCTTGTTAAACTGCGTCACTCCCATAATATCTTCCATTATATCTCTTTAGGAAGAGTTCTTCCTCCTCTGTCTTCTTCATGATACGGGTAGACCTGAATCTATCAAGGTCGTTCGTCCACTGGTAAACGTCAGGGGCGCTCCATCTTGACAGCTTCAGCCTTACCCTGTGCCTCGTTAGACAGAGAGGCAGAAAGCCCTCTCAAGAAGCAAAGGAGGGTCTATGACCACGAAGATACTAACCAAGCAAAAGGAAACGAGTGCCAAGATAGCAAGGCTCAACGATGAGTTCCGAGCAGTCGAGATGCTAACGCTCACCAAAGGAATCTATGAGCTTCACGATGTGCTAGGATTGATCCGGGCAGTCAGGGAGTACAAGGACTTCAACAAAGATAATGACCCGTACGGCGAGCATGATTTCGGCTCGTTTGTCTGGGAGGGTAAAAAGATCTTCTGGAAGATTGACTACTACGACCCGAGTTTCGAGCTGTGGTGCGACCCGTTGCACCCGGAATGCGAGCGGGTACTGACCGTGATGCTAGCCGAGGAATACTAAGTCCTCGGTTTTTAAGTCCTGAGCGCGACTGAAAACCGCTCGACCAAACTAACCTACAAAGGAGATTGATATGAATACCGACAAGAAAACGACACTGGCTGAGGCTATCACCGACCGGCTCTGCTGGGCGATGGATATCCAGTTGCTCGAAACGCGGCACGGCGGTTTTGGTGAAGATGCCGAAACGTACACCAATGAAGCCCAGACGATATACGACATCTTACTGGATGAGCTAGGAGAGGTATTATGAGTATAGAAGAAAAGATCGAGGCAATGCGGACGATCTGGGCAAACTTCGCAAAGAAAAACGGCTGGTACTACGAGCCGTTTTTTGTTCAAGTCTGGTTTGACCCGGACGGTGAGGTGGTAGATAGTGTGTCGTTTCGAGGTATGAAAGAAGACATCATCATTGAGGACTACGTTGAGGATGAGGAGGATTTTGACTTCTTAGACTAACTCCCCCGCCCTGAGCATGGCATAAAAAGGCTCGCGTATAATGAGAGTATGGACAGGAAGAAACGCAACATCATCGCGACGGTTATTATCCTCAGCAGTGTTCTCGTGCTTGCGGCCGGTGCGGTTGGCGTATTCTTTCTGTGGTCTCACGGCTGTGACGGAGAGTTGATCTTCGGCTGGAAAGCCTACTACGTGACTGGCTGTCGTTAGTCTATTTCTTGAAGGCTCAGGAGGTCATCTGGTTCATCCAGCGTCGTCCAGATCTTGGCTTCATCGTCCATGTTTTCCAATGCTTTTTGCGTGGTGGTGTAGATTTCCGACTCCTCGTCCGGCTCCATCTTGTTGATGACCCCGCTCGTGATCCGGCGGATGAGGCGTTCAGTTCTTACGCTTTCGGCCACGAACAGTAGCGTCGGGAGTTCTGCGCCCGTTTCATCCCAGCCGCCTTTATCGAAGAAGTCGATATAGGCGGACACTCTCCGAAATACCCCCTGCCGATCCAAACTGTCCGGAATGACATCGAGGAAGAACCGCTTGGTGTTGCCGCCAAAAGAGAGTGAGAGAAATACGTCCGGCGGATTGTCCGGAAAGTATGAGAATTGCGACATATCACGGCGGAGGTAGGCCTTTAATTCTTGGTAGTGACGCTTCAGGCGTAAGACCACCGAGAAGACCTGTAAGCAGTGGATGACGGTGGAGTTTAAGAGGGATTTGTCGCGGTAGCTGGACTTTATCACTTTCTCGGTGATGTAGCTATGATTGTCCAACCCCGCTAGAAAGCGGAGTCCTTTGGGAGTCAGGAAATAGGCGGCAGGTTGCCCCAAGAGCTTCTGGCGATTATCCTGCCGTTTATCAATCAAGCCCTGTTTAATTAACACTTCCAATTTTTCAAATAGTCCAGAACCAGCTTTAACACTAAGCACCTCTGCTATTAATTGACGACTACCAAACCTATATTTATAGATTACTTCTAAGATGTCTATCTGACCTTGTTTTACCCTAGACCGACCGTCTGGTTTACTCATACTTCTACTCGTTTCATTTCTATATATTTATATATAAGAAAGAGAGAAAAAGAGCAATAGATAACAGAGGTAAAATAGATGATATAGGGTGAATAACGAAATTCGGTGTATTTTATAGGTTAATTGTATTGCTTTTTATTTTAATTAGCCATACAATTATATATAGAGATTGCACGTTGACAATTCGGCTAGATAAGGAGGAAAACCGATGATAGAACGGGAAATTCTTGAAAGTCTGGCGATTGATGCGGTGTGTGCTTGCCTCTACTACGATTTGCAGGACACGCTAGAAGAAACGCCGGACAAAGAACTGCTGGCCATTATTAACCGTACGGAGCCTTGCGAGGTGTGCGGACAAATAGCGGCGGTGGGAGTTTTGTTGTAGAATATGAATAATGAATACAAAGTTGGTCGGTATGCAAATCAAGACTTCTAAGGAAGTCCGAGCTTATGCCAAAATCGCGGCAAAGAAGCTCGGCTTCTCGTCAGTTAGTGAAATGATACTTACCCAGCTTGCGAAAGCTAACGATTCGAAACTAAAAACCTTGATTGAAAAAGACCTCAAAGAGCGTTCAAAACCCGGACGACCTTGGGATAAAGACTAGCCGAGTTGCCAGCGTGACAATCTCCAAATGGAGGGTATATGTCACGACCAAAAGGCAGTAAGAATGTTAATCCACCAGCCGTACCAGACACGGTGAATTTCACGACCGAAGAACGCCTGACTTTTATTGCTACCCTCATCGTCGAACGCATTATTGAAGATATAAAAAACGAACAACCACTCTTAAAAAAGATAGGACAAGGTGATGCAACCAACTAACGGACAGACGCTCCGTACACTACTCGCCGTCCGTGTTTCAACGGTCGGACAAGGTATTGATGGCGACTCGCCGGAAGCTCAGATCGAGCAAGGCGAACGCTACGCGCCGCTTCACAATATGCGGATCGTGATGACACTCCAATATCTTGAGTCTGCATCCAAAGAACAGCAACCGATGCAGGAGGTTATTAACTACTGCAAGCGTCATAAGGGCGAGATCGATGTCGTCCTTATTAAATCAATTGACCGCTTCACCCGTGCCGGTTCGACCGTCTACGACCAGCTCAAAGCCCAGCTTGAACCGCTCGGCGTGACGCTTGTCGATATGTACGGTATTATTAGCACTCAAAAAGTGAACACGCTTGAACACCTCGGCCAAGAATATAAATGGAGTGTCTACTCCCCTACTCGTAAAACAGAGCTTCTAGAGGCAGAACGTGCCAAAGATGAGGTGCGTGATATCTTGAGCCGTATGATCGGCTCAGAAATCCGTTATACGCAACTCGGCTATTGGTCGCGTGGCGCTCGGTTCGGCTATAAGACCGAGAAGATAGAAACCGTCAACGGTAAACGAGCAATTCTTGTACCAGACGGGGATAAGGCCGACATTATCCGTATGATGTTTGAAGAACGTGCGGCGGCCGTCTTAAATGACCACGAGATTGCCGAAAAGATGAATGATATGGGATTTGAAACCCCTATTAAAATCGTACGTGACAAACGGGATAGAACTCGGATCGTCAGCAGGACTGGCGGGAAGAAGATAACCGCCAAGCTACTACGAACATATGTCAAACAAACAATCTATGCCGGTGTAAATACTGAGAAATGGACAGGCGGCGTGCCAGTGAAGTGTAAGTTCGATGGCCTCGTTTCGATGGAATTATTCAACAAAGCCAATCGAGGCAAAGTAACGCTCCGTAACAATCCTGACGATATGGATCACCCAATCGTTGAATACGCTAAGAAAGATGAGCGGTTTGTTAAGAAGAATCACCAGAACCCCGACTACCCATACAAAAAAGTAGTCACCTGTCCACATTGTCGCAGACCGCTTCTTGGAAGTGCCTCACGGGGCAGACTAGGTAAATACTACGCGGCTTATCACTGTAGCAATCACGGGCACCACTTCCGCGTACGCAAGGATGAGTTTGAGGGTACAATCGATACGTTCATAAAAACGGTCACAATGCGTCCTGAGCGCGTTGAGGAGCTGATGCAAGCCGTTATGACCGTCTATGAGCAACGGCAAGGTCAGAAAGTGAAAGCCGAGGAACTAGTTGATAAACGACGCTCCGAGCTTGAAGCGGAAATCAAAGTCATCGTAGACAAGATGAAGCTGATCAGCTCGGAAACCGCCATTAAATACCTAGAGGAGGACTTATTAAAGCTAGAACGAGAGATTAGCAATCTAGACAACCAGAAACAGCAAGAAGCAGCCAAAGATACGGTCGATGTTCCAACGATGTTGACATACGTCAAATACTTTATGGAACACATCAAAGAGCTACTCGTTGACCACTGTAATCCAATCAAAAAAGCGCAGTATTTCGGCGTATTATTCGATGAGGTTGCAACTTACGAGGAAATAAAAGCTGGCACCGCTGAAATAGAAAAAATCCCAGGGGTGAACGAGCTATTTAAGCTTGCAAACTCCAAGGAAGTTTCATTGGTGCGCGCGAGAGGACTTGAACCTCCACGTCCTTGCGAACACTAGCACCTCAAGCTAGCCTGTCTACCAATTTCAGCACGCGCGCATACAATATGTTTTTAAATAAATAAACTACCGAAAGAGGTAGTTTACACGTCTTGGTGGGCGCTGAGGGATTCGAACCCCCGACCCTCTCGGTGTAAACGAGATGCTCTAGCCAACTGAGCTAAGCGCCCGACATCTGGTAATTATACAGAAAACTCCTCAATAACGCAACAGGTTTACCCTGTTAAGGCGTTTTGAAGACGCTTTCCTCACCCACGCCCCAGTAAAGAACACTTCCATATCGGTCCGCAGACGAGATGAGAGTCGTTGCAGATGGAATGGTGTGTACGCTTTCAGTGTGCGCATATTGTGCAGTCGCTTGATAAAGGCCGATCGCAGGTGCATCACTCAGCCATTGGCGAATAAAGGTAAGATACTTGGCGTTTCGCAGGTCTTGCTCAACACGCGCTCGACCACTCGACAAAGCTTCGTCGGCAATAGTATTTTTGTAGTTCGAGAAGTTGAGTCCACTCGCCGCTTGTGAACTATGCCAGTAGGCATAGACGTCTGGGTCGCCCCCAATAGTAAGTTGGTATAGCAGTACATCGTAGCGTCGAGGTTGCAAAATATCTTGAGCAACGTTTTGCGATGGGTCGTTAGGGTCAACGATATTCGTCGTGATTGTCACACCAAGCTGACGCCATTGGCTTGAAAGTTCATCGAGCGCCGCTTCAAAGTCTGGGTTCTTCGTGGTCACAATATTAAGCGTCAGCGCCTGCCCATCTTTGGTACGAGTGCTCCCTTCGAGCTTCCAGCCAGCTTGATCCAGCAGTGCCGACGCCTTGTTCGCGTCATACGTCGGCGCGGTTGGCACCTCACCCGACAATAGGCTTCCAATAATTGGAATGTCGAGTGCGGGAAGCTTGTCTGAAATCGCATCGCGCACCGCCTGGGTGTCTGTACCAACTTGAAGCGCTTGGCGCACGAGTTTGTCTTTCAGTACAGCGCTTTCGGTATTCATAAGTGCATACACGCCACTATTTACCGCATGATTCTCAATTTCATAGCGATCATTATTCACGCTTGCCGCAGCAGAAAGCGAAAGATCACTTGCCGCGTTTACTTCAGACGTTGCGAGTGCGCGTTTAATCGAATCGGCATCCTTATAGACATGGAGCTGGATGCGGCTTAGTTTTGCCGAACCGTCAAAGTAACTTTCGTTGCGCACAAGGTGCAAAATTTTGCGACCATTCGTCTTATCGACTTCCTGAAGGAGCTTCAGTGCAAACGGTCCACTTCCCACAGGCTTCACACTAAAGTTATTTTCACGAAGTTGTGCCGGTTCAACGTCACGAAGGACGTGCTCTGGCAAGATTGGCAAGTAGCGTAGTGCATGTGGGAATGGCGCGTACACCGCAGGAAGCGTAAAAGCAACCGTTCGGTCATCAACTTCTGTCGCCTTTACTCCATTCCAGCCGGTAAGTGTCGAGCGAGTTGCTGCATTTTGCAAAAGCCCCACGGTAAATACGACGTCTCGTGCGCGCACATAGAGTCCGTCACTCCAACGAGCATCAGCGCGAATTGAAAGCGTATAAGTTTTTTGATCGTCGCTAATCTTCATACTATCAGCGAGGTCAAAATTCAAATTACCCGTTGAATCGTACTTCAATAAACGAGAGAATAGCAACTCACCCGCCGATTCTTCAGCGCTCGACTTCGCAAAAATTGGGTTAAGCGTGTCGAGTGGACCCATAACCGCTTCGGCATACGTACCGTCAGAGGCGACGGCAGTTGTGCGGTAGCTGTCTTGGTACCACCAAAACTGAAGGCCAGTAGCCCCAATAAGTACACCGATTGCAAGCACCCAAAGCGCGATATGACGGCGCACCTCACGAAAATTATCCCAACGCTTAAACACAAACCGACGCGCATGCTTGACGGTCGCACCTTCTACCTTCTTCATGCGACGCGCAAGATCCTTAGAGTTGAAACTCATTTTAGGCAGGCGGCGCCATTTGGTAGGTTCGTTGTTGTCGGGCACTTAGAAACTTCCTAACTAGGAATCAGTAATCCGGCCAGGATAGAGAGGACGAAAATAACGGCCAGCACGATTGTTGCTTCAAATAGACTCTTATCAACACCGCGGCGAGTAGTATAAAGCTCACCAGAACTACCGAAGCCCGCACCGAGCGTCGCACCACGTTGTTGTAAAAGAATAGCAAGAATCATCAGTACTGCTGCAATAATAGTCACAATCTGCAAAATAGTATCAATTGACATGGTTAACTCCTACTTTCTTCGCTGCGAATAGCAATCGCAACACTTACTATATAGTTTACCAGACTTAAGATAATTCCAGTAATAATTGAGTTACCGAATGACATTGAAATGCCCGGGGAAACCGCCAACGAGAAGTACACCAAAATACCGTTCACAATAATCGTGAAGAGTCCTAGTGTCAGCAGAATTACCGGCAGCGACACAATTACGAGGAGCGGCTTAAACAGACTGTTGAAGATTGAGAAAATGAGCCCTGCAAGCACAAAGCCCCAGAACCCTGCGGTCACGTCAACATCATCGATGCCCGTACCGAGAATACGCACCGCTACCCATAGTCCAAGTGCGTTCAAAGCCCATCGAATGAGAAAGACAAGAATTTGCTGTTTCATTATTGATTTAAGTATATCACAGCAAGGTAGGCAGCGCTGCGCTTAGGTTCTCGTGGCTATCTTCGGTAATCAAAATATCATCCTCGATACGCACACCGATTCCCTCCTCGGGAATATAGATACCAGGCTCAACCGTCAAAACCATTCCAGGCTGAAATTCTTTGAAACCGCCGAGCGAATCATGCACATCAATGCCGAGTCCATGGCTAATCGCATGAGGGAAATAGCGACGATAATCTGAAGGTTTCTCATACAAACCTACGCTCTTCAGTGCACCCTTAAGAATCTCGTCGACTTGATCGCTATACGTTTTAATTTCTAGGCCCGGGCGAAGCAGTGCAATAATCTTTTGGTGCGCGGTCTCAACAGCTGCGTGAACTGCCTTCTGCCGGTCGGTGCTTGCGCCATATGCGTAGGTGCGCGTGATATCAGCAGCATACTCACCCACCTGTGCGCCCGCATCAATAAGCACGAGTGAACCGTCTTCTAGTTTGGCGGCATTAGCCGTGTAGTGAAGCGTGCACGCATTCGCGCCAGACGCCACAATTGGATCATAGGCATGCCCATCGGCCATTTGCAAAAACTCATACCAGAGGGTTGCTTCGATTTTACGCTCATTATCATACCCCACGAGCTCTGCTCGCACACGGGAAAATCCTGCGATACTCGCGTGAATTGCACGGCGAATCATAGCAAGTTCTTCGGGCTGCTTAATTGCACGCATACGCGTGACAGTAGTGCGGACATCGCCCAGTTCCTCAAACATCTTTTTAAGTTTACGGATATTCGCGTATGGCCCAGGGTTCGGAGCAAAACCAAAGTGTGATTGGTAGGGGTGTTCAAGAATCGTGAGGACTTTTTTATGTACACTCGCAAGCTCTTTGAGCCGCGCCTCGCCTTCCTTGAGCGATACAACCGTCGTAACGCCACTCGTACGCGTCACTTCTTCATGCGCCAACGACCCATCAAAAAGCGTCTGCGCGTCACTACGCTCGGGGCCAATAAGAAATTCTTCATCAGGTGTAAGTACCAACTTCCAGCCAGGTTCATTAACGCCAGTCAGGTAGTAAAAATTAGCCTCTTGCACAAACGCAAACGCTGCATCAGCGCGCCGCTGCACTTCATCGTTACCCGCAACCACAATAAGTGCGGTTGGCTCGAGTTCTTTGAGCTTCGCCCTATTGCCTGCAAAAAATGTCACATCCATTGCTAGAAATTGTACCCCGTACGAAAAGAAGTGTCGACTACTTTTCCGTGCGGCCCTGCACCACCTCAGAGTACGGCGCCTGCTGCTCACTCGCGATTTGCGTCACCGCTTTCACATGTACGAAGAACGCGGTGTCCGCCTTAAGCCCAGTAAGGGTAATCTGCGGAGAAGTTACCGTCACGCGCTTTACGTCTTTCGTAAAATTATCGTCGGTCGCGTATTCGAACACATAGTACTTTACGCCGCTTGTCGCCGCCCATGTATACGTAAGCGTACTCGCGTTTCTGCTTGTGAGTTTTACGCTCGTTGGCACCGCAAGAAGTATCTTCGTACTTGCAGTTTCCGCCTTCGAAGCGTCACTTTCGCCCTGACTATTTTTTGCAATAACTCGACATTCGTACTGGGTCGAGGACTTCAAACCTTCTATGGTCGCGATGGCTTTAAAGCTCGTCTTTGTCTGCGCTGCACCACTCGCGTCCTTACAGGTTAAGGTGTAGCTGCGTGCGTTTGGAATTTCGCTCCATGAAAAACTTATCGTCGTAGTTCCGCTAGAGCCGAGTACAAATTCGGTTGGCGTGCCTGGCTTTTTGGTCGCGTTTTCACCACACAATCCACCGACCGGCTCAAGCTCAGGAGTATCTGATTCCATGTGGTAGCGCGTCGCCTCGGGGTCGCTTTTTGACTGAGCTTCGATACAATAGGTTTTTCCATCCCGAGCAACCTTTAATGCGATCTGGACCTTATTGGTCGACTTGGTGCGACTTATTGCATCGTCAGTCAGTACACCATCAACTGCACTTTGACGCAGACGACTATTTTGTGTAATTAGCTCGTCTTTTACTTCGGTTGTATGCGCAGTATTCACGACACTCATTGTCACGAAAAATCCAACCGCTGCGGCCGCAAGTACAATAAGCAGAAGTCCGATTACAAGGCCGAGTATTTTCTTCACATTCTTCTTTTTGCTTGAGTCTAAAGTGTCTTGATTCATAGTGTTTCTCGCTAGAATTTAATCGCCATCATCTTAGTAATTGAAGGTTGCACTACGTTAAATGCCGCGCTACCACCCGTTGCGCCAGTGGTAATATTTTGGTTATACTGCGCACCGTTATTGTCAGACTTATAGTCTCGACGAATCGCACAACAGCCACTATTGGCAGTGACGTATTGCAGATGGCTGTGCGCTGGTAATTCAGCAAGTGACATAATGTGCGTCGCAGCACCTGACTTTTTACCAATTGTATTAAATTCCGTATCGCTTGGATTCAAGTTCACCGCCACTCGCCCACGTGAGTCAGGCAGGTTGAACGTAGTCGATCCGTTACCCGCACCATAAGTTGTTCCGATAACCGCGAACAGCGCGGCATATGTCGTGCGAGATACCGCTGAGCCATCTTCTAGCAGATACCCAGAAGGTACCGTTGCCCACCAGCCTTCAATGCTTGTGCCTGGTTGCATGCCTTCATCGACGGTTGAGCCAGATGCAGCAGAAGACTTTACTGTTGAGCGCTTTGTAATTGAAGGCTGAATCACGTTATGTGGCTGTCCACCACCCGCGCTACCGGTTTGCTGACCTTGATCGTACGTGCCACCAGCGGCATCGGCTGCGTAGTCGTTACGAATAATCGATCCGCCGGTTCCTGCAGTAATGTACGTCAGGTGTGTGTGCGAAACCATCTCTGCAACCGTCAAGGTGTGCGTTTTTTCTCCACTCAGCTGACCTAAGGCACCAAAGTTAGCATCGCCACTACTAAGCCCCACACCTACTCGACCAGCAGAATTTGGAAGCAAGAATGTCGTTGAGCCATCTCCCGCACCATACGTCGTCCCAATTGACGTGAAAAGCGCTGAATATGTCGTCCTTGACACCGCCTGACCAGCTTCGTTCAGATAGTTCGAGGGTGCGCTACTCCAGTATCCCTGCATTGTCGTCCCCGCAGGAAGTGTTGATGCCGAACCAGTAGGGCTGCGGTATTTAATTGCGTAACGTTTTGTTATCGAAGGCTGCAACACACTATACGCGGTACCGCTTCCGGTCGATGAAGTGTTGACGCCCTGCGTATACGGCATACTCGCGCCGTCGCTAGTCCAGTCGTTACGCACCGCAGTTCCGCCGCTATTTGCAGTAACATACTGTGCGTGTGTGTGGCTTGGCATCTCGTTGGCAGTCAGCGTGTGGTTTTTTTCACCATACAGTTCGCCAATAGTGTTGAATTCTGAATCCGCAGAATTAATATTTACCGTCGCACGCCCGCGTGAATCAGGTAGCTCAAACGTCGAGAAGTTATCTCCCACGCCATACGTCGTACCAATCAAGCCAAACAAGGCACTATAGGTCGTGCGAGAAACCGCACTTCCATCCTCAAGCAAGTATCCGTCGGGTGGAGTTGTCCAATAGCCCGAAATTGAGGTACCAAGCGGCAGCGAATCGTAATCGTAACAGTTCGGATAAGTCCCATATTGGCTCGTCTCCGTACAGCTGCGCGCAACAGTGCTACTTGATTTACTATCGCTCCAAGCGCTTTCACCGTTTGCGTTTTTTGCACGCACATGACAGTAGTATGTGGTTGCTGGGTCCACATTAGGAATAGTCGCAGTCGTAGTTGTTGAGCCCGTAACCGACACGGAAACCGCCTGCAAAATATACGCAGGGTCTTGCGCACACTGGGCTTCATAGCCTGTTGAGGTGTTTGGTGATGGCAGCGTCCAAGAGACCTGAAGCTGAGTACTACCCGATCCGGTGAAGTTTACATTCGTAGGAGTATTTGGTTTACTTGCAACTGTTCGAGCCGAACATGTACCCGTTTTTGGCTGACCACTCTTAATTGTTTCATCGGTATAGTAACGGATGGTTGGTGTCGGACCATAACTTCCGTCAAGGCAGAAAGTAGACGTGGTTGTTCCTGCTGCATATACGGTGACCACAACATTTGTGCTTGGAGAGAAACTACTTGGAAGCGTCGAGGGATAGCCCGTAGAATTCGAGCGCGCATCTTCCATCGCCGCAGCCGCAGCAATAAGATCGCTCGTAACTGCCTTGTTGTTGATTGTTGAGCGCCACGCTCCGTAGGAAACAATCGAAATACCCGCTAAGATCAAGATGACCGTCACTACAATAATAAGCTCTACTAGCGTAAAGCCATTATTTGACCGTTTCAGAGCCCTCACAGCGTGTAACATTACTATCTATGGTATAGATTTTTAGCCTAAAGCACAAGCATCATATCAAGCTCTAGACCAATTTTGATATGTCTTATTTTTGATGAAGATGAAGATGAAGCAGTTCAGCCTTTTTTGCACCAACCACACTCGCAATATCAGCCTCTGATGCGGCCGACAATCCACGCAAACTTCCAAACTTACGAATCAGCTGTCGCCGCGTTGCAGGCCCAATTCCCGGAATATCTTCAAGGCTACTCGCCGTCTGCTTTGTGCGCTTCAATACTGTATGGTAACTTACCGCAAAACGGTGGGACTCATCGCGAATACGCTGAAATAGTTTTGTCACGTGGGTAAATTTTGCGAGTGCTGTATTTGCCCCGCGAAGATTCTTCGAGTGTCCTGATGCGTTCGTCTGGCCTGAATGAAGATTCACTACATAGTAGTCGCCCGAACGCGTGACATACACGCCAGAATCTTGCAGCTCACCGCGAAGATACTGCTCGAGCCGTGCGGTATCGATATTCGAGCCCGTTGCACTTACAATCACCTCTTCTTCTCGCTTAGCTATGCTAAGAATTGGGATGTGCAGATCATACACCGCAAGGGCTTTTATAGCCGCTTCAAGCTGACCTTTTCCGCCATCAATCAATAGCAAGTCGGGTGTTCCCCAACTCTTCAAATTCTTTTCGCTCAGCCGGCGCGTCAACACTTCATTCATGTTAGCGTAATCGTCATTACGCTGGACACTCAATTTAAACTTGCGATAATTCGCGCGGTCGCTCACGCCGTTCGTGAATACAACCATACTCGCGACTACATTTGCCCCACCCATGTGGCTAATGTCATACCCCTCGATGCGTGCCGGTATCTTCTTAAGGCCAAAAAGCTCCACCAAGTCTCCGAGCGCCTTATCTTTGCTGATGTCAAGAAATTCTCGGTCACCAAACATAATACGTTGTTGTAGCGCTTTAAGATCATTTAATTTATTGCGATACATAGCCGCGTTCTCAAAATCATGCAACTTAGCCGCAAGTTGCATCTGCTTTTCAATATCACGAATAATTGCTTTTCGGCCACCCTCAAAATAACGAATCAGTTGACGGAGGGATGCTTTGTATTCATCAGAGGGAGTGCCTGGACGAGGACTTAGGCCAATATGTGAATCAAGGTCTGGCCGGATACCGTCTTTAGGTGGTTTCGTGTAATAAGGAAAAATTTTGCGCAGATACCGGAGCGCCTTTTTAATTGCAAACCCGTTATAGTACGGTCCAAAATAATCCGCCCCATCATCTGCAGGGTTTCGCGTAAACGACACCGTCGGCCACTCGCTTTTCATATCAATGCGCACGAACATTTGCGACTTATCGTCACGGAGCAAAATGTTGTAACGCGGCATGTAGCGCTTCACCATTTCAGATTCGAGAAACAGCGCATCAAGCTCGCTTTCGGTCTCTACCCAATCGGTGTCTTCAATTTCCTCAACGAGCGCACGCGTTTTAATGTCCATGTCGCGTGTACTCTGGAAGTACTGACGCACACGGTTCTTAAGTACCGCAGCCTTACCGACATAGATGATTTCACCTGTTTTCGACTTATGAAAATATACCCCGGCTGAGCGTGGTAAGGTTTTAAGTTTTGCTTCAAGTTGAGCATTCATCCTTATTATTGTATAACAAAACACCGCCCCTGATGAGGCGGTGTCTTTCATAACCTTGGGGTGGTTACTTCTCAAGCTCCGCTTTTGCGCGGAATGAGAATGCAATAAGAAGCGCTCCGTAAAGAAGTGCATAAAGGCCGATGATCCAGATAACCACAAGACCAGCGCTGACTGGGTATGTAAGGGTGATGATACCTGCAACTATACCAAGTCCACCAAGTATAACTGCGAGTACGCGGTTACCACCAGTGCGGTTGCTGTCAAAGAGGCCTTCGAGGATGTCAACGACACCACGAACCAAGAAGGTCAGACCTACGAAGAAGATCCAAATCTTAGCTGCTTCAACTGGGTTTCGGAGTAGGTATACTGCGAGACCAATTGCAAGGATGCTGAAGATGAGCTCAAGCCACCAGAACTTGTCGGTGCCAGTACTCGAAATACTCACGATGATACCAATCACACCCCATACGAGTACGAAGATACCAAACATTAAAATAAATAGGCTTACGGTGAGCCCTGGCCAGAAAAGTGCCAAGATACCGAACAGAATCGATACGACTCCAAAGGCAATACCCAGTCCCCACAACTGTTTCGCGGTTGAACTTAATTCTTGCTTTGCCATAACTAATGTTTCCTCCCATAAATTATGTACTTTCAGTATACTCCCTGAAAGTTCAATGTGAATAGGGTGAAATTACTTTGCCAGCGCGAGTGATTTTTCACGGCAAGCTTCGGTGTGGAACAGAAGATCTGGATTCTTTTTGCAGTCTTCGCAAATAAGGACAAGATCGTTACAGTTTGCAAATGCGCAGTTTTCAAAGTTGCTCGTTTTGCCGCCACAATGCGTACACTCACCGATAGTCTTGGCGTGGTCAGAGAAATCCATTGTCATGCGATCATCGAAGACACGCAGAGACCCTTCCCAAAGCCCATCGTCGCCATACGCTTCGCCGTACTTCACAATACCGCCATCGATTTGATACACATCTTCAAAGCCGCGCTTTTTCATCATGGCTGAAATCACTTCGCAGCGAATACCACCGGTACAGTAGGTAATGACTTTCTTGCCTTTGATGTCGTCATACTTATCGCTCTCGAGTTCTTCAATGAAGTCGCGTGAAGTGTTGGTATTTGGCACGATTGCATTCTTAAACTTACCGATTTTTGCTTCGTGTGCATTGCGACCGTCGAAGAACACTACGTCATCACCGTACTTTTCAATAAGTTCATGTACTTGCTTTGGCTTCAGGTGCACGCCGCCGCCGACTACGCCGTTTTCATCGACTTCAAATTCGCTATCACTATTTTGGAAGCCCACGAGCTCACGTCGGTTTTTTACGCTCATACGAGGAAAGTCTTCGCGACCGCCATCGCTCCACTTAAACACGATGTCTTTAAAGCCTTCGTATTGCTTCGTTGCCTTAATGTAGGCCTTAAGATCATCCATCTCACCACCCACAGTACCGTTCAGGCCTTGGGTGCTCACAATAATACGCCCACGCAAATTGAGACTGTCGGTCAAAGATTTTTGCCACAGCTTAACCGCTTCCGGGTCGCTAATCGGAGTGAACTTATAGTAAAGAAGGATTTTTTGCATCGTCATTTATTATAGCCGTTTTCACCTCTGTTGTCCAGTGGCTAGAGCGGGCCGCTGGACAACCATAGAAAAAGAGTATAATAAAAGCATGAGCTACCAACAAAGTCCGCTTGTCGACAAGTACATCGCAGACTTCCCGGCAGAAATCCAGGAAAGACTTAGTTGGATGCGGTCTGCCATTCAGGCCACTTTTCCAAAAACAATTGAAGATATTAGCTACGGCATGCCGACCTATCGCCCCGCACCAAGCAAGCGTGGCCTCGTCCATTTTGCAGCCGCAAAAGATCACATCGGTATTTATGGCGTATTTGAACCGAAAAACGATGCAAATATGCACCGCATGATGCTCCCCTATCGCACAGGTCGCGGCACACTCCAATTCAAAAATAGCGAAAAGCTTCCTAAAACGACCATTCGCCAAATTCTGCTGCACCACTCAGGTCATTTTTCACCCGAAATCTTTACAGATAAATAAAAATCTTCTATAATTCGTCTCACCTATGACCCGCGGGTCCTCTAACTCGATGACGTTCGGACGAGCCGAACCACTCGCGACTCTTTACTAACTAATATTCCAATAAAAATTAACTTTCTAGGAGCACTATGACTCAGAAGGAACTCTATATCGTTCCCGAAGATAAGCTATGGCTCGAGAATCGGATTGCCGAACTTGAAAAGAATATTCAAGATCTTGGCCCCGACTTCTACGATGTCTTTAATCAATCTTCGGAAACGTGGCACGATAATGCACCGTTTGATGCACTGCGCGACAAGCAGTCAGTATTATTTGCAGAACTTACTAAATTAAAAGACATTCGCCGGCAAGCAGCACTTTCGCTCCCTAAAGCGCGAAAAGCAACGGTCGCTATCGGCTCAACCGTACAAGTAAACGGCAAGCGCTATGGCATCGCAGGGAATTGGACGCCACGAGCGGGTCAAATGGATGACGGCAAGCTCGTTATCAGCGCCGATTCACCGCTCGCACAGTCGCTACTTGGTAACATAATTTCAACAACTACTCCTTTCGGGGTACTTGAGGCGATAGAATAGGAAGATATGACCGCCAAAACACCTTCATCTCCAAAAGAAGCGTCTGATATTACACTATCGGACAGTCTTCTATTCCATTGGCGCCATGCGATGAAATACCCAAAACAGGTCGTAACAAGCTTTATTGTCGGCCCTGTAAGTACTGTCCTAGACCGCTATATTGCCCCTATCTTTATTGCAATTCTATTGAACTCCATCCAAGGTGGCTCTGCGACGCTTGAAAATTCGGCCTGGCTTATCGTTGGATATGCCATCGTACAGGTGCTCGCTTTTGTGATTGGGTATCGAGTAAATCTTTTTGCAATGTGGTCAGTGCAAATACACGGCGCACGCGATATCAATCAAGAAGCGTACGACGCGCTCTCTCGCCATTCGCTGCAGTTCCACAATAACCGCTTTGCGGGTTCGATGGTTTCTCAGGTTAATAAAACCGCGGCCGCCTTTATGACATTCTGGAATGCGGTCATTTTCGAGGCGCTTATTGTAGTGGTTGCAATCATTGCAACTATCGTAGGTACTGCGCTCATTTCATGGCCTCTTGCTATTATCCTTGGCGTGCTTGTTATAGCCTTTGTGATCGTGGCATACTTCGGAACAAAGTTTATGCGCCCAAGGCAAGTTGCCCGTTCAAAGGCATACTCAAAAATTTCCGGGCAACTCTCCGATTCAATTAGCAACATGGTTGCAGTAAAAATCGAGAGTAAAGAAAATCTCGAAAAGAGACTCCTTGCTCACCGCATCGAACACGCCCTCTCAAAAGAAAAAGCCGTACGTACGGGCGTCATGACAGTTACGTCCATCACCTCCATTATCATCACGATTGCTCGTGTATCCGCACTCGTTGCGGCAGTCTGGGCAGTGCAAACGCATGCAGTAAATGCAGGTGCTGTCTATCTGCTTATTACGTACACTTTCAACTTGCTGCTTGAAGTCTGGAACATCAACACAATGCTTCGCGTGGTCTACCAAATTGGTGGTGACACCGAGGAACTTCTGGGCATGATGCGCGAACCAGTTGATATTATCGATACTTCCTCAAAAAAGCTACGCGCAACAAAGGGTGCTGTTGTACTCGACAATGTAACGTTCGCGCACGAAAACAGTAAGCCCTTATTTGAGAATCTCTCGCTCACCATTCCGGCCTGCCAAAAAGTTGGCGTCGTGGGCGTAAGCGGTTCTGGAAAAACGACCTTCACAAAACTCTTACTACGTCTCAGCGATCCCCAGAGTGGATCAATTGCAATTGACGGGCAGCCAATTACCGATGTCACTCAGGCATCTCTTCACCAGGCAATTGCCTACGTCCCGCAGGAGCCACTTCTTTTCCACCGTAGTCTTAAGGAAAACATCGCCTACGCGCGACCGAACGCAAAAATGGGCGACATTGAAAAGGCAGCAAAAGACGCCCAGGCCTACGAGTTCATTTCAGCGCTTGAAGAAGGCTTCGACACACTCGTGGGTGAGAGGGGGGTGAAGCTTTCAGGTGGACAAAGGCAACGCGTGGCAATCGCGCGCGCCATCCTAAAAGACGCTCCTGTGCTTGTACTCGACGAAGCAACCAGTGCACTCGATAGTGAGAGCGAACTGCTTATTCAAAAAGCTCTTACTAAGCTCATGAATGGGCGCACGAGTATTGTCATTGCTCACCGTCTTTCAACAATTGCCAAATTGGATCGCATTATTGTCATGGAAAAGGGTAAAATTATTGAAGACGGCACCCATGACGAATTAATCGCGCTCAAGGGCCAATATGCGAAGCTCTGGAAACACCAATCTGGCGGTTTTATTGAAAATACAGAACTAACCAACGACTAAAGGACATTTTATGGCAAGAAAGAAAAAAGAATCGGTAGAAATCGGCTTAACACTCAGGCTTTTCTGGGGCACGATTCGTAACCACAAAAAATACTTCATTCCTGCGATGATTTTGCAACCACTCGCGATTTTCTCGACCGGATATGCAGGCCTCTATATCATTTCCCTCGTTGTGAACCGACTCACAACCGAAAATATACCTGCCGACCAGCTATTCACCACGTTCCTCCCCTACATCATTGTCTTCGTCGCAATCGTCGGTGTAGGCGAGCTAATTCTTTGGCGGCTTGTGATGTTCCTGCAGTGGACTATGAACGACAAAGTAATCTACGAACTCAACCGTAAAGTCTTTGATACCCTCGCCGAGCAATCGATGGAATTTCACACCAACCGCTTTGGCGGCTCACTTGTGTCGCAATCTAATAAATTTACTGGCGCCTTTGCGCGATTGGCAGACCTGTACCTATTTAATATCGCACCTATGATCTACTCCTTTGTGTTCACGTTCGTGATTCTTGCGCCTATCCTGCCTTGGTTTGCACTCGCACTTGCCGCGTTCGCAGTCATCTTTATGTCGATTGCATGGCTGAGCTTCCGCTCGATTCGCGAACTCAATGTCGTTGAGGCAGAGACTCACAACAAAGTGAGCGGACAAATTGCCGATAGCATTACAAACATCATGGCCGTTAAAAGCTTTAGCCGCGAAAAGCACGAGAAAAAGCGTTTCGAGAAATTCGCCAGCGATGCACGCGAAGCCGGGTTTAAAATTCGCACCGCAGTAATTATTCGTGACTTTTGGTTCGGGCTTATCATCACCTGTATCATGACTGCGGCGTTCGTGACACTCATTTTCGGTAACGTATGGTTTGGCGTCGCGATTGGTACGCTCATGCTTGCCGTCAGCTACAGTATGCAAATCCTTGGAAACCTTTGGGGCTTCAATGGCATGCTGCGCCAGTTGAACCGCATCTTTGGAGACGCCCGTGAGATGAGTCTCATCCTTAATACTCAGCAAACGGTGGCTGACGCGACCGACGCGAAAAAGCTCAAAGCTTCGGCTGGCAAAATTGCGCTTAACGACGTCACTTTCCGTCACGCTGATGCAAAGAAGGATGACACCATTTTCAAACACTTTAACCTTGTCATTAATTCAGGCGAGCGTGTCGGGCTTGTAGGCCACTCTGGATCCGGAAAGACCACGCTTACAAAACTCATCCTGCGCTTCGCTGACATTCAGGAAGGCGAAGTACTGATTGACGGGCAGTCGATCTCCGCAGTCACTCAAGAAAGCCTACGGGAAGCCGTTGCCTACGTCCCACAAGAGCCGATGCTCTTCCACCGTTCGCTTCGCGAGAATATTATGTACGGCAAGCCAGACGCAACCGAAGAAGAAGTCGTGCAAGCGGCGCGCCGCGCTAATGCACTCGAGTTTATCGAAAAGCTCCCCGAGGGATTCGATACACTCGTGGGTGAACGTGGCGTGAAGCTTTCGGGTGGTCAGCGCCAACGCATCGCGATTGCCCGCGCCATCCTTAAAGACGCCCCTGTACTCATTTTGGACGAAGCAACCAGCGCCCTCGACAGTGAAAGTGAAAAGCTCATCCAGGAAGCGCTCGCCGAGCTTATGAAAGGTCGCACGAGCATCGTCATCGCCCACCGCCTTTCAACTATTTCGAAGCTTGATCGCATTATTGTCATGGACGATGGCAAGATCATCGAGGACGGCAACCACGAAACGCTTCTCGAGGCAAAAGGCCAGTACGCACGACTTTGGGCACACCAATCTGGCGGCTTTATTGAAGAATAGTAAACTCGACTTTACTAGATGCTTGTGTTTGCGTTTGTTACAGTTGCTCGCATAGAGTAAAGGAGACACTATGAGTTACGAATCAAACCCACATAGCACTCAGGTCAGTATTCTTCGTCATTTGCTTTTCACACCCGAAGCAAACTTTGCCGAGCTGCAAAAAGATAGCGACCTGACAAGCGACCATTTCACCTTCCATATCAAAAAGTTGGTCGAGTCTGGATACGTTGAAAAAACGAAGAGCGGCTACACACTTTCTGTGGCTGGTAAAGAATACGCCAACCGCATGGACACCGATGAAAATGAAATCGAAAAACAGCCTAAAATTTCCGTCGTCGTGGTGCTTGAGCGTAATAACAATGGGCGCCGCGAGTTTATCGCCCAGCAACGCCTCAAACAACCCTATTACGGATTCTGGGGACGTTTGGGTGGTAAAATCCGCTGGGGTGAATCATTTGAAGAAGCCGCAAAGCGAGAGCTCGAAGAAGAAACCGGACTTACCGCCGATTTCTCTTACAAAATGATCTACCACAAGCGTGATTACAAAAAAGAATCGGGCGAATTACTCGAAGATAAAGTATTTGTGATTATGCACGCACGCGAACATAGCGGTGAGCTCATTGTCGATTTTGAAGGCGGCCACAACGAATGGCTTACCCAAGAAGAATTCATGGCAAAAGAAAAAGTGTTCGAAAGCGCCCGCGATTTTATCGATCTCGTTGATAACGGCACGCCGTACCACGCGCAGGAGTTTTACTATGATGCGCACGAATACTAGTATCGAGCGAGTCGACCAGCTAATCCTACGTAGCGATGCAATCTATGGCGCAATTGACCCAGAATTTGACGGTGAGCCCCGCGCGAAGCGGATGCTACGCGTAGGCATTAATACACTCGCCCTGTCACTTCGCCGTGGAGAGAGCGTAGAACGAGCTGGCGCGAGACTCCTCACGTTGCCAAATGTTTTCGCGCGCACTAAAGCACCCCTCGACGAGCTTTCAGATATGTACGCCGACATTCGCAGGGCAACCCATGATCGCGATGGAAACCTAGAGACCGACGCACGTCATGCGATTCACCTTATGAAACTAGCGGTTCCGTATGCCCGCGAGTTTTACCCCGAACTCGACCAAGGAAGAATTGCCGCATACGCCTTGATCCATGACATCATAGAGGCCTACGTGGGTGATGTTCCCTCGCTTGTTATGACGGCCGAACAGGAGCAGCAGAAACAACTTGATGAAGCTCAAGCGCTCATTCGACTCCACGAAGAGTATGGCGAAGAGTGGCCAGAGTTTATTGCACTCATAGAATCATACGAAGCACTCGATACCCCCGAGGCGTGTTTTGTAAAAACATTCGATAAACTCGACCCGGGATTTACACACTTTTACAGTCACGGTGCGCAACTGAAAAGCCACTACGGACTGTCCGAGGATAGTTTTTATGTCGCGATTGATAAAGCGACGCAGCGGATGCAGCGTTACTCAGGTGAGTATGGTCAGATCATGGAAGACCGCGACGAACTCACGCGACGCGTCGCCCATGTCGCATTCAAAAACGCAGCCTAATTGCTAGGCTGCGTTTTTTCTCCACGGAATCGACTATTTATTGGCGTCTACATTAGACTGCTTTGGCTCATCCTGTAGCTTTCCGCCCGGGCGAGTTTCCTCGGCCTGTGTATCTTGCGGTGTATCAGCGCCATGCTCGGCTTCGACATCAGCCGCACCTGGGTCTTCTGCATCACCCGCAGCGGCCTCATTGGCAGCCTCAAGTGCCGCAGGTTCATAGACATTCGCAACCACAAGGTCGAGATCTTGCTCGATGTCGGCATACTCTACACCCTCAGGCAAGGCAATGTCGGCGAGCGTCACCTTATCTTCGTCAGTCGCAAGATTTACGATTGAAACCTCGAGCGCCTCAGGAAGGTCGGCTGGTTTTGCTTTAATCTCAACCACTTCAATTGCTTGAAGCACGATGAGACCCGCTTTTTCAGCCTCGCTCTCACCTTCACCCACCAGGTGAATAGGCACTTCGGCGTGGACGACTTCGTTCGCCTTTACGGCGTGGAATGATACGTGACGAAGCTGCGCGTGCACAGGGTTTCGATCAATGTCTTTAATAAGAGTAATCTTTTTCTTGCCATCGATCGTGACGTGCACTGGTGTGTGCTTACCTGCCTCTCGTACAACCTTGTCCATCACGTTGTACTCAGCCTGAACAAGCATCGGATCGAAGCCATGTCCGTACATGACCCCTGGGACAATGCCCTTATTTCGCAATTTGGCAACTTTCTTGCCTTGCTGCTCGCGCACGTCGAGCTTTAAGTTGATCTTATCTCCCATGTCTCTCCTCCTTACTGGTGGATACCTTTACGGAAATTTGATATTGCACCTCTTATTATACGCCTTTTGCTGAGAATAATCTGAAACGCGGCCAAGGCGCCGTCGTGCTACAATGGATGCAATGATTGATTCACTTTTTTCAAACCTCACCGTACTGGGTGCAATTCCTGGTTTTGACCTCGTTGATATTATTATTACCCTTGGTATCTTTGCGGTACTCGTCGTTATCTTTGCCGAATCCGGGCTACTGATTGGCTTCTTCCTTCCTGGTGACAGCCTTCTCTTTACCGCTGGCGCCCTCTATGCAACCGGCATTTTGCCAGGTAACGTCCCCATTAACATTCACCTATTCGTTGTTCTGCTGTTTATCGCCGCAGTTCTTGGTGACACAGTTGGGTATTGGTTTGGGCGTAAATTTGGCATCAAGCTCTTTAAGAAACCTGACGCTAAAATCTTCAAACAAGCCCACATCCAAACCGCACAAAAGTTCTACGAAAAGCACGGTGGAAAGACAATCATTATGGCGCGTTTTGTACCAATTGTGCGCACTTTCGCACCAGTCGTTGCGGGTATTGGTAAGATGGAATACCGCAAGTTCCTCAGCTTCAACCTTGTCGGCGGATTCCTCTGGACGTTTGGTATTACCTACCTTGGCTATTTTGCAGGTAAGGCTATCGTTGCAACAGGGATTGAGATTGACACCGTCATTCTGCCTATCGTCTTCCTCATTGTCTTTATCTCGCTCCTTCCACCAATGATTGAGATTCTTAAAAACAAGAAAAACCGCGAAGCAATTTTCGCCAGCATCAAAAAGCAATTCAGCGTTATCTTCAAGCGCAAAAAATAACCCTCTAAGTTGCCAAATACCGCTTATGGCTTCATACTAGTGGCTAGTATGGGACATCGCACAAATAAACATCTTGGCGCAACCGTGCACGACAAGGGTGTTGATTTTGCTGTCTGGGCTCCTTTCGCGAAAGCAGTATCTCTTCTTCACTGGCAAGAATTCGATTGGAAGGAAATTCCAATGGCAAGCGACGGCGAAGGCTATTGGTTCATAAAAGACGTCGATGCTGCCGCGGGACAAACATACAAATACCGCATTACCACACAACACGACGAGATTCTTGAAAAAAACGACCCCTATGCGCGCCAACTTACCGATTCAGATAGCGGATCTTCGGTAATTGTGGCGCACGACTTCGACTGGCAAGGTGCCGATGAGTTTAGCCCGGTAGAAAAGGTGAAAGCCGTCATTTACGAACTTCACGTGGGCACATTTAATAAGCCCGACGCGTCAACAACCGGCACCTTCGCAACGGTTGTCGAAAAACTCGACTACTTGAAAGAACTCGGCATTAATACTATTGAGCTCATGCCCGTCACGAGCATGGCAATGAGCCATGGATGGGGTTACGCACCAAACCATATATTTTCTATCGAAGCCGCCTATGGTGGACGCCACGGACTTCTTGAACTTGTAAAAGCAAGTCACGAAAAAGGCATTAGTGTCATCCTCGACGTTGTATATAACCATTTCTACCTCGAGACCGACCTTTGGCAATACGATGGCTGGAGCGAAAACAATCGAGGCGGCATCTACTTCTTTAACGACGAACGCGGCGACACCCCATGGGGTGGACGTCCAGATTACGGTCGCCCCGAAGTACGTCAATTTATTCTTGACAACGTTGCGATGTGGTTTAACGAATACAAAGTCGATGGCCTCCGTGTTGATTCCACGATTTACATGCGCAACACCGACGGTAACAACGACAAGCATGACCTTGATATCCCGGAAGCCTGGACACTGATGAATGAAGTGAACGAACTGGCACATAAAATAAAGCCCGGCGCACTCATGATTGCTGAGGATAACTCAACCAACAGTGGCATCGTCACGAAAGAGGGCATGGGCTTTGATGCGCAGTGGGAAGTTGGCTTCCCGCACGTGATTCGCGATAGCCTCGGCATTACTCATAATGACAGCCAGCCAGCCCTACAAGGCGTCGAGTGGGCATTAGGCCATAGCTACACCGGAAGTGCATTTGATAAGGTTATTTTTGGCGACTCACACGATACAGCCGCAAATGGATCCTCGCGCCTCAACGAGGCGACCACGCCGGGCAACGCAGAAAGCCTTTCGGCTCGCCAGCGTGTCCTACTTGCGAGTGCCATTACACTCACAGCCCCAGGCATACCAATGCTTCTCCAAGGCCAGGAATTCATGCAAGAAGGTGCGTTCAATGAGTGGCAAATGCTCGAATGGGGCAAAACCGAACAATTTTCCGGCATTGTTGACGCACACAAACACCTTATCGACCTTCGACTAAACACCTACGACAACACGCGCGGGCTGGTTGGTGAACATACCACGCTTCTTCATCGCGACGACATACACAATGTGCTCGCGTACCTACGAAGTGACAAGGGTGGACCACTTGATGACACCGTCGTAATTGTCAACTTTGGCGCTGAAAAGTTTAAAAATTATGAAATCCCATTCCCCTCTGCTGGTGAATGGATCGTAAGGTTCAATAGTAGCTGGAAAGGCTATAATGTTGATTTCCATGAGACCAATATTCGTAGCGTACATGTGGGCGAAGACCTTAAGGCTTCACTCGCATTTAGCGGTTACTCAGCACTGATTCTTTCAAAAGATTCCTAAAGAAGCGGCTTCAGATACTTACCCGTAAACGAGTTCGCAACCTTTACGATTTCTTCGGGCGTACCGCTCGCAACAACCGTACCACCACCGAGTCCACCTTCTGGACCCATGTCGACAATGTGATCGGCAGTCTTAATAACATCGAGGTTGTGCTCAATAATCACCATACTATTGCCACCTTCAACAAGCTTCTGCAGGATTCCCAAGAGACGATTCACGTCCGCACTGTGAAGCCCTGTAGTTGGTTCATCAAGAATATAGAGCGTCTTGCCCGTTGAACGGCGTGAAAGTTCTGACGCAAGCTTGATACGCTGCGCCTCACCACCACTAAAGGTTGTCGCAGGCTGACCAAGCTTAATATAGCCAAGCCCCACATCAACAAGCGTATCGAGCTTTCGCGCAATCGCGGGAATGTTTTCAAAGAATTTCGCTGATTGCTCAACGGTCATATCAAGTACGTCGCTAATTGTTGCGTCCTTATACTTAATCTCAAGCGCTTCACGGTTGTAGCGCTTCCCCTTACACACGTCACAGGTCACATACACATCAGGCAAGAAGTGCATTTCAATCTTAATGACACCGTCACCCTGACAGTTTTCACAGCGACCACCCTTGACGTTAAAGCTAAAGCGTCCCGCCTTGTATCCGCGAATATTCGCTTCAGGTGTACCTGCAAAAAGTTCACGGATTGCCGTAAAGACACCCGTGTAGGTTGCCGGGTTTGAGCGTGGCGTACGGCCAATCGCAGACTGGTCGATCACGATGACCTTATCGAGGTGGTTGATACCCTCAATATTGTCGTGTGAGCCAGGTACTTCGTGCGCACGGTGCAAACGAGCAGAAAGTTCTTTTGCAAGAATGTCGTTTACAAGCGTCGACTTACCGCTTCCACTCACGCCACTCACCACAGTCATGACGCCAAGTGGGATTGTCACGTCAATATTCTTCAAGTTATTTTCGCGCGCACCCTTAATAACCAGCTTGCGATCGGCATCGAGCTTACGACGCCTCTTTGGTACGGCAATCTTTTCGACGCCGCTTAGGTAACGACCAGTCACACTGTTCGCGTCTTTCGCCACTTCGTCAGGCGTTCCTTGTGCAACGACATTGCCGCCATTTACACCAGCCCCAGGACCGATATCAAGCAAGTAGTCGGCGTGACGAATTGTATCTTCGTCGTGCTCAACCACAAGCACGGTATTGCCGAGGTCGCGAAGGTGCTTGAGCGTTGCAATCAGGCGGTCGTTGTCGCGTTGGTGAAGCCCAATTGATGGCTCGTCGAGGACATACAACACACCCTGAAGACCAGAACCAATTTGTGTCGCAAGGCGAATGCGCTGCGCCTCACCACCAGAAAGTGTATTTGCCGCGCGTGAAAGCTCAAGGTAGCTAAGACCCACGTTATTCATGAAGCCAAGGCGAGATTTAATTTCTTTAAGAATTTGCGTTGCAATAAAGGCTTCTTGTTCGGTCAAGCTCAAGTTCTTTTCAAACAGGTCGAGCGCATCCTCAACACCAAGCGTACAAATATCCATAATGTTAAGCCCATGGATAGTCACCGCAAGCACCACAGGCTTAAGGCGCGCACCCTTACAAGCATGACACTCACGCTCGCGCATGAAACGCTCAATGTCTTTTCGCATAAAGTCGCTGTCGGTTTCTTTATAACGACGCTCGAGGTTTGGAATCACGCCCTCATAGGTTGCATCGTAGCTACGGCCATCGCCAAGCGAGACGGTGTAGCGCTGATCGCCCGTGCCGTACAGCACTTGCTGAATAGCCTCTGGGGTCATTTCCTTTACCGGTACGCGAAGACTAAAGCCATGCGCATCAGCAACACCCTGAAGGCGTTTCATGTACCACGCGTCGCTGTTTACGCGGTTGTAGGGACGAATCGCACCTTCGGCAATTGTAAGGTTCGGGTTAAAGACAAGTTCCGGGTCAACCTCAAGGCGGCTTCCAAGCCCGGTACATACCGGACACGCACCTTGTGGGGCGTTAAAGCTAAAGAGGCGTGGCTCAAGCTCTGGAATCTCTTCGTTAGGGTGATCGACACAGGCGTAACGTTGGCTGTAGACATGTGATTCTTCAGCATCAACATCAAGCACTTCCACTACCCCATCGGCAATCTCAAGCGCTTGCTCAACCGACTGTGCCACGCGTGAACGCATCTCTTCGGAAATAGCGATACGGTCCACGACGATTTCAATATCGTGTTTGTACTTCTTATCGAGCTCTGGGTATTCATCGAGTGAATACACCACGCCGTCAACGCGAGCACGAGCGAAGCCGAGGCGACGGTACTGTTCAGGAATGTGAGCAAACTCACCCTTCTTCCCTTTTGCGATTGGCGCCAAAATCATAAGGCGCGCACCCTGAGGGAGCTTCAATACTTCATCAATAATATCTTGCGGAGTACGACGACTCACCGCCTTACCACAGATAGGACAGTGCGGTACGCCAATGCGCGCATACAAAAGACGCAAGTAGTCATAGATTTCCGTTACCGTTGCAACGGTTGAACGAGGGTTGCGGCTGGTCGACTTTTGATCGATACTAATCGCCGGACTAAGGCCGTCAATTTGATCCACATCAGGCTTTTCCATAAGCCCCAAGAATTGGCGCGCATAGCTAGAAAGGCTTTCGACATATCGACGCTGACCTTCAGCGTAAATAGTATCAAAAGCGAGGCTCGACTTACCCGAACCACTCAAGCCTGTAATTACAACAAGCTTGTCACGCGGGATCTCAACACTAATATCCTTTAGGTTGTGCTCGCGTGCACCAGTTACACGAATCACCTCTGACATCCTGGCTATTATACGCTCTTTTTACACTTTTTTCCAGTATCTAGAACATCGCGCGCGTTGGGTGTATAGTATTGGAAAATATATCAGAACATACAATGCTTATGCTTGCAATAGCCTCTTAAGGGGCGTATAGTTTCTTAAAACTTTGAGAGGCTTCCGCAGTATGAAAAAAGCACTGACAATTCTATTTTTATCACTATCAGCCATCTTGATTCTTGATTCTCTTAACGCTGTGCATGCCCTTATGATGTTCTTACTCGCTGGTGTTATTCCAGGCACAAACATTGCAATCAGTGGCGACCGTATGCTCGAGTTCTTTACGCTTCTTATCGGCTTCACACTTTCTCGCATCACAACCCACCTGATTCGCCTTCGCACCCAACAAGGTGAAGCGAACTCAGTACCACGCCGTCGAGTCCGCGTCTCAAACGCGCGCGCTTAATCTTCAAAGGGTACGATACTTTCAGCCCAAAGCTGAAGCTCTTGTAAGATGTACTGCTTCGATTCGTCTGCCGCGTAGGTTGAGGCGAGTTGCTGTAAGCGCGCAATAAATCCAGGTAGCTGCTTTTTGATTCGCGCGGCGCGCCATTCTTCCCACACCCCTACCTCGTCTTCAGCAAGACTTTGTGGGTAATTACGTGCTTTATAGTGCAGGAGTAATTCGGTGAGCCGTTCGTCGGTAAACTCTGGGTGTAAGTCGGCGAGGGCGTTGGCGTCAGCGTGGCGTACTTTTTCAATGCGAAGCTTATCGACGTCGGGTACAAAGCCGTCATACAGCTGCCCCTCGGGGTCATACTCTTTTGGAAATTCAGGTCGGCCTTCGTACAGCGACCGTACATTTTCGGCAAACGCCGGTGATGAAAGAAGGATCTTCTGGTGTTTTTCAATTATCGCAAGGTCGAGCCCAATTCGCTCCCAACCGTTTTCACGCTCAAGCACACCAAGCGGTGCAACGGCAGGCGCGCGATTATAGGCAAGCTCTTTTACTGGCAACTTCACGAAATCTTCTTTTTGACGCTCTTCCCACTTCGCAAACATACTCTTTGCGAGCTCTTTTGGCGTGCGCTCAAGGAGTGGCGTTGGGTCGTAGCGTAGATCATATACGAGTACGTTTCCATTGCGGCCGCTGGTAAGTGGGAACGCAACGGTTGCTTTGTGGTAGGAAGAGTCTAGGCTTCCACTCACATAGACAAACGGCTTCTTATCATCAAGGTTGACCAGCTCGGCAACCTTCCTTTTATCTTTAATGGCAAATAAGTGAGCATAGAGCTGTGGTTGCTTTTCTTTAATAAGCTTCGTCACAGCGATCAATGCCTCGACGTCACTCAGTGCGTCATGCGCCTTAAAGTGATCGATGCCATTTTGCTTGGTGATAAGTTCAAGTTTGTTGACCTCCTTGCCATCCACAACCGGCCATTCGATGCCGTCGGGCCTTAACGCGCGAGTCATACGCACCGCGTCGAGCAAGTCCCAACGTCCGCGACCATCGCGCCAACTCCACTCGTAAGGGTCGTTAAAGGTGCGCCAAAAAAGCGTACGAATAAACTCGTCGTCGAAATGAATATTGTTGAAGCCAATCGTAATAGTATCTTCGGTAAAAATCTCATCCACCAACAGCTTTGCAAACTCGGCTTCGGTCAGGCCATCGGCCTGGGTTTGTTGTGGGGTAATGCCGGTCACCATGAGTGCGTCTGGCGCAGGCAGTGTATCGTCATTAAGTTTGACGAGAATATTATACGGCTCGCCAATAGGATTGAGCTCGGTATCGGTGCGTTGCCCTGCAAACTGCATAATGCGGTCTTGGCGTGGATTCAATCCAGAAGTTTCAAGGTCGTAAAAAAAGAATGTCTGACTCATACCTCTTATTATAGGCGATAACTCTGAAATAAAAATTATCCCTTTAAAAACAAAAAAACCTCCCCTAGGGAAGCGTATGATGAGTCGAAAATTCGACAGCGTAATGGATTGGTGGTAAGAAGAAAGAAAGTTTAAGCGGGCCACAGGCCCCGAAGACGCCCAACCGAGGGCGACTCCGGGGCCTGCTTGCGCATGGCCGGGGTCGCTCGCGCGGGGGTTCTCGGTACTTCTTGGCACCCCGAGAAGTGCTACTCAGTATCGCGCCGAAGCGCTACAGACTGGGCGGATGCACCATGATCTCCTTCGATCTTGAGAGACGAACGGTCTCTGGCTCTTTGCTGACGGGCGTCGTCAGGCCGAGCCGTCGCCGTCGTCGACCTTGAGGGCCGGCTTCGCGATGGGGTTGATCGGGGACTTCTTGCCGGGCGGGGAAAGCGACTTCGCGGAGATGGTGAGCATCTTTCGATGAACCTTTCTCATTGGGGCATCCGAACTTGCGGTTCGCTAGACACCTAGGCCAATACGTCTCCTTCGCGAGACGCCTCCCAGCCGGTATGCTGAGAGTCTCCTCGTACGGTCACTCCATACAAAAAGATTCTCAGCATACACATAACACTGTCGAATTTTCAATGAACCGGCAAGAACAATTGCTCAATTACCAGATTAAGCGCAATTTTATCATAAATTTGCTAAAAAGTCAATAAGTAGATACTTTACTGCTCAAGAAGCGTAAAGTCATCGAGCCCAATACGAATAATCGAGTCGCCTTCCGCACCTTCGCGGATGAGTGCGTGGGTAATACCCATCTTCTTCATAATATCGCGGAGGCGATTCACACCTTCGTAATTATCAAACTGCGTGCGACGTGCAAACTTCTCGATCTTATGACCCTTTACGACAAATACCTTCGTGTCACCGTCGGTGATTTTCTTCACCGTCCAGGCAAGGGCCTTCTTTTCTTCGTTGAGTGAAATAACCGCCAGGCCACTATCTTCGTCTTCCGCTTCAGCTTCCTTTTCCGCCTCACGAATTGCGACAACTTCTTTACGAAGTTCACGGAGCACCTCTTTAAGACCCGTGTGTGCGGGTGAAGAGACGGCAAAGACAGGACTATCGCCCGCAACCGTCTTAAGTGCATCAACTTGCATTTGAATAAGTTCATCATCAAGACCTTCTATCTTAGTGAGTGCAATCACTTCAGGACGTTCGGCGAGGTCTTGGCTATACGCAGCAAGCTCGTGACGAATCGTTTGGTACGCTTTTGCAACGTCATCAGTATAGGCGTCAATAAGGTGCAAAATAACTGCGGTACGCTCGACGTGACGAAGGAAGGCATCTCCGAGGCCTTTACCTTCACTGGCGCCCTCGATAAGCCCGGGGATGTCCGCGATTAAAAGACTGCCGTCATCAATATCGGCCACGCCAAGGTTAGGCGTAAGAGTCGTAAAGGCGTAGTCAGCAATTTCCGGGCGCGCGTTCGATACCACGCTTAGGAACGTAGACTTACCCGCGTTAGGGAATCCTACGAGTCCCACATCGGCGAGAAGCTTGAGCTCAAGCTCAGCCTCAAACGTGTCGCCAAGCTCACCTTTTTCGGCAATGCGAGGCGCCTGGCGTACTGAAGACTTAAAGTGTGCGTTTCCATAGCCACCGTCACCGCCCTTTGCAACCACAAGCTCTTGGCCATCTTCAGTAAGGTCAGCAATAATTTCACCGTTTCGGCGCACAATCGTGCCCATAGGAACTTTTACATACAGTGGTGCGCCAGATTTACCGTGGCGGTCGCGCTTTGCACCCGCCTGCCCTACTTCAGCCTTGAGTTCAGGCTTGTAGCGGAAGTCGATAAGCGTGTTGAGGTTTTCGGTTGCAACGAAGATAACATCGCCGCCACGTCCACCATCACCACCGTCAGGACCGCCCTTGTCGACGTAAATTTCATGACGAAAAGAAACCGCGCCATCACCGCCGCGTCCAGCCTGCACAAAAACTTTGGCGGTATCAACAAACATAGTACTTCTTATTATATCAAAAACGCCTCCGATTTGACAGAGGCGTTTTTAGATTTCGTAACTATAACTAAATTCTAGTGAATGTAG
Organism: Candidatus Saccharibacteria bacterium 49-20; assembly: GCA_001897295.1. Lineage (GTDB taxonomy): Bacteria > Patescibacteriota > Saccharimonadia > Saccharimonadales > Saccharimonadaceae > Microsaccharimonas. Next base: position 106,932 of record MKSN01000001.1, on the reverse strand, counting down.
TAGTATTGACCAACCTGGCTTGCAGGAAGGATACGGCCAGATACGATGTTGAATCCACCACCAGATACGCGTGCGTTCATCTCGCTGAGCTGAAGGTCACCGTTAGGAAGGACCGCTTCAACGATTGCCACGTGACCTGAGTCTTGGATAACTGCACCGGCAGCTGGAGTACGGTTTACAGTGTAACCCGCAGCGCGTGCGTTGGTTGCCCATGCACCTGCGTTACCCCACATTGCGCCAATTGGACGGCCGAGTTCGAGGCGGCGGTCAAAGACGTAGGCAGTACAGTTACCGAAGGCGTAACGACCCTGGTTAGGTGTGCCCTTCTTAATAAACCACGTCTTGCCGTTTGAGAAGCCAGAGCTGTATCCAGTAATGTAGGTGCCGCCAGTAGCGGTACGTACTGTAGCGCGTGGTGCAACGTAACCTGGGCGCTCGGTTTCAGGAAGCTCACCCGCAGGAACGATAATCTTAAGGCCGGTTGAAAGACCGTTAAGCTCAAGGTCGTTGTACGTAGTGATGAGTGATGCATCAGCCTTATACTTCGCAGCAATCTTGTCGATAGTGTCACCATCCTTCACGATGTAGGAAATACCGTCACGTGGAAGGATTTGAAGGGTTGAACCTGCAGCGAGCGCGTCACCAGTAAGGTTATTTGCCCACTTAATAGTGTTCGGTGAAAGGCCATACTTCGCAGCTACAGAGGTAACGGTGTCACCTGCCTGTACTGAGTAGGTTGAAATTGCACGACTGGCTGAAGAAACCTCAACAATTGCAGGCTTGCTAATTGTTGAACTGTCACCACCTGTAGTTTCATACTCGCTTTGAACGCGAGTAGAGACCGCAAGCTCAGCGGCGTTTGGTGCAACCGCAAGACCAGCTGAGTCAGCAACAGTTGCTGCGATACTTGTTGCAACAACAGCGTTTACCGCTGGTTGATCAGAGGTTTCGGCTGCGTTTGCAATAGTAGTCGTCGTAGCTGACGCTTGTTCTGGTGCGCGGTATCCGACAGCGATGACTGCTACAAGCAGTACAAATACGCTGGCGTAAATAGCGACGGTTGACGATTTAATACGACCTTTTTGAGATCGCTTTGTAGATTGAGCTGGTACGGCTCCTTGAGCGCGTACGGCAGCTGTCCCACCCTGCCCGGTACGAATACCGTTGCTCGTAAAATCATTACGAATTATCGTTCTCCTGCCGCTCGAGTTTCCAACGAGGGCGTCTACCGTAATCAGACTTACTTCCAAGTGCGTTTACACAAGGAAAAGGATACATGTCGACCAGTGTTATTGATATTATAGTTTTCTGGTATCCGTGCGACTTTTCAGATAGGCGCATCTTAATCTCTATTCCCCACTCGCAGGTGCTACTGGCCGTTTCAATAATTTCGGTCTTGAGTATCACTAGTAGATAGACATGTAAGATGTGCTTATATTATTGTAACAACTATGGCTTTTTTAGTCAATTTATTTTATAGCTATAGTAATTTGTCAAGGGCTAGATGATTTTACACTTCTCTTGGCAGTGGCTCACGATGTTTGCCTCGTGCTCATCAAGTGTGCGGCCAAAGTAGGTCACATTATCGTCACCACTTAAGAAGTAGAGGTAGTTGCCCTGTGCGGGTGCTGCAACTGCGAGTAATGCCTTTTCACCTGGCGTTGCGATTGGCCCAGGGGGCAACCCAGCGTAGCGGCGTGTATTATATGGTGAATCAAGACCTGGATCGCGCGCCACCCCTGTCTTATCGGCAATATATTGATATGTCACATCAGACCCAAGCGGCATACCAAGCTCAAGTCGACTATAAAACACCTGCGCGATCTGTGGCATGTCATCGCCCTTTTGACTCGCCTCACGCTGGATAATAGATGCCAGTGTGATGCCTTCATAAAGTGACAATCCCTGCGCCTGGTATTTTGCAACAAGTCCATTCTCTTCAATTACTGAATAAAATTCTTCAAATACATGCTCGAGAATCGCCTCAACACTCGTATCGGTACCAAAGCTATAAGTCTCTCCGTAAATGTACCCCTCTAAATCTGCACTGGCGGGCTTTCCCTCAAAAAGTGGTGAGTCGTACGACTTGGAAAGCGCCGCATCAACCTCGGCATCACCATACCCCGCAGCAATTAACACTTTGCGGTTGTCAGCCAATGTCGCACCGGGTAAGAACGTAATATTAAACGTATCCACCTTACCACTTGAAAGGTGCTCGGCAATTTGCGGCGTCGACTCTGATGGCGAAAGCCTGTAGGTACCCGCCTGTAGGTTGTTCTGCACCCCGTTGAGGCGTGTATACCAAAGGAAGACTGTCGTATTCTTAATAAGCTCCTCGTCCTTCAGTGTCTGCGCAATCTGAGTCGGCGTGCTGCCGGATTCGATCACTACAACCTTCTTATCGGTGTTACTCGCATCAACTGGCGCAAGCTGGGCGTTGTACCAAAGCAAAATACCGCCAGCAGTTATGAGGAATGCGAGGACAAGTCCCGCGAGTGACCATAGTGTAATCTTTTTCCAAGACTTCTTCTTTGGTGGTGGTGTTGACGCAGAGGTCTGCGGTGTAATTGGCTGCGGTGCCGCACTATCAGACAATACCGGAGTCGACGGCTTTGCCGACGCTACTGGCCGCGGCGCCTGAGGCTGAGGTACCCCAGATGGTGTCGCGCCCTGCGGTCGAGCAATCCGATTGAGCGGTCGACGGCGAAACTCATCCATGATTCAGCTCCAGATAATCTTGAAGGATGATTGTTGCCGCCTGCGCGTCGATATCTCCTTTTGCATACGGCCGGCCATACGACTTTAGGCGCTGCTCCGCCATGACACTCGTGAGCGACTCGTCTTGAAATACAATCTTCCTATCGAGATATTCAAGTTTTTTTGTAAACTCTTCAACAAATTCAGTCTGCGAAGTTGCTTCACCCTGCTGATTACGCGGATACCCGACGACAATGGTATCGGCCCGCTCTTTGAGCACGATCTCAGCAATTGCCTGCACTTCATTTCCGTCCACCTCGACAGTCGAGAATGGGACCGCAATCCGAATTCCCGTATCTGCAACAGACACGCCAATGCGCTTCTCGCCCACGTCCAGGCCGACAAGCGCACTACTACTCATCGGCTACTTTAAATTCAACGGTTATCTTGTCGGTATTGTTCGGAACGGTTCTGACCCAGAAGAATGAGAACTGTACGTCGACTTCTTTAATACCATCCTGAGCTTCAAGGCTTTGCTGAACTTCGCCGTACTTCTTACCCTTTACCTGCTCTTTAATTTGGTCTTCGTTGATCTTTGGACCAACATTACCTGTTGCATTCAAGGTTGCAACCATAGCGCCGTCATCGGCTTTCTGGAAATCACTCAGCGTTGCGTCACCCACACCAGTGTCGTACACCTTCTGGGTGTCCTGATCGATCTTTGCGTTCAATGAAGCCTTTAGATATGTGTCGAGTTCTGCTTTTTGCACTGCCTGAATTGAGTAGGTGGTCGGAACTGTCAATGTCGCCTTGCCATCTGCCGCCTCGGCGCCTACAACAGGGGTCGCAGCAGGGTCGCCGCGCTCCACTGTAAAGCTTCCGTCGACAAAGATTTCACCATTCGTAAATTTCTTCTTTAATGCATCTTCTTGCTCATCAGTAGACTTGCCGACGATTTGCCCCATGGCGCGCTCTACGTCATCCTCAGAAATAACCTTCGCAATCTTTGAAGTACCACCAGACATCGCGCTTCCCGAAGCACTAAATCCACTCGCTGACGACTGATATGACTGGGCACCAATGTTGTACTGAGCGCCAGAATTTGTTGCCACAACATTGACAGTTGCCGTTGCCTGCACGATACCGCCAGGTCCAATTGTCGTACCTGCAAGTGTTGCAGATTCAGTACTGACAAAAGTTACGCCACTGGCACTGAAACTTGTACCCGCAGGTACGGTCAAAGGTGTACTTGATACTGAGGTGCGCGTGAGTTTCATCGTACCGCTAGCCTTTTCACCCACATCTTTTTGACCAGTCGCCTCAAATTGCACCGTTTCATCCACTTGCTCTTGTTGTGATACAGAAGTAAGTACACCGGCTTTGTAATCAGTTGCCGCGCTTCCGCCGAGTTTCACAGAGGCGCTCACAGGTTGAGGCGTAGTACTTGCGGTAATAACCACCGTTGCTGCCGGTGCAAACACAAACATCCAGATAAGCAGCGCTACGAGCGCAACACCACCGGCAATACCAAAGAATAATTTCTTTCGGAATGTATCGAAGTTTGGAATTTTCGGACGGTTCTTAGTTTGCTTTGGCACGGTTTTTGCCGCAACCGCAGCGGTCGCGAATTTATCATCATCAAGATCGATATCCGAAGCATCAATCGTCTCATTACGAGTCGCCTTTACCGCAGCGGCGCCAGCAGCAGCCTTGCCTGCTTTGCCCTTAACACTATCGGCGTGGTCGCCTACGGGAAGCTCAGACCCGTCAATGATGTCATCACCATCATCAACTACAATGGCAGGAATTTCTGCGAGCTCGGGCTTGCTTTGAAGATTCTTGGCAACTGGAATTTGCGCATTTGCCGCAAGCCCCACAAGCGCGGCGTTGTTGGTAATAAGAACGAGCTGCTTCTTGTCAGTCTTCGCCATACGCTCGAGAAGACGCAGGTTCACTGCGCTCTGAAGTGCGCCCGCACGCTTTGGTGGGACAAGGGCGACGATTTTTTCCTTGGCTTTTTTTATTTTGCCGATAATGGCGGTAACGTCGTCGTCGACATCGATGTAGATAACGTCTTTATTCATGCTTAGATTTTGAGGAGTCTATTAAATTTATCCTTTAATGAGTCTCCCTCACCACTCCCTACTAGTGTATCATATCCGACTCTTAGAAGACCCATAGCGGTAATGAAGGTATGGTCATTGACACTTCCGGTCGTATCCGTGACACCAAGCACTTCGCTCGGGTTAATGTGCTGGACGGTTGGCTTTCGGGTAAACGGAAGGTCCTTATGCCACGAAGCTCCTTCGAGGGTGTGCACAAGCTTTTCAAGGCTCGAACCACCACCACAAAGTAGAATGCGGTTCGGCAAGTGGTCGACAGAATCAAACTCGCTCAAAGCAAGTTCCACACCCGCAATCCAGACTTCAAGGGTCTTATCGAGCGCTTCGTTGACCTCTTTTTTCACGGTTGGCTTAATTTGCTCATGGCCAATGTTGACCTTAAGCTTTTCGGCGTCTTTGTAGGTAAGGTTCATCTCGCTGGCAATGGTTTGCGTAAAGCTACGGCCACCAATACCAAACATCTTCGTACCTTCAACGCCACCGTCATTCACGACGGCAATGTCAGTCGTACCACCACCAACGTCGGCCAGAATTGCAGTAAAGTTGCTGTTGCCATCGTTTCCAAGCACACTACGGCTCACCGCAAACGGTTCGGCCGCAACAGCCAAGAGCTCAAGTGAAAGCTCCTGGGCAACGCGTTCGAGCGCACCAATGTGTACCATTGGGGCGAACGCGGTGTAGATTTGCACCGCCACGTCGCGACCCTGGAAACCAATTGGGTTGCTTACCTTGTAGCCATCAATGTGAATACCCACAAGTGCACTGTTTACGAGCTTCACTTCCACTTCGTCATTGCCGGTTTCAAGCGCGATTTGTTTTTGCGCCTTTGCCTGCGCACGTTCTTGAACCTTCTCGATAATAAATTCCATTTCAGAGTCGTCGAGCGGACGATCTGGTTGCGGACGACGGTAGCGAATGGTGTCAGTTACACCCTTGACGAGTTCACCCGCAATACCAATAACCACGCGCTTTGCCTGTAGCCCCGCTTCGTCTTCAGCCTGCGCAAGCGCTTCTTCACAGTTGCGCACCACGCCTGCGATATCGGCAATTGCACCCGAATGCATATCGCTGACATCTTGGCGGCAGCGCCCTACACCTACAATCTGTAGCTCCTCGCCATCAAGCTTTGCAATTAAGGCCTTCACAAACTCCGTACCAATGTCCAGGGCGACAATATAATCTTCGTCATTCCCTTTTCGTATCTTTTTGAATTTTTCTAATACCATAGTTGTTCTCCATTATATACCAATCATGGTTATGGTCGAAATCTATTGAGTTTTTTACACTTTTGTGGTATAATAATACTATTATGTCACTTCCTGCACACAACTCAGGTGAGCACGCGTCCTCTACCGAATTCCTCAAGGAGTACGGGAAGCTTATTATTGATGCCTCAAGTCTTATTGAAAAACTTGGTACCGTCATCCCCCCGGCCTCTGAAAGTCGCACCTTCAACCTTGAGCGCATCGAAGATCCAATTAAAACCCCTGAAAGTATTTTCGAGGCTATTGGAGAAGTAAACTCAGCAACAATTGCCTACGATCGCAGTCCAGAAGAATCAAGCATCGTTGTTGAACTATTTGGTGCAGAAAAATCGTATCGCATCAGCCGAAGCACCCTTACCGAAGAACGTATTGATACGGTACTCGACATTACGCCTACAGACCTCTATTCAGCAGCGCTTTTAGGCATGGATGAAAAGCCGGCACATAACAGCGAGCCGTCGGATATTTTCGAAGACCGAATTCACAACATCCCTGGCATTCAAAATGCCGACTTCGTACGCCTCTTGCTTGAAATCGCGCAGCCCGACCTTCCAATTGAGGCAAGCGATGCGGTAACGCAACAACTTGCAGCTACTAATCCTTTTGCCCCTGAAATCTATCAATCCCTTATGGAATCCTCGAGCATCAACTCGCAAGACGAACAATTATTTAGCGAGTATCGATTTGCGGCTGACGACAGCGCGGCACTCGTCTATTCTCAGGAAAACGGCCACCCTAGTTACTTCCAATTTACCTGTCAGGACTCAAATGGTGACCCGATCAATATTCGCGGCACACTTAATAAAGGTGTCGAACTCGACTACCCTCGCCACGCCGTTCAGAAAGTCGGCCAATTTGGCGAGATTGATACTATTCATTCATTCCCGCTAAGTCTTGGCGAGATTCGCCACGTGCGTCAACTTTTCAAGGAAGAAGTTGCAAGCCTACCGACTGCAGCGCTTATTGACGAAGAGCTCGTACCTCAGGCTGACGTATTCGTCTCGAGCAACAGCATTGACGAAGAGCTTATTGGTGCAAAAATCGAAAACGATAACGAGGAAGCGCGCATCGAGCGCACTGCACGCCATGATGCATTTAACGATGAGTGGTCTCGTTTCCTCGACGAGCAAGAAAACGACTCTTAATTACTAGGCAAGGATCGCCTTGATGCGTCGAATACCGGCGCTCGAAGCTTCTTCTTTGGTAATCTTAAACTTCTTACCGTCTTCGCCAAGTTGCCCTGTGTGATCAACGTGTGGACCACCACAGATTTCAAGGCTCACGATGTGATCGCCTTCACCCATCTGGTAGACTTTCACCTCTTCGTTGTAACGCTCACCAAATGGACCAATCGCGCCCATGTCGAGTGCTTCTTGGGTTGGGTACATCGTAAAGCTTACTGGAAGGTCTTCCGCAATCCAGCCATTCACTAACTCTTCAGCCTTATCAAGTTCTTCACGAGTCACCTTGCGGTCAAAGTTAAAGTCAAAACGAAGACGCTCTTCGGTAATGTTACTACCGTGCTGCTGGAAGACAGGACCGATGACTTCACGGAGTGCAGATTGCAACAAGTGTGTCGCTGTGTGGTACTTGAAGTGAATAAGTTCCTGGCCACCAAGACCACCCTTAAATTCACCCTTACCTGCAGTACGAGAGCGGTTACGCTGCTCTTCCATCTTCGCATCAAATTCTTCGCGCCAGTTATCAGAAAGGGTGATACCTTGCTTAATCGCCTCTTCTGTTGAAAGCTCAACTGGAAAGCCGTAGGTGTCATAAAGCGTAAAGAGTTCGTTGCCAGTTACAAGGCCGTCTTGGGCAAACTTCCCAAGCTGCTGAAGGCCCTTACGGAGCGTCTGGCGGAATACTTTCTCCTCTTTCGCGAGTACTGCGATAATCGTGTCGCGACCTTCGGCTACTTCTGGGTAGTCAGCGGCGTAAAGGTCGGCAATCACAGGAACAATTTCTTCAAAGAAGTTCTGCTCGATACCAAGGTCGAACGCGAAACGAATCGCACGACGAAGCAGGCGACGCATGACGTAGCCCTGCTCTTTATTCGCAGGGACACAGCCGTCAACTGCAAGGAAGGTTGCCGCACGAAGGTGGTCGGCAATCACGCGCATACTTTCGGTGTTGTCTTCGTAGCTCTTTTTACTGAGTTTTTGAAGCTTTTCAATAATTGGCCACATCAGGCTAATACGGAATACGTCTGGGCTATCAATCACCGCAGCGGCAATGCGCTCGAGTCCAGAACCATGGTCAATGTTTGGTTTTTCAAGTGGCTCAAACTTGCCCTCAGCAACCTTACGGTACGCCATAAAGACGTTGTTACCAATTTCCATAAAGCGCCCACAGTCACAGTTCGGGTGACAGAATTCACCAAAGCTTGGGTCGTGTGGCGTACCAAAGTCGTAGAACATTTCACTGTCCGGGCCACAAGGGTCACCTACTGGAGTAGTTTCTGGCTTGCCGTTACGACTCCACCAGTTCTTGCCACTATCGTAAAAGAAAATACGCTCACCATCTTTAATACCACGTGCATAGCCATCTTCTTCAGAGCCAATTTCAGCTTCGCCTGCAGAGAGGCCGCGCGCTTCAAAAAGTCGCTTCCACACGTCAGAGGCAACGGTATCTTTTTCAATACCATATTCAGGCGCGCCGATAAAACACGTCACATAGAGGCGGCTCATGTCGAGTCCGACAACTTCAGAAAGCCATTCAAACATCCATTCGACTTGTTGCTCTTTAAAGTAGTCACCCATGCTCCAGTTACCAAGCATCTCGAAGAAAGTAGTGTGGCGGTTGTCGCCAATGTCATCGATGTCTTGGGCGCGAAGACAAGTTTGGCTGTCGGCAATACGCACACCTTCAGGGTGCGCTTCACCCAGAAGATATGGGATCATCGGCTGCATGCCAGATCCCGTGAATAATGTTGATGGGTCGTCCTTAAGAACCAGCGGTGCGCGCTTTACAATTGCGTGACCACGTTCTTTAAAGAACTCGAGGTATGAGTTTCGGATTTCTTGAGCGTTCATTAGGGGTAATTATACCAGATTGAGCGGTACTATTCTACCGTCGACTAAACTTGTGGTCCAGTTGAAGTAGAGTTATTTACTGTTCCGTTCCATATCCAGTTCGAAGAGTTGCCATCGGCATAATTTTGCTGTGTTGAACCCTTCGTGATAATAAATTCATCGTACCAGACTTGGTCTGTGCTCACCACGTTCAAATTGTACCCTCCGCATTGTGTAATGAACATATCTCCGCTCCCAACAGGTCTTGTGCCATAACCGACAACTTTAACCCACGTGTTCGCCGCGACTGATACCGTCGGAGCCCCAGAGAGTCCGGCATATCCACTGGCTACTAATGCACCGTCGCAATAAGGAGTTATCGTACCGGCTTTTGTAGAATACATCCAGAATGACCAGGCCGCGGACTCACCTTCATTAATTCTCAATTGAGAACTAGGCACTTGCGCTTGAAGTCCGGTTTGACCCGTCCCTGTAATGTCTTGCTGCAATGAGGCACCTCCTGAGTGACTCCGAGTCGTGGAGCGGACATGAGTTGCGCTCGCCGTTGAAGAACCAGCCCTTCCATATGAGCTCGCATTTGTCTCGAAACTCGGATTTATCGACCAATTGGTGACAGGTGCGATGCCATTCGCCCCATGCCCCGCACACGCGCCTGACGTGGGCGTTGCGTTCGCACTTGAAACAAAGTAACTCACGCTATTTGCGGTGGCCGTTACACAAAACGTCTTTGGGTTCGCAGTGTTATCGACTCGATATTGGTACGTCGTGCCGTTGCCATCCGTGACGCCCGAATCAGCAAGTGTTGCTGGGTAACTATCTGAATTTGTCACTGCAAACGTCATCACTTTTTTCGCAGCTGACTCTGCCGCCGAGGATGCCGCAGAGTTTTTTGCGCGATTCGTGATACCGTTATACGCAACAATCGTAATGGCCGCCAAAATCGCAATAACCACTACTACAATAAGGAGCTCAACAATCGTAAAACCAGTGCGTGATGCCCGTCGCGCCATAAGTACTTTAAGTATAAGGTATTGGTCGTAAAATCAAAAGGCCACTCCGGGGTGGGCATGGAGCGGCCTTTGGAGCCTACGACAGTGTGGTGGAGGCTCCAGGGTGAGAGGTTTGGCTCTGTCATAAACAAACAGGTGACAGAACCGGGAGGTCTGCAAAGGCGTCCTCGCAGGCGATAAACCACCTTTACATACACACTATACGAAGTCTAGCTGAATTATTACTTAAAGACCTTCGTCGCGACGATTTGCATCGAGCTCATCGGCTCTTTCTTTCGCCTGATCACCCCAATCGTCCACTTTGTCTCGTGCCGTATCCGCACCATCCTTCAACTTGTCACCCGCTTCGTGTGCCCAATCTTTTACGTCTTCCACGCCATCATGAAACTTGTCTTTTGCCTCTTCGGCTACATGTCCGACATTATCTTTTGCATCGTCTACGAATCCCATAAGATTCCTCCTTTGCTTAGATTTTCCATACTTATAGTACGTAGAATTACTGAAGGGAAACTGAAATACTTATAAGAGGATGCCGCCGCCAATACATACGGCCTCATCGTAGATAACCACTGACTGCCCAGGGGCCACCGCACGCTCTGGATTATCAAGCAGTAGCTTCACTTCACCTTCATCTGTAAAAGAAAGTGCAGCATCAACAAGTGGTGCACGGTGACGAACGCGAATCTGGTACTGCCCCGGCTTTGGTGCTTCGTTAATCCAATGGCCGGCCGCAACGGTAAGTTCGGGCTTCCACAGAGCGTCGTCGTTCAAGTTTGTCGTGACGTACACTTCATTCTTATCCATGTCTTTACCAACCACATAGTATGGAAGGCCTCCGCCCACATCAAGCCCGTGACGCTGCCCAATAGTATAGAAAATCGCGCCGTCGTGTTGGCCAAGTGCCTTACCCGTTTGCTTATCGATAATTTTACCTGCCGTTTGCTCGACGTACTGGCTTAAGAATTCGCGAATACCAATTTGGCCGACAAAACAAATTCCTTGGCTGTCTTTTTTGCCTGCAGTATAAAGCCCGCGCGCTTCGGCCATTTTGCGCACTTCAGGCTTGGTGTATTCACCCAAAGGAAACAACGTCTTAGCGAGCGCCTCACCAGTTACACGGTACAAAAAATACGTCTGGTCTTTATTCGCGTCAGCAGCCTGAAGCAATACTCCGTCTTTCGTGCTTGCATAGTGCCCCGTCGCAATTAAATCAGCGCCGTCTTCCAATGAAGCCTCAAGGAAGAGCTTAAACTTCACTTCTTGGTTGCACATAATGTCTGGGTTTGGAGTGCGACCATGCTTGTATTCATCAATCATGTAATCGACCACTTTTTGCCGATATTCGTTTTCAAAATCAAACACCTTAAAATCGATGCCAAGTTGCACCGCAACACGCTTTGCATCCGCCAGGTCGTCCGCCCAAGGGCAACGCATACCAGGAAGATCCTGCGTCCAGTTCTTCATATAGACGCCGGTCACGTCGTAACCCTGCTCCTTAAGAAGCGAAGCGGTGAGTGATGAGTCTACTCCACCACTCATTCCTACGTATACTTTTGTCATGAACTTACTCCAAAATAAAATGCGATAATTTTTGCGACTTCACCACCCGCAAGCCACCATCCACGAGGCGTCACCCACCAATACCAATTCCAGTCGTCGTCTTGCAGCACTGGGTAGTTACGAATTGTGACTGTTTCGGCGCCTTTATTAAATTCGAGGCTTGCGCGGCGCTGGTGGTAACCAGAAGTCACCAAAATAACATCCTCAAAACTATTTTCTTCAAAAATCGATTGGGTGTTTGCCGCGTTTTGCTGGGTGTTTGCCGCGTCCTCATCGATAAGAATTGCCGACGCTGGCACACCCGCATCTTCAGCCTGAAGTTTCATGGCCGCCGCGTTGCTTGGCCCCGACTTATCGAACGCCGCGCCAGAAAGTACTAAATAGTCAGCCCAGCCATTTTTATACAGCGAAATACCCGCAGCGGTACGCGCCTCAGTATCACCACCACTTACCACGACAATCGCGTCAGCCTTGTCGCACTGCGAACCGCCGACAGGCTTTTCACCACACCCGATAAAATTATTTGGCTGCAAATAGACGCTGATGCCGACTATAAGCGCCACGAGCAATACAACTACTCCAATAAACCACTTCATTACTTAGCGCTCCGCTGATATTCTTTTTGAATTTCTTCAATAATAATGTCGCCAGCTTTGGCAATATTTTCGTCATTCGAAAGATGACCAAGGGTAATACGCAAACTTCCATCCGCGACTTCTGGCGCAAGACCAATAGCCGTGAGTACGTGTGAGCGAGTACCTTTATTGGCTGCGCAGGCACTGCCCGTTGCAACTAACACCCCACGCATTTCTAGCGCGAAAAGTACACGCTCCGCATCAAGCCCTGGAAACGAAATATGAAGATGCCCTGCGAGGCGGTGTTTTAAATTGCCCGAAAGAACCGCGTCTGGAAACGCTTCTACAAGCTTCGCCTGTAGACCATTACGAAGGGAGTGTAAACGATCCGATTCGAACTTACGATGCGCGCTCGCAAGTTCCATCGCTTTTGCAAACCCAATCACACCAGGGACATTTTCAGTGCCGCTGCGCAGGCCTCGTTCTTGACCGCCGCCTACAATAGTCGCCTCAACTACCACAGCGGGTGCTGCCCAAAGGAGCCCGACTTGCTTAGGACCATAGACTTTCGCCGCGTTAAGCGTCAACATGTCGACGCCAAGCCGTGCAACATTTACGTCCAACTGACCTACACCCTGCGACGCATCTGAGTGAAGGTAGATTGGCGTGTGATCACCCGCCACCAAACGACGCTCGCGCTCATGGCGGACCACTTCCGCAATATCTCGAAGTGGCTGAATGGTACCGAGTTCGTTATTCGCAAGTGCAATGCTCACAAGTTGCGTAGAAGGAAGAATCGCCTCTTTAACTGCCGCGGCGGAAACGATTCCTTTTGCATCAGCGTGCACAAATGTCGCTTCGTGACGTTTTGCCGCAGCAAGGACTGCGTGGTGTTCGATTTCAGAAGTCACAACGTGGCCAGTCACTCCAGAAAATGCAAGGTTAATCGATTCAGTCGCACCCGCGGTCATCACAAGGTCATCGGCCTTCGTACCAATAGCACGTGCAATCACCTGTTTTGCCGCCTCGTATTCACGGCGTACTTTTACTGCAGGGGCGTACGGTGCAGAGGGGTTGTAAAAGGCATCAGAAAAAAACGGCTGCATTGCCGCAAGTACCTTTGCATCGACTGGAGTTGCCGCCGCATGATCAAGATAAATTACCTCGTCGTTCACTCTATTTATTATAGCCTAGTTCGCGGTTCATCAGGACGACGTGATGCACTTTTTTCACCACCATAAGCACCTGCTGCGCGTGCCGCCCGAATACGCTTGTACTCATTAAACGCTTCCGTCACTCGTGCTACTACGTCTTTACCGAATTGATCCTCGAGTGACTGTGGCGCAACGATGTTTTCTTGGTCGATTTCATCAAATAAATCAAAGATTTCTTGGTCAAATGGATATAAGTTTTCGCGAACATTCTGTTCGTACATCTCAATTGCACGAATAAACACTTCGAGCTCCGCGATAGAAAGGTCAACCGGCTTACCGCCTACAATTTTATTAATATGCGTCGGGTGTGTTTCAAGGTGAATCGTGACCTCTTCAAGCTTACGCCCGAAAGTATCGTAAAATTCACGTACATGGTACCAGTCACCGAGGTGATTGCCATTCGAAAGAATACTCGAACCCTTATGGCTAAGCCAGAAACGGTCAACCACTTTCGCGATGCGCGGGTCAAATACGCCGCACTTCGAGAACGCTTGACCACCAATGTAGGTTTCTTTCTCGATGAGCTTTTCGAGCGTCATGCGCTCTTGGCGACCCTTAATGAGGGTTTCAAAGAAACCTTGCTCGGGGCGCTTGCTATCAATCTCGAGCGCCGTGCGTCGGTATCCATGAATACGCTCCTCAGCAGCTTTAATACGACCATACACACTTGGTTCGCGCTCGGGGTTCAAGAAAGAATCAGCAGTTTGAAGTGCCTTCTGGAATGGATTCTCGCCTGGAATAGTAAAAGTTGCGTTTACCATAGAAAAAAGTCTCTGTACCCGAGTGTGTATTGGTTGTGTTGGTGTAAGACTGCGCTATTTAAAGGTTAAATAGTGCGCGGGCGTTACTTGAAGATGCTTCGGCAATTTCGTCTAGTGAAATGCCACGTCGTTGGGCATGAAATTCTGCCACAATCCTCACATACGCGGGCTCATTAATTTTACCACGATAAGGGGTAGGTGTCAAGAAAGGAGCGTCCGTTTCAAAGAGGATGCGATCAAGCGGGATTGCATCAAACATTGCTTTTTGCGCCTCATCTTTCGTGAAGGTGCTAATACCATTCACCCCAATGTAAAGCCCTTTTGCAATCGCCTTTTCCATGTTTTCCTTTGAGTCGGTAAAACTATGGAGCACGCCGCGAATCCCCTCATATTGTTCAAATACCGGCCAAAAGTCATCAAATGCTTCTCGGACGTGAAAAATTACTGGTAGGTCATACTCCGCTGCAACGTCAAGCTGAGCCTTTAATGCTTCAATTTGTAGCTCTTTTGGACTATGCGTATAAAAATAGTCGAGTCCAATCTCCCCTACGGCAACGATTTTCGCTGAGGTGCCCGCAAGCTGTGCAATCTGAGAAAAGCCGTCTTTCGTATCGTGCGGGTGCACCCCAATAGAGGCGAATGCATGGTCATGCGCGACGGCAAACTCAATCGCAAGCCGAGAACTTTCTTCGCTCGTACCGACACAAATCATCTGCGACACGCCCGATTCATTGGCACGCTGGAACACTTCCGCCAGTGGCAGTTCGTATGTTTCGTGAATGTGACAATGGGTATCGACGAGCATATTACTGCTTTGGCGCACGAGGATCGGCGGTGTGAATATACATCTTCGGGAAAAGTACCGTTTCGAGCGACCTTACCACACCACTTTCGAATGTCGTATGAATTGCCTGTGCAGTTGTTGGCAAGAATGGATACAAAAGATCACCAATTTGCACCAGTGCGCCCGCACAGTGTGCGAGTACTTCACTTAGGTGTGGTTCAGCTTCTGGGTCTTTACCAAGTCCCTTGGCGATTTCCCATGGTTTCACGCTATCGATGTATTGGTTGAGGCTGCGAATCATATTCCATACCTCATCAATCGCCTTGTTAAATTCAAGGTTGTCCATTGCTTGGTGGTAGAGGGTCATATCATGTTCAGTTTGCTCGGACTGGCCAATGACACCCGCCTGATAACGAGTAATCATACCTGCGACGCGAGAAATAAGATTCCCAAGGTCATTACCAAGTTCACCGTTATAGGCGCCTTCAAATTTTTCCCAAGTAAAGTCACCGTCGTCGAGTGTTGGAATATGACGAGAGAAGAAATAACGGAACGCGTCAAGGCCGTAGGTATCAATAATCTCGTTCGGATCAATCACATTTCCGACAGTCTTACTAATCTTCGCACCACCTACGTTAATAAAGCCGTGCACCAAAAGCTTCTTTGGAAGCTGAAGACCAATACCCATAAGCATGGCTGGCCAAATGCCGGCGTGGAAACGAAGAATATCCTTACCAATCACTTCGACGTCTGCAGGCCAGAATGCCTTGTATTCATCTGGACGGTCGGGGTAGCCAATGACGGTAATGTAGTTTGCAAGCGCATCAAGCCAGACGTACATAATTTGGTCGTCGTCACCGGGCACGGGAATACCCCATGTAAGATTTTTCTTAGGGCGCGACACGCTAACATCCGCAAGGCCATCTTTAATAAGCTCGAGGAATTCGTTCTTACGGAATTCAGGCACAATCTGCATTTCACCACTGTTAATGGCCGCTTTGATCTTGTCGGTGAAGGCGCTGGTTTTGAAGAAGTAGTTCTCTTCACTTACCTGCTGATAGGGTGTCTGGTGATCTGGGCAGATACCCGCAGTAGCCTGCACTTCCTTGTCCGTAAAGAATGCTTCGTGACCCATACAGTACCAGCCGCTGTATGTGCCCTTGTAGATATAGGGTTCAAGCTGCTTCCAAATGTGCTGTACAGCCGCGACGTGATGGTCATCAGTAGTGCGTACGAAGTCTGTAAACTCAGCACCGACTTTACGCATCAGTTTTTCAAAGTTTACGTAGGTGGTGTCGGTGTACTGCTTTGGTGTCAGGCCTTGCTCGGCAGCTTTGACGGCAATCTTATTACCATGCTCGTCAGTACCAACCTGAAAACGAACTTCGTGTCCGTTTTGCTTTTGATAGCGAGTCCAAATATCGGCAAGCAGGTAATCGAGGGCATTGCCAATGTGCGGCGTTCCGTTGACATACGGAATAGCAGTAGTGATGTAGAGTTTCTTTTGTATCTGTTCCATTGGTCTCTATTGTACCAGATAACACGCCTACTCTATATGTCGATCGGTTTTGTCGTTTGTGGGGTAGAAGAGTTTGTCGTTGTACCGTTACCAAATAAACCCGTAGAATTTATACCTGCACAATAAATAGCACTTTCGTTCGTGAGAACACAAGTTGCAGGATATGAGCCGCCATTATTAATGAGTGCACTCGCCGGTTTACCCCCTAGTGAACTTGCCGTCATACCAGCAACGGGTGTGGAAGATGAGCTAGTGGTACCATTTCCGAACTGCCCATTGCCATTATTACCCCAGCAGTACACAACACCGTCGGTCGCCACGGCACACGTATGATCATACCCCGTATTAATGTCTCGAATCGTTTTTCCTGAAAGCACGCCACTTGTATCTACGGCCAGTGGTGAGCTTGAGTTTGAATTCGAACCATCACCAAGCCTACCCGTTAATCCATACCCCCAACAGTACGCCGTACCATCCGAAGCGAGCGCACATGTATGACTATCGCCGGCAACCACCTCAGATAACGATTTTCCAGACAGCGCACCCGAAGTGCTTACCGCTACCGGTGCTGATGAATTTGAACTTGAGGCATTTCCCAATCGGCCATATTGTCCCGAGCCCCAGCAGTACGCCTGACCTGTTGAGGCAAGTGCGCAGCTGTGACTCGTACCGGCAGATACGCTCGTAACAGTCCTTCCACTTAATACTCCTGCAACGTTTACCGCTACCGGCACCGGTGAGCCCGTTGTTGAACTATTACCGAGCTGCCCAACCGAATTCATCCCCCAGCAGTACACCCTTCCATCCGAAGCTACTGCACACGTATGGCTTGAGCCAGCCGATATAGCAACGATGGTTTTCCCGCTCAGCACGCCAGAAGTATTCACTGCGACAGGCACTGATGAATCCGTCGTGGTGTTATTACCGAGTTGCCCTGCTGAATTCGATCCCCAACAATACGCTTTTGAATCGGAAGCAACTACACAGGCATGCGCACCTCCCGTTGAAATACTCTTTACGGTCTTTCCACTTAACACTCCTGATGTACTTACGGTCACCGGAAGGGATGAGTTGGTGGTGGAATTATTACCGAGTTGCCCTGCTGAATTCGATCCCCAACAGTATGTAGTGCCTGTCGACGCAACACCACACGTTGAAGAAGTTCCATAGCTCGCAGCTATCCATTGGACCGTGCACTGCCCCTTCTTCATGGCATCTGCTAAAGTTTTATTTTTAGAGGCCGAATTATACGCTTTTATGCAGTACCCGGTATTGAATGCTTGCACGACAATGACGTTTCCTTGGGAAGGAGAAAAATTAATTGCGGCACTTGAACCACTCGCTGAGTTCCAATTCAAAGAAGAAGAGTATACTCCTTGGTTCTTTGTTGCATAACGAGTCAGCTCAGCTTCAACAGAGTCAATATCAGACATGAGTGACTTTTCGCGCGCACTCGAAGTTACATTGTTGTATCCGATTGTTATGACCGTTGCGAGAATTGCGATGACTACGACGACAACGATGAGCTCAACTATAGTAAAGCCACGATGGAAAGAATGGTAGAGTTTCATACATCCCTATAGTACCATAAGCTTTTTGATGAAATGCGTGTCTATCTTCCATTTCTAGTGGACCAGTCGGTCGCAAGGTCAAAACCATGAGGATGCCGCGCCGCAAATCCGCCCGTGTCATACACCCTCCCTGTCCCCAAACTCGTTTCTACCAGCGAACATTTTGGATAATTTCCGTAGTTCGCCGCAATCAGAATGTATCCGTCACGATCAACCTTTGCTCCGTCCGGACGCACTGTATAGTAGCCGCCCTGTCCGCAACTTTGCATCACGCGGCTCATATCAAGATCATAATATGTTTCGCGGTGCGAGACGCCCTTACTATCGGTCCAGTACTGCGCACCCTTCCCCTGACTCAGCCCGGTGCCATTATTGTAGATACCAATTACTTCAACCTGCTTCACTGGTTGTCGCGTCACAATATTGGCAATCTCAACCCGTGAGATTTCCTTGCCATCTTTAATTTCAATCTCATAGGTAAATGTACGCATACCGTTCGTACCCGCAGATTGCGCAACACGGTAGCCAAGTGGGCGATCGGCATCATAGACAATTTCTCGACTATACGGAATCGCCTGGTCTACCGAGAGCGTTTGCTTCCCTTCGCGCCATACACGGACCGCTATGCCACTTGCAATTGGTGTCGAGGCGTCAGGCTGCACACGGTCGTTCTCCGTAAAGCGAATATTCTTTTCTTCAAGCATTTCGCCAATAGTGCGCGCCTGGGTATGCACTTCAACCCTTCGCCCGTATAAATCCATCACCACAGGAAGCGAGCGATCGATCACCAACTGAAGACCCGCTCCGTCATAGACATAATCGGTCGAGGCAGATAGTGTCACTGTATCTTCTGGGTTCAGCGTAAAGCCCGCGTCTTGAGCGATGCGTTCAGGCGTCTGGTAAGGGCTCACTGTTTTTACGCGCACCGAACCATCCACGATCACTACCGGTCGCGCACGATAAATATTCACCTTATATTCACTCGCGACCAGTTCTTCATCGCGAGACGGCTCGACCGTATCGCGTGGATCAAGCTGAATACCTTCTTGCGAAAGCGCGTCATCGAGTGTCTTGGCTTCGGTTAAAAAGATTGTGGTCTGACCACGGTCATGAAGAGTAATTAAACGTCGGCTCGTCGTATCTTGTGCACTCACAGGCGCGTGCATGGCAAAAAAGACACATGCAACCAATAATGAGGCGCCCAACCCTAGCTTCCGTTTCATCTTCATTATTATAGCACTAGGAGTTGAGCGAAGAGAGTGCTTAGAATTCTTTAGAGATATCAATCCAGTTTTGTATCGAAAGATCTTCTGCACGATCATCTGGGGAAATACCCTTCGATTGAAGCAACGCTTCGACCTCTTGCTTTGAGATATGAAGCCCGCTCGAAAGACTGCTGCGAAGCTTCTTTCGTTTCGCAACAAAGCCCGCTTTCACGACGCGGAAGAACGTCTTTTCGTGCGTAGGGTCCACAAGTGGCATATCGCGCACCTCTAGCACCACTACCTGGCTATCTACCTTTGGTGGTGGGGTAAATAATTCCGCAGGCACAACGTCGCCAAGGCGTACTTCGGCGTAAATCTGTGCACTGACCGCAAGAATACTCATGTCACCAGGTCCTTCGGCAAGACGCTCGGCAACTTCTTTTTGAATGAGAAGCACGATGGTCCGTGGCTTATTTGTAGCAGTTGTTAATAACTGAATAATTTTAGAGGTGATGTAGTAAGGGACATTCGCAACAACCACATAGTTTTCGGGAAGGTTGCGCAGATCAAAAGTAAGAATATCCTGATTCATCACTTCTAGCGAAGTACCAGGAAATTGACCAGGCAACTTACGCGCCAAATCCTGGTCAAGTTCTACCGCGACAACCTTCTTCGCGCGTCGTAAAAGTTCGCTCGTCAAAGTGCCAAGGCCGGGGCCAATTTCAAGCACTGTATCATCTTCAGTGATGTTCGCCTCATCTGCGATCGACATCAATACATCGCGATCTTTCAACCAGTGCTGTCCGAGGGATTTTTTAGGACCTACCATATCCTAATACCACTTGTGCGATAGCCAGAAATTGTACGCACCTTCCCAGCCGCCATAACGACCCACATAAGTATTCATCCAGTTCAGCGCAACAACTGGGTTATTCCAGTTTGGCCCAAGCTTGCTACATGGAAGCGCCTGGGCAAGTCCACACGCACCCGATGATTTATTCTTTGCATTAGGATTCCAGCCACTTTCCTTTTGCACCATAAAGTCTGCGTAGCCCCAGTATTCTGGTGCAATATTTGAAGCGGCGAGCCATTCGGTTTTACTACCGCCGCCGGTATAAGGAAGTGTTTTCACCTTCGAACCGATAACTTCGACTTGCTTGACCGGCTGCTGCAATACGATGCTTGCGATTTCGGTACGTGACACCTCGACGCCATTTTGAATATTCACTTCATAGGTAACCGTACGCTTACCGTTCTGGCCAGCAGTTTGCACCGCCTTGTAGCCTACTTCGCGGTCGGCGTCCTTCACTTGTTCAGTCTCGAACGCAACGTCTTCATCAACAGTCACCGTTTGCTTACCCTCGCGCCAGACACGCACTTCAAGCCCTTGGCTAATTGGCGCATCAAGCGGTAACGACGCGCGACCATTTTCACCAAGATCAATTTTCTTCTCTTTCAGCATATCGCCGACGGTAGCTGCTTGCGTGCGGATATCGGTGCGTGCACCGTACAAATCGAGCACCATCGGTGTTGCACGGTCAATATTGAGCTGAAGTCCCGCTCCGTCACTTACGAAATCGGTTGATCGTTCAAGTTTTGTCGTGTCTTCTGGATTAAGACTAATGCCCGCATCCTGTGCAATACGCTCTGCGGTCTGATACGGCGTAACCACCTTTTGACGTGTCGCCCCATCAATCACCGTGACAGGCCGTGCGCGGTAAATGTTCACTTGATAATCTGGTGCCACCAACTTTTCATCCGCAGATGGCTCAACTGCGTCCTTCGCATCAAGCGCAATACCCTGATCGTTCAATGCCTCGCGAAGCGTTTCCTTGGTAGTAATAAAAGCGGTTTCAGTGCCGCGGTCGTGAACAGTAATTAGGCGTCCACCTTCGCTCTGGGCCTGAACTGAATTTGATGAAATTGCAAAAATTCCAGAAACAACAAAAACACCTAGTGCGGCAAAGCACAGGCTCACAATCGTGGTGGATTTCTTTAGACGTAACTTCATAAAATAGTGTAAGTGGATACACTCCTACCCAGTGTGTCTTATCGATTATAGCATATAATGCGCTAAAGCTTTTGAAGATGGGCGTATTCTGCGTTGAGCTTTTTGGTCTGACCATTAAGGAATGCGATCGTCACCGCAAGGCCGTCGACCTCTATAATTTCACCATCGCCGAATGCAGCTGAGCGCACACGATCTCCCTCTTCTAAGCCAAGTTCATCACTATAAAATGGCTCTTCTTCTTTGTAGCCCATAATATTTGGCTCTGGATTCACCATGGCAACCTGATTACCCATATCAGCAATAAATCGCGACACCGGGTTGTAGCCGCGCGTACCAAATTGCAGGCGACTATATGCATAGCTTAAGTGCAGCTCTTCGCGTGCCCGGGTCATACCTACATAGCAAAGGCGGCGCTCTTCCTCGAGTTCAGAGGGACCCGATTCGAAGACACGTGAGTGCGGCAGAATACCCTCCTCCATACCCACCATAAAGACAACCGGGAACTCAAGGCCCTTTGCGGCGTGCAGCGTCATCAGTGTCACCTTGTTGCTTTGATTTTCGCTATCGACACTCGACATAAGCGCGACCTCCTCGAGGAAATCGGATAGGCCCGTAAAGTTTTGGGCATCCGAAAGGAGCGAACCGATGTTTTCCTCGCGATCTTCGGCCTGCGGAGTACCGTCAAGAATAAAGTCACGATACCCAACCGCACGGATCACCTGATCGATAAGTTCAGAGGGGTGTGTATCTTCAACGCGGCTACGAATCTGCTGCAATTTCTCACCGAGCGTCGCCATGGCAGTACGTGCCTTACCCGTGACAACCGCCTGGCTTCCCATAGAAGCAAGCGCATCAATAATATCTAGCCCACTATCTGGCTGCCAGTTGAGGAATCGCTCCAAGCTGGTTGCTCCGATACCACGCGTTGGCACATTTGCAATGCGACTAAAGCTCATGCGGTCATTTGGTTGATAAATAAGCTTCAGATAGGCCACGATATCTTTAATTTCTTTACGGTCATAGAAACGTACGCCACCAACAATTTGATACGGCACACGCATTTGAAGGAACGCGCGCTCAAGCGTATAGCTTTGCGCGTTCGTGCGATACAGCACCGCAAATTCGTCAAACTTACGCGCACCAATACTCGCCTGCGCCGATATACGATCCGCCACCTGGCGCGCTTCTTCCGCCTCGTCGTAGACACCATGCACCTGCACAGGAGCACCCGCACCTTCGGCAGTCCAAAGCGTCTTGTCGGTTCGCTGGGTGTTTTTCGTAATCACAGAGTTTGCCGCATCAAGGATGTTACCCGTACTGCGATAGTTTTGCTCCAGCTTTACCACTTTCGCACCCGGGAAGTCACGCTCGAAGTTAAGAATATTCGTGAAGTCGGCCCCACGCCAGCTATAAATCGACTGCCAGTCATCGCCCACTACACAGA
Source organism: Candidatus Saccharibacteria bacterium 49-20 (assembly GCA_001897295.1). GTDB lineage: Bacteria > Patescibacteriota > Saccharimonadia > Saccharimonadales > Saccharimonadaceae > Microsaccharimonas. The sequence continues at coordinate 84,161 of MKSN01000001.1, read as the reverse complement.
GGTTTTGCTCGTCGTTTACAAGATATTTTACTAACTGATACTGCGCAGCGTTGGTATCCTGGTACTCATCAATCAAAATATATTCAAATTGCGCGCGCCACTTTTCGCGCACCATTTTGTTATCACGAAATAGTCGTACCGCCTCAATCAGAAGGTCATCAAAATCAAGCGCTTTCGCCTCTTTGCGACGCGATTCGTAGCCTTTATACACCTTGGCGACATTCTTTTGAAATGGATAATGTGCCGAGGCTTCGTATTCCTCGGGGTCTTGGAGCGCGTTTTTGGCTGAAGAAATCGCCGCACTTACCGCTGTAGGTTTCATGTCTTTTTCAGAAATCGAGAGTGACTTCATGACTTGTTTAATAAGCCCTTTGCGATCGTCTTCGTCATAAATCACGAAGTTCTTAGGAATATCGATCGCCGCCCCATCCATTCGAAGCAAGCGCACACAGATACTGTGGAATGTGCCCATCCAGGGCATAAATGAGCGGTCATTTGGCTGTCCCAAAAGGCCCGAAAGACGTTCGCGCATTTCACGCGCAGCCTTATTTGTAAAAGTAACCGCAAGAATATGGCTTGGCCACACTTTTTGCTCGGCAACTAGCAACGCAATGCGGTGCGTCAGTGTTTTTGTTTTACCACTACCCGCACCCGCCAAAATCAAAAGCGGGCCCTTTGTGTGAAGAGCCGCTTCTTTTTGTGCGTCATTAAGTCCCCCGAGCAAATCCATCCGTACTATTATAGAGGAAAAAAGGCTTAAGCTCTAGAGTCTAAAGCATTGGAAGTACAAAGAAATAAAAGCCAGCGCCGGCCGCTGCGCCTACAATCAACAACAAAAGAATCCATACAAACACCCATGCGCCTGATTTCTTCTTTGGTGCTGCGGCTAGTGGCTGGTGATAACTTTCTGTGTCGTAAATCGCGCCAGACTCCGGGCTTGTACTAGGCTGCTCGGTGTACTGCTGTGAGATTGATGCGGGGCCAACAGGCTCATCCGACTTAATCACTTCTTCAACCTTCGCCACTGGTTCTTCTGCTTTTGTCTCAACCTCTACGGGCTTTTGCGCAACTTCTTCAGCAACTACCTCTTCAGGAACTATTCCCTCGATAGCTTCAACTGGCGCAGGAACTCCGGTATCTTCTTGTTCAGACGGTAAGGCACTCGCGTGTGCAGCGAAATCAATTGGGTCGGGCATCGCGTGCGCCTCGAGGAGTGGATCATCAGGAGCTTCGAGCAAGAGTTCGTCCTCTTTTGACGCATCACCAGTCGCAGGCATCGTGCCAAGTGGTCGCTTTTCTACTTTTGCGTCAGGTAAAAATGGTGACTCAAGTGGCTTTACCCAGTCCTCTAACTCAGCTTCAACGGGTTTTTGTGGCACTTCGGTAACCTGAGCCGATACAGCGGGAGTACTGACTGGCGGAGTAAAGCCAGATTTTGTACGCATATCCGAAGACGGGTGCACGACGTCCATAAAACGACCCGCACTACGTCGCGCCGCTGGCGCAGGAGGGCGAGCAACAACTGGAGCTGGCTTTGGCTCTTCGGATTGAACTGGTGCTGGTACTACAGGTGTTTCGGCTTCAGGCCTGGCATCTGATTGCGCGTCAGATAGTGCGCCTGCAACCGCCTTGTCGAGCTCGTCAAAATCAAAATCAGACAAATTTGCCATTATGCGTCGCCTTTCGCACTCTGAAAGGCTTTTTCAACAATAGTAGTAAAGGCGTGTGCGTCGAGACTCGCACCACCCACAAGAAGTCCATCTACCTCGTGGAGTGCAAGATAATCAGCGGCACTGTCTGCGGTGACACTTCCACCATACAGTACTTGGACCGCATTTGCCGCTTTTGCCCCATAAAGGTGCTTGAGCTGGCTTCGAATTGACACGATAGCCTCAGTTACATCAGTTGGCAGTGCGTTATTGCCCGTACCGATCGCCCACACTGGTTCGTACGCAACAATAACCTCTGGCAGCTCGTCGCTTGTAATATTTGCGAGACCACCAATAAGTTGGTCGTGCAGCACATCACGAGTCTCACCCGCAGCGCGCTCACTGGCAGTTTCACCCACACAAAGAACTGGGCGAATACCATTACGGATTGCCGCCTGCACCTTGGCGCGAGTGTCCTTATCACTTTCGTGGAACACATGACGTCGCTCGGAGTGACCGACAAGCCCGTACGAGACGATGCCGCGAAGTTGTGTCGCAGAGACTTCACCCGTATATGCACCGTGGTCACGCCAGTAGAAATTTTGCGCTGCGAGTTTAAATTGACGGTGGTTTACCTGAAGGCTCAGTGTTTGAAGTGCGAGCATCGTAGGTGCCAGTACCACCTCAACATTACGGTGTGTTTTTACTGAATCCGCAAGTTTATGTAAATGCAAACTAGACTCATGAACCCCGAGGTTCATTTTCCAGTTTCCGATAATAAGTTTTTTATCCCCTGCCATTGTGTCTATGCTTTTCTTGCCTTTAGTGTAGCGTATCTTTATGAGTCGAGCAAACTCTCGACTCCTGGTAATTTTTTGCCTGCCATTAGCTCAAGCGAAGCGCCACCGCCCGTCGAGACGTGCGTAAAGCTCTCGCCGCCGTTGCCATCCCATTTCAATACGAAATCAGCCGTGTCGCCGCCGCCGATAATAGAGGTGATTTCAGGATCTGTCGCAAGTTGCAATGCGAGTCGTGCGGATCCATGTGCAAACTCAGGGAGTTCTGCGTAGCCAAGTGTTCCATTCCAAATCACCGTCTTGGCACCACTTACTGCATTGACCATATTTTCAATAGCTTGATCGCCAATATCGAGGATAATGTCATCCTCGGCCACTTCGCCCAATCCTATGTTTCGTCGAGATGCAGCCTCGGAAACTTCTTTTGCTACTGCCAAGTCGGCCGGAAGCATAATGAAATCATCAGCATGCCCCTCGGACTTATCGTGTGCGGCAGAGTAGATACCATCAAGGACTGACTCCTTGCCATCCTCTACCTTACTTGCACCCACGTGATAACCCTTATACTTAAGGAACGTATTTGCCATAGCGCCGCCAATCACAATTCGATCGGCAACACCTACAAGGCGCTCAATGACAGTAATCTTGTCACTAATTTTTGCGCCACCCATCACTGCCACGAGCGGACGCTTCGGGTGTTCCATTGCGCTCGTAATGGTGACGTATTCTCGTTCAAGGAGTAGTCCTGACACCCCTGGCACAAAATGCGTAATCGCATCGGTACTGGCGTGCGCCCGGTGTACGACACCAAACCCGTCCTGCACAAAATAACGTGCACCTGTACTCTTGGCGATCTTCTCTGCAAACTTCTCGTCATTCGCCTCCTCTTCGGCGTAATAACGAAGATTTTCAAGGAGTACGACAGAATCTGCAGGGGCTTTTTTCACCGCTTGCACAACTTTGTCGCCAATACAGTCATCGACAAAAATGACCTTTTTACCAAGGAGCTCGGCGAGGCGCTCAGAGACCACCTCGAGGCTTTGGCTTTTATCACGACCCTCTGGGCGGCCAAGGTGGCTCATCACGACAACTTTTGCGTGATGTTTTAAGAGATACTCGAGAGTTGGAATGCTCGCACGAATACGAAGATCGTCCGAAATTTCACCTTTTTTGTTCAACGGCACATTATAATCAGCCCGCACGAGAACGGTCTTGTGATCAATCGGAACATCTTTGATTGTTCGTTTAAAGAAAGCCATGGCCCCACCCTATTTGTTACTTGGTTTAATTGTACTATGAAATACTATTCAAGTACACGAACTTTGATTGTGTCGGTAGTACCGATTACGCCTGGCTGTTGACCGCTGACGATAATCACCTTAGAAACACCTTCACCGAAGAAGCCTTCGCTCTTGAGCTCTTTAAAGAGGTCGAATCCAGCTTCGTCGCCATCTGGGCGAACATAGCAGCGGTTTGCATAGCTAAGTGCAAGTTGTTGTGCAGCGCGCATTTCGCTCGTCACGCTAATAATCGGAAGATTTGGACGGTGGCCAGCAATGTTTGCTGCAGTTGCACCTGACTTTGTCTCTGCGATAATCGCGTCAACGCCAAGTTGTTCAGCAAGTGATACCGCAGCGGTGCTAATCGCGTCACGCTGGAGGTTCTTTGCAATAATGTCATGTACTGGCGCAACAGGGGCGTGGTCTTGGGTGTAAAGAATCACCTTCTTCATAGCCGCCACTGTTTCGAGTGGGTAACTACCGTTCGCAGTTTCGTCTGAAAGCATCACAGTGTCCGCACCTTGGATGACTGCGTTAGCAACGTCGCTCACTTCAGCGCGAGTTGGCTCTGGGTTATCAACCATGCTTGCCATCATTTGGGTCGCAACAATACTGAGCTTACCGTGCTTACGGCACAATGCGAGAAGTTGGCGCTGTACGATTGGTACAAGTTCGGCACCCGCTTCAACCGCGAGGTCACCACGAGCCACCATAATTCCGTCAGTTGCCTTGACGATTTCTTCCATCACCTCTGGCTTAATCGCCGCCTTGGTTTCAATCTTTGCAATGATTTGCGCTTGTGAACCACCGGCAACAAGGATTTGGCGAAGGTTGTTGATGTCGTCAGCACTTTGCACGAAGCTGAGCGCAACATAGTCGATATCTTTATCGAGGCCGTATTCGATGTCCTTAAGGTCTTTAGGGGTAAGGATATCACCGCCAAAGTCGGTGTCAGGAAGGTTAATACCCTTCTTGCTCATAAGTACACCGTCGTTTTCAACACGAAGCTTAATTGCGGTTTCAGATGGAATTTCAACTACAGTAGTACGCACCTTGCCGTCAAAGATGTAGATCGGCTCACCAACTTTTACCTTTTCAGCGAGGTTGTACTGTACAGGGAAAGTAAGGCCATCGTGTTCTGCAGCGAAATCAAGGACGATTTCGTCACCCTTCTTTACAGGGGTGTTTTCGTTAAGCATACCAAGGCGAATCTTTGGACCTTGAAGGTCTTGAAGGATTGCAACCGGTTTACCAACCTTAGCGGCCGCTTCGCGAATCCATGGGAGTTGCTCGTCGCGCTCTTCGTAACTACCGTGGCTAAAGTTAAGACGAATGCCATTCACACCCGCAGCGATAAGTTTCTCAAGCATTTCTGGAGTGCTTGTGTTTGGCCCTACAGTTGCAAGGATTTTGGTTCGTTTAAAGATAATAGCCATGATGAAAAGTTGCCCTTCAATTATTAATAAATATGCCTTTGGTCGGTTCTATTGGTGATCTCACGGAGAATCGAACTCCGATTGCCAGGATGAAAACCTGGTGTCCTAACCGTTAGACGATGAGACCAACAAAAGAACAAATCAAAGGCGATATTCTTTTTTACCTGAACTATTCTAACAAAAAAACCCCTGTTTGGCTAGTGCCTACAGAGATTTTGAATAAATTCATAAGGGGGTCGGTGCTGGGACCCGAACGAAAATGTCCGGGTCCCAGCAGAAGGTTGGGAGTGAGCTCTACGCAGCGACCTTGCCAGAGGCGGCCTCGCGGGCAGCCTTGCGGGCTTCGGCAGCGGCCTGACGTGCATCGGCGCGAACCTTGATGGCGGCGGGCGTCATCTCGGTCAGCAGGGCGATCACGAGCTCACGCTCGGTCATGCCGTAGATGTCCATCAGCTTGTCCCGCATCACCTGGTAGTCGACGTTGTAGTGCCGGCTCCGGATGACGTTCCCCGCCTCCATCTCGATGTCGCGCTCGGGCCGCTCACGCCGGGTCCAGTGGACCACGGCCAGCTCTTCCGAGATGTTGGCGACACCGAAGTGGATGTGCTTGTCCGACAGCCGAGTCGCGAACTCGAACGTGGTGTTCGTGTCGAGCGTCATGTTCACGCTGCGTTCTCCTCGTTCTCGTTCTGGTGCGACCGACGACGGCTGCCACCGGCCGACGGGTGCGACGAACGGCTGCCGTGCTCGAGGAGGTCGAAGCCCTTGTCCGAGACCAGCACCATGTGCTTGGTCTCCGGCTTCTTCGACTTGCCCCGCTTGGACGAGGCGACCTCGAGCTCCTGGAACTCGATCAGCCCCTCCGAGAGGAGGTAGCTGGCGATCTTGTAGGAGATGGAACGCCGGGCGTTCGAACGGGTCCGCGAGGAGACGACCTTGCGGCCGATCTCGTGCGCGAGCGAGTCGAGCAGTTCCTGGCGCTTGGTCGAGGAGACCATCATCGGCTTGCCGATGGCGAGGCGCTCGTCGAAGTGAACGAGGGTCTGCTTGGAGATGGACACCACGAGGCGCCCGGGCTTCTTGCTCTTCTTCTGCGGCTCGCGGGCCGCGGTCATGGTCGCTCCCCGAGGGGTGGAGTGCGTCCGGTGGTCGGTGGGAAGGGTCGCGATTGCGCTCACTTCTACCTTGCCTTCTTGTGTGTGTACGTATGCACTACCCACTTGGATGAGTAGCTGTGAATCTCAGTTCACATTTCGCATTTGTTCGTTATACCATTCTTGACAAAAGGTGTCAAATATTATCTTATGTAGCGCTTATCTTAAAATTGACACGCTACATGTAGCGTCCACCTCACATTCATCACCCTTTAAGTCCCCTATCAGTAGCGTGTTATGCCGTCCACCCCAGTAAAGAGCTTGTGCTTTTTGTATATATATTGTATAAAGCATTGACATTTTGACACTTTTGTGATAAATTAAGAACATCATTCACGGGTGAGGTGAGAGAGACCACGCCAGGGTGAGGAGGTCGTTAACAAGTCAGATCATTACAGTGCATGTCTATGCACTGATTTGCTATAGGAAAAGTCGCTTGTAGTGCCCCTATCGGAAGCAGCGCGCCAGTTCGCTTACACGGATTGACGCGCTGCTCCCGAACCCCTAGGGATGCAGCTGCGGAAACGCATGAAACACTGCGCATCCGCGCACTCATATCCCAAGGGGAGAAGGAGCACTCCAATGATTGCATACACCAAGAAGCACCAGAAGAAGATCGTCGTCTGGCTGCTCGTCCTGCTGACCCTCGTGGTCGGGGGCATCGCCGCTCTCGGGTTCAACACCCTGGACGGCTCGGTCGACCTCGTGGTCGGCTTCAACACCCTCGCCGACATGTTCGGCGGCCTCACGAGCCTCGGCGGAATCGCCCTGGTCATCGTCGCCCTGGTGGCCCTCGTGGCCGGCCAGAGCTACGTGATCAACGGCGACTTCAGCGGTCGGCCCGGCATGAAGGTGGTGATCCTGATCGCCACCGTCGCGATTCCGATCGCGGCTGCCATCGTCGGCCTGAGCTGGGTCAACCTCGGCGAGAACTACATGTCCTCGCTCGTGATCCTGCTCGTCTCTGTCGTCTTCACGACGCTCGTCACGTGGGCCATCCTGCGTGCCGCTCGTCCGACCGTCGCATCGACGCCGGTCACCCTGGTCGACGCATCCCGCGCCGATCACCACACCTCGTCCGTGGCCTAACGGACACCCCGAAAACAAGGAGAACACCATGAGGATCACCTCGCGTTGGTTCGCCAAGGTCGCCGGGGTGGTCATCCTGGCAGGCCTTTCGGCAACCGCTCTGACCGCCTGCTCCACTGGGAGCGCGCAGGTCGACAAGCAGTACATGGTCGTGGCCAACGTCAACGAGATCGGCGACTGCACCGCAGCCGACGACCCCGCCGCCCTCGCGGCGACCCTCCAGGCCAACCTGGATCTCGTGACTGACAACCCCACGAACAAGACGGTGGCGGACATCACGGCGCTGCAGGGCAACGAGGACCTCACGGACCTCACTCCGCTCGCGGAGGCCCTGCAGGCCAAGATCGCCACCTGTTCCACCGTCGCCGGCAGCGACATGATCGGTGACGTGCCCGAGGACATCGCGGCACTCATCGGCGACCCCCCGGGTGTCGACTGCGTCGCTCTGGCGACGGAGTTCGGCCTCCCGACCGTTGGAGATAAGGTCATGCTGACCTACATCACCAACGAGGTCGACGCCGGCAAGACCACGGCCCGCAACACCAGTAACTCGGTCAACATCCCGGCTCTGCCGGCGACTCGCGACCGCGTCAACGCGTCCATCTGCACGCAGCCCGAACAGGCGGCGATGGTGGGCGTGGCACTGGTGAAGCACCAGCCGGAACTGGTGGAGCTCAACGCCGCTCTGTTCGAGCAGTTCCAGGGAGTCACGCCGAAGGAGTGGGCCGACAAGGTCCTCTCCCAGGCGATCTCGTACGAGGACGCGACGAAGACCATGACCGGCCTGGCCGGATTCATGACCATCTTCCACGTCAAGGTTGAGAACGGCCTCACGACCGCGTGGAACTATCACGCGGAAACGGTGGCCTCGACCGAGGCGAATGTTCGCCCCATCGTCGAGAACCCCAATCAGTACACGGGGGACTTCCTGGTGTTCCGTGTCACCCACAAGGGTGAGACGGGCTGCTGGGTCAAGCCGTTCGGCATCAACGTCGGAGTCGGCGGAGACGTGAACAAGGGGGACCAGCGCATCGCAGGATTCGACTGCGGCGCGCCCCCCACCACGCCTTCGACGCCCGACACGCCGACGACGCCGGAGTGCACCGAGAACTGCGGTGGTACCCCCACCTGCACGGTGAACTGCAACCCGACGCCCTGCGTGTACGACTGCGCCAAGGACGACGCCGACAGTGTCGACGAGCCCGATGGTGTGACTCAGGAAGGCTCCGGCCCCCTGCTGCCGCGCCCCGCCGCTCCCGCCACCCCGGCACCGGTCCAGCCGGAGACCCACGTTCCCTCTTCGGGATCGCAGGCTCCGGGTGCAACCACACCGGCACCGCGGGAAACCACGGCACCGGCTACGGGTGACACCGGCACCGGCTCGGTCAACCCGAGCCCGTCGCCGAGTCAGACGGAAGCACCGCGCAACACGGGCGACCCGGGCAACCCCTTCGGGGGCTGACCCTTCGTATTCGATTCGAGCGGGCGGGGACCTCACCGTCCCCGCCCGCTCCCGACCTTTCCTTCGCAAACCCGAGGAGTTAGATTCCCTGCTTGAGTTCATTTTGAACTCGCTCGATTGAGTCTAGCTCCTCGTGGAGCAACCCTTTAGACCACATATTATGTGCCCTGTAATGATCTGACTTGAAAACCGTTAACAACCCGGCAACAATGTTCAATCCAATTATTAACTTTGATCTGACTTCTGCGAGATAGATCAAGAAAAGGAGTAAAGATATGAGTAAACTTATGTCCCTCATTCGCCGTGCTCCTAAGCGCTTTACCGCCGGTGTTACAATGCTTGCAGCCGCAATCATCGTTCCAGCAGCCGTATTTGCTTGGGGTCCGGACCGTCCGACCTTTACGATGGCACATCCTGCGCCATACGTAACGTTCAACTCAATTACCGACAACGGAAGTGTTGGTGACGAGCGCAACTTTGTGCGCGTTCGTGAATCTGGTGTAGGTAACTACACTGACAATGCCAACCTACAGGCTGGCAAGACCTACGATGTGATGGTGTACTACCACAACAACGCATCAAGTGGCCTTAACGCAAGCGGCGCTGGTATCGCACAAAACACCATGCTTCGCATGCAAATGTCAGCAACTGTTGGTGCGAATAGCAAAACCGACATCGCTGGTTTCATTACCGCTTCAAACGCAAATCCTGGCGAAGTCTACGACACTGCAAGCCTTACCAACAGCACCACTGGCGGTATGGACCTTAGCTTTGTTGCAGGTTCAGCAAAGGTAACAAGCAACGGTGCAGTAAATGGCGCAACTCTTCCAGATAGCGTCTTTACCACTGGTGCAAAGCTTGGTTTCGACAGCCTTAACGGCGTCGTGCCTGGGTGTAACGAGTACGCTGGTTACGTAATCTTCAAGATTAAAGTAAACCAACCTAACTTCACCGTTTCTAAGCAAGTTCGCAAAGAAGGTACTACTGCATGGTCAGAGACTGTTGCAACCAACCCTGGCGACAAGGTTGAATACCTCGTGACTTACAAGAACACCGGTACAACCAACCAAGATAACGTAATGCTTAAGGACACACTTCCACAAGGAATTAGCTACGTTCCAAGCACTACTTACGTTGCAAACTCAACCAACCCTAACGGTATGCATCTCGACGCTGCAAGCGACAAGGTAACTACTAGTGGTGTTAATATCGGTAACTACGCCCCTGGCGCAGCTGCATATGTAAAGTTCACTGCAAAGGTTGCTGACAACGACAAGCTCCCAGCATGTGGTGACAACAAGCTCACTAACAAGGCTGAAATTCAGACCGACAACGGTAACAAGAGCGACACTGCTGACGTTACTGTAAAGAAGGAATGTAAGCCACCAGTTGCGAAGTACGTATGTAAGTCACTCGGCATCACCCAAGTTGACCGTACTAACTTCAAGTTCACTACTAGCTACACCGCTGAAAACGCAACGTTCAAGAGCGTAACTTACGTTATCAAGAACGAAGCTGGTGCAACTGTTGATACTAAGACCTCAACAAGCACAACCCTCAACTACACCCAAGCTACCGCAGGCAAGTATACTGTTCAAGCTACCGTTACCTTCACTGTGAACGGCCAAGACAAGACAGCTACAAGCGATGCATGTAAGGGTAAGTTCGAAGTAAAGAAAGAAGACAAGGACATCAAGGTTTGTGAACTTGCGACCAAGAAGATTGTAACCATTAAGGAATCACAATTCGATGCAAACAAGTACTCAAAGAACCTTGCTGACTGTAAGGAAACGCCACCTGCTACCATTAAGGTGTGTGACCTTACGACTAAGCAAATCGTTACTATTAACGAAAGTGACTTCAACGACACTAAATACTCAAAAGATTTTAGTAAGTGTGAAGAAACCCCAGTAACCCCACCAGAACTTCCAAAGACTGGTATGGGTGAGAACATTGCTGCCATCGTTGGTCTTGGTGCCCTGATTGCAAGCGCTGCATACTATGTAGCCAGCCGTCGCGCACTTAACCAATAATTCGAGTCTGACCGCTCATCTCCCTTACTCTTCGCAGTAAGGCCGAAGCAGTCCGGCTTCAAAGCCATCAACCCCGTTCTTCAATGAGCGGGGTTTTTGGTATACTAATGATAGTTATGGCGAATAAAGTAAAGAAGAAACGAAATAAGCAGTACCGCGGCGTTGACGCTGCGATGACAAAACCCGCAGTTACCCGTATTAGCGCAGCCAACCGATCTAAATTTGGTCAATGGTGGTTTGAGCGCAAGCGCATTTTAAAGCCGGTCCTTATTACCGCTGCGATTGTGGTGGGTATTACGTGGCTCATTTTTGAGCTCGTACGTATCGCAAACCAATAGCGCCTAGTCTCTTGGGATCGGAAGTCGGAAGCCAAATGTGCTTCCCCTGCCCTCTTTGGATTCGAAGATAATCGAACCGTCGTGATCGTCGACCACTTTTTTCGCAAGGAAAAGCCCGACGCCAGTACCATCTGGTCGCGCTCGCCTGGCGTTTGTCGCACGGAAGAACTTATTGAATAGATTTGCCTGCTCGCTTTTTGGCACCCCGATACCCGTATCGGTCACTTTAAATTCAACAAACTCACCCACTTTCTTAAGTGAAACGGTGATTTTAGATTTTTCCTTCGAATAATAGATCGCGTTATCAGCAAAGTTCATCACCACCTGTTGAATCTTATTTTCATCAAGATTTAACATTGGAATGCCCTTAGGTTTTTTGTAGACAAATGACATACCTCGGCCGGCTGCATTTTGCGCCAACCCCTCGACCTCGCGTTGCACCAATAGCGCCAAATCAACAGGGTGCTTTTCAATCACAAACTTACCCGTCTGCAGCCTTGAAACGTTCAAGAAATCGCCAATAAGACGAACCATGCGCTCACTACTTACAAACGCCTCATTCAACATGTGCTTTTGTTCTTTTGTGACGCTCCCCACGTCGCCATCAATCAGCATACTCAAGTACCCCTTGATACTTGTAAGTGGCGTGCGGAGCTGGTGACTGGCCATGCTAATAAATTCGTCCTTCGCCTCGTCGAGACGCTGTAGCTGTGCGTTACTGGTGCGAAGTTCATGTGTGGCTGAACTGACACGTTGCTCAAGGCTGCCATTTAGCTTACGAACCTCTTCGACAGAAAGCGCATTCTGGATAGCAATCGTAAGCTCGTCGGCGATACTTTTAAGTGCGTGAAGGTCGCGGTTGGTATAGCCAAATCCCCTCGGCTGCCCAAGGCACAGATACCCTATCATCGTGTCGCCCTTATGAAGCGGCATGACAAGTCCTAGACGGTGGCTCACCATCATGCGGTGTAGTGGGTGTGCTTTATCGAACTGCGAAATCACGGCAGGTGCATTGTGCCCCGCATAGACGTGGATACCTTCAAATTCCGAAAGGGTGACTCGCGAGTGGCGCTCGGTACCCGCGCTCATGTAGTGCCCCTCTTCAAGAAGATTCACAAAGAAAAACGCCTGGCTGGCACGAACCGTACCGGCAATTAGTTGCGAAGTTCGCTCTAGAAGAAGGCGAAGGTCATTGGTTGAATTAAGTGTTTGGCTTACCTGGACGGTAAACTGATTCAATGAATAGTTATCAGTATAAAGAAGCTTATCTGTAAAGCGATTAAAGAATCGCTTCAATGGTTGAAGTACGAGCGCTGCGGTTAAGGCTGAGGCAATCGCAATCGGGCCAAACAATGCGCCCGAATCAGCAACTTGATCTCGAGCAAACACATACGAAAGGGCAAATGCAGCCAGACAGAATATTAATGCAACCCATATGAGCGTTAATATGTAGGACATTGTGCGAACCACGACAAAGCGTACATCCAGCACGCCAAAACGACGTCGATAGATATCACGAATTGTTTCTACAAGTCGATACCCAATCAATACAGAAACGATCACTACATAGAGTAAGTAAAGGGTTGCGCCCCATGAAGCATCTACGAAATAATCTGACCCCGGAATCGCGTACGCGACTGGAAAGACGGCAGGGGTAAATGAGAGCACCAGCAGAACCAATCCCGACCAAAATACACCGTAATTAATTGCTTTCGTTGAAATATCTGTTTCAGTAGATGTTGCAAGCTGCTGCACTAAGAAATAAAAACTCGCCAGCGCAACCAGCACCGACGCAGCACTAAGGCGTGCATACCACAAGATGGCGATCGCCGAAGCATCGGTGGTTGCGTAAAATCCAGACACCATTAAAAGAGCCAGCGATGCCGTAATAAGTGCATAGAGTGCACTCGACCACCACTTCGTCATACGTCCCGAGACAAAGAGCCCCACCGCCGCAACTCCTATTACCCCACCAATAACAATAAGCGCTTCAATCACAGGTATAGTATAATTCTCTTATGACCAAAATTGCAATTGTTGAAGACGACCCAGTTATTAGCCAGATGTACCGAATGAAGTTTGAAGCGGACGGCTTCGACGTGCAATTAGCTAACGATGGCAAAAAAGGTGTCGCGCTTGTCGAGCACTTCGCACCAGACATTGTGCTGCTTGATATTCAAATGCCTGAAATGAATGGCCAAGAAGCCTTGACGGCAATCCGCAAACAACCTTGGGGTAAAGATATCCCTGTAATAATTTTGACGAACCTAGGCGAAGAAGAAGCGCCAAAAGGTATTCGTAGCCTTGGTATTCACAGTTACATCGTGAAGGCTGAACTTACCCCACGCCAAGTGGTCCAGCGCGTCAAAGACGCACTCGGACAATAATCTTTTTAGCTTTCCGTCGGTACGGTTTTTCGCGCCGCTGTAATGACATTATCGAATAGTGACGTAATCGTCAGTGGTCCCACGCCACCAATAGTTGGTGTGATCGTCAGGTCTTGGCGCTCACGAACAGCCGGCGCAACGTCACCCACAATCACCCCATTTTCAGATGCAGTACCTGCGTCAACCACTACTTTTCCGGGAGCAACCATCGCCGAGGTAATAAGACCCGGGACACCCGTTGCGGTCACAATAATATCGGCATTTCGCAGGGATTCTTGTAGGTTTGTCGTCGTATCGTCATACACGGTCACGTCGAGCCCCGCGCTCAGCCAGAGCCGCGCGAGTGGCGCACCCACTAATCGCCCATTACCTACAATCGCAATGCGGCGCTCTTTAAGAGTTACGTTGTATCCTGCCAAAAGCCAATCGATTGCCGTTGCTGTCGCAGATACATATTGGGCGTTAGGACCGAGCCCGTCAACATCCTTTGCAGGGTTAATGAGCGTGATAAGCTCGTCAGTTTGAGAAGGGTCAGCAAGTGGAAGCTGCAAAATAATACCATGTACCGATGGATCTTCGTTAAGTGTGCGAATTGTACCAGCGGCTTCGGCCTGTTCAATTTTATGCACATCGACATCGATAAGTATCTCTTCCCCATAGCGACGCTTCAGCCGTACATAGGTATCAATCACCTGGCTGTCGTTGGCCACAATAATGGCAAGTTTCGGAAAAGTATTCCAGGCCTGACGAAGCGCCCTCACCTGCTTTGCTTGACGCTCTTCAATATATCCAGTCAGTTCACGTCCATCGAGTATTTTCATACTCTTAGCCTAGCAAAATGCGTGCTACAATTAAACCATTAAGAGGAGGATCCACTAATGGATAGTTATTATAGCGACTATACGGAAACGGCATATACTACAGGTGACGCAACAGTTGCAGCGGGGGTGGCGGCGGCTGTGAGCTTGTTCTTCATCCTGTTTGCTCTGGCAATTTATGTTGTTATGGCGCTCTGTCTGATGCAAATCTTTAAAAAAGCTGGCGTAAAGCCATGGATCGCATGGGTACCAATTTATAACAACTGGAAAATGCTTGAAATCGGTGGCCAGCAAGGCTTCTGGGCGGTACTCGCGCTTATCCCAGTGGTAAATATTGTCTCTGCAGTCTTTATGTACATCGCTATGTACAATATTGGCCTTAAGCTCGGCAAAGATGCCGCATACGTGCTGCTTGCAATCTTCCTGTCACCTATCTGGTTTATCATCATGGCAGTCACAAAGACGCCATGGAACGACGCACTTGGCGCACCAAGCCTCGCACCAGAGACACGCGCTGCCGCACAAGCTACTCAGCCAACCGCAACGCCACCAACACCCCCAACCCCACCTACGCCACCTACATCACCTCAGGTATAGGGGAATACAAAAAAGAAAAACGCCGTATCAAGACGGCGTTTTTCTTTGGAGGGTCAGGTGGGACTTGAACCCACGACATTCTGCTTAAGAGGCAGACGCTCTAACCAGCTGAGCTACTGACCCATATAGGGTGGTTGGGTATTTATGGTACACCCGGCAAGATTCGAACTTGCGACACCTGGTTCCGAAGACCAGTGCTCTAATCCACTGAGCTACGGGTGCAAACAGAACACTCGTACCATAAAGTACAGAGGTAATTGTAGCATAAATTTTTCAAAAAGGCTATACTTTTAAGTAACTTATGGACATTCACACCAACATCCCCCTCAAGAGCCTAACAACAATGAAACTCGGTGGACCCGCAAAATACTTTGCAGAAGCACACACCCCACAAGAACTTCACGACCTCTACCTTGATGCGCAAACAAAAAATGTACCTGTATTTGTACTTGGTGGTGGCAGTAACGTCGTCGCACACGACGAAGGCTACCAAGGGCTTATTCTTCGCATTAAAATTCCTGGCTTTGAAGTGATTGCCGATGACCTCAACTCAACAACCATTAAAATTGGCGCGGGTGAAATTTGGGATGATGTCGTAAAGCGCGCAGTCGACATGCGCCTTAGTGGTATCGAAGCGATGTCAGCGATTCCAGGTACTGCCGGTGCTGCCCCAGTACAAAATGTCGGTGCGTATGGGCAAGAGATCGCCGAAACGCTTATTTCACTCGAGGCCTACGACACCCAGACACATAGTATTGTGACGCTGCAAAATGCAGACTGCGAGTTTTCATATCGCCACAGTATCTTCCGTGGCAGCCAGCAGGGTCGCTACGTCATCACAAGCATCACTCTCCAACTCTCAAAAAACCTTCCTGCGGCTCCGTTTTACGACTCGCTTCAGGCCTACTTCGACGAACATGCGATTACCGTCTTCACGCAACAAGTTGTGCGCGACGCGGTATCGGCAATTCGAGCCGATAAACTCCCCGACCCTAAAGTTCGCCCGAGTGCCGGGTCATTCTTCAAAAATGCACTCGTTGAATCATGGCAGATGGACGGCCTCCGCCAAGCACACCCAGACATCAAAGCCTACGAAATGGGCAACGGCACCTACAAACTCGCGACCGGATGGCTCATTGAAAGCCTCGGATTTAAGGGGCAAACGCTTCACGGCATGCATGTAAATGAAGGTAATGCACTTGTACTTATAAATGAGTCGGCCGCAAGCTATGCAGACCTCGCCGCAGCGCGTGATGAAATCATTGGCAAGGTGCGCGACACCTACCAAGTTCTCATCGAACAAGAACCCCTCGAAATACCCGCGCTCTAACCTTGCGAAAACGCTCCAAACCCCTTATGCTAGATAGCATGACACGGCGTGGGTTCACGGTGGTTGAGCTTATTATCACCATTACGATTATGGGTATCCTTTTGACTTTAGCGGTCGTTAACTTAACCGCCTCTCAAGCTAATGGCCGCGATGCCGAGCGAAAAGGTGACGTCGAAGCACTCGCACTCAACATTGAAAACTACTACAACAACCAAGATCCAAACCTCTTCATGAGTGGCGGCACGTACCTTGGCTCTAGCTACCTTAATGACTCAGAGGTAAAGCAGTTCCTACCCGACCTCGACCCTAAAAGTACCCATGCGCCAGGCGTTGATGTAAGCGGCCCAATTTCCGTGGTTGAAGCAACAAACGCGGTTGCAACAACTGCCGGCGTACTACCTCAACCGTCAAAATCAAATGATGTCTATGTCTACCAGCCACTTACTGCTAGCGGTGCGCTTTGCTTTGACCCATTCATTACCGGCGACTGCCGAAAGTTTAATATTTACTACTTCCAGGAAGTTTCTGGAACGGTAGAAGTGATTACGAGTAAGCGCCAATGATGCACCGTCAGACCCAAAACGCCGGATTTACCGCAGTCGAGCTGCTTATTACGCTTTTTGTTGCCGCAGCGTTCATTGTTGCCGGGTATCAACTTTTTAACATCGTCATTAAAGACGGCGGTGACACAAGGGCAGAATCAAGGGCGGGTAATATCGCCTACGACTACCTGCGCCGCTACTCAGACAGCGCCACCAATCCTTGCGTCCCTTCTTCACCGATCACAAACCAGCCAATCACTGTCGCGGAGCTCACCAACGTAACCGTAACCGTTTCAATCACCTGCCCTCAGCAGCAAACATCGTCTCTGAGTAAAGTTGATGCGACTATCACCTACAACTCGCCCTCATCAACTGTCCACTACGCAACCTACATCGATAAATCAAAAGGCGCCTCACCAGTCACCACTGTCACCGATGGCCTTGTTGCACAATATAAACTCAATGGTAACGCCAAAGCCGCAGTTGGTGGCCCAGACGGCGTCGTGTACGGCGCAGTCCCTACGACTGACAAGAACGGAACACCAAACTCTGCCTATGGATTTAACGCAGCGGTCGAGTATCAATATATTGAAATCCCTTCTACATTTGGCTTTGGCACCACCAATGCGACCATTTCCCTTTGGGTCTATCAGGCATCCGCCAGCGCCTCTGGTCAATATGTAAAGGTTGGGGATCCAGCCGGATTTGGTATCGGAATCGGAGGAGGTAACTTCGACAATAACACCCCGGGTTCAAAAATTATCGGACTCTTCGAGGGTATTCGCTGGATCGATACCGGCACAAACCTCGGCACGGGCTGGCACTATATTGTCCTCACTCTTAATAGTGCGGGTACACCAACCTTCTACCGTGACGGCGCACTTGTAGGGTCGTATGCAGGTGCGGGCACGCAAACACCAAACGGCGACCTTACCCGTATCGGTGGCCGCGGTGGTCGATTTGTAACGGGTTCTATTGATGACGTACGCTTTTATAACCGCGCGCTCACCATCTCTGAAATTGCACAACTTAACGCAGCAGGGCCACAGTAATGCAGGTGCTTAAGCGAGGCTTTACGCTTGTCGAAATGATGGTCATCGCACCAATCGTCATCCTTTTAATCGGCGCCTTTATTGCACTCATCGTTAACCTCACGGGTGAAGTGATGTCATCACGCGGCTCAAACGTCCTGACCTACAACCTTCAGGACGCATTGAACCAAATCGAGGAGGACGTAAAGCTCAGCTCAACCTACCTTTCGAGTACCAATATTAATATCTCCTCAACCAAGCAGGGTTATGGTGGCGACACTACAAATGGAAGTACCGTTCCATTTACGAATATTCAAAAATCAGGCGGGTCAACGGCAAGCCTGATTCTTAATGGGCTCGTCACGAATGGAAACCCGATGTCGACACTTACTGGCTATGTGTACCTTGCTAACAGCCCAAACCCTTGTACAAGCGTGAGTGAATACTCGAACAACCGCCCAATGTCGATGAATATCGTCTACTTTGTCGATAGTCAAAATACATTGTGGCGCCGCGTCATTATGCCCTCAAACTATGCAACCGCGTCGGTACGATGTGGGTCTGCGGCACCTTGGCAGCAACCAAGCTGTACACCAGGCTATAACACTGTCACAATGTCTTTCTGTAAAACAAATGACATGCGCATGATTGACGGCGTATCCCCGAGTGACTTCGTGGTGCAATATTTCTCTTCCGCTAGTAGTACTTCGGCTGACACTACCGCAAATAACCCCACCGTCACAAACGACACCGTGCGCAACACCGCATTGCAGGCAACGCCTACTGTAGCCGTGACAATTACTGCAAAGCAAACAGTTGCGGGGCGCGATATCCAGCGTGCCGGCACCGTACGCGCCACTCGCCTTGATACCAACGCATCAAGTATTGCCATCGATGCACCACCAACAGAGGTACCGGCTGTGCCGAGTGTCACAAGTACTGTATCTGATGGCCACAACGTCACCTTCACTTGGCCGCGCGTCGCAACCGCAACCTCATACGACCTTGAGTGGCGTCTTAATGGTGGTGCATGGCAAGCCGAACCCGAGGCAACAAACGTCGATAACAACAGCCGTAGCTACACCATTACCGACGGTGGCCACCAAGATACCGTTGAGGCGCGCGTCCGCTCAACCAATGCGCTCGGTGACTCAGCCTGGGGCACGAACTCACTGACTATTCCACTTTGGGCGCCGCTTATTTTGAAGGGCGGCTGGACGGACTACGCCCAAGGCTATACAACCGCAGCCTACACCAAAACAAAGGCTGGCGTGGTGATGCTTAAGGGACTCGTACGAGGTGGAACTGGCGATATCGGCACACTCCCTCCGGACTACGCACCAGAAAAGGTCATCATGTTCGCAACAAGTAGTAATCAAGTGGTCGGAAGGCTCGATATTAGAGCTGATGGTACGGTCGATGCCGAAGTTGGAAACTCTGCCTGGTTTAGCCTAGACGGCACGGCATTCATGCCAAACGGCACCACCTTTACAAACTTCTCGTATCAGAATGGATGGACTACATGGGACTCGGCCAATTGGAACCCTGCAGGCTATGCAACGGATTCATTAGGTCGCGTACACCTTAGGGGTCTGATGAAGGGTGGGACTACAACGGCCGGTACTACTATTGCTTCAGTGCCATCAGCCATTCTCGCTCCCGAATATACCCACTGGGTACAGATTGTTAATAACTCTGCAGGACACTTAAGTACCGTTCCTTCAAATTCAACTCTCATCGCAAAAACTGGCGCAAGTACTCAATTCAATAGCCTAAGCGCAATGTACTACACCTCATCTAGGGCTTCCGGTACAACGTGCACCACCCAATGGTGCAATATGTCACTCCAAAATGGATGGGTACATTATGGCTCACCATATAGCACGCCTCAGTACACCAAGGGAAGTGATGGCATCGTGAGTCTTAAGGGGCTCATTAGATCGGGCACTTCAGGCGCAATCACTACATTACCTTCTGGATATTGTCCTAAACAACGCCTCCTCATGACCGTCATCACTGCTGACGTATGGGGTCGTGTCGATATGATTCCACAAGGTAACGGAACGTGTATTCTTACTGGAAACTCTTACAGCACCACCTGGCTCTCTCTTGATTCATTCAAGTATATCGCTGACCAGTAAAAAAGTAGATAAAAAAGCTTGCGCTTATCTCACAATTTATAGTACACTCTCATCAGAACAACTAACTGTTTATAAATAGGGGGCAACTCACAATGAGTTTCACAGATATCAAAACTAAAAGCCAAGGTTTCACCATCGTCGAACTCTTGATCGTCGTTGTTGTTATCGCTATCTTGGCTGCGATTACTATTGTGTCTTACACAGGTATCACAAACCGTGCAAATGCTGCGGGTGCGCAAGAAACCGCTTCAAACGTACAAAAGAAGGTTGAAACGTACGCTGCCGACAGCACCGCCGGCAACTACACGAAAGCAATCAACGACTTGACCGCAGCCGGTAACTCGTGGACCCTGCCTTCAAATACGCTAACAACTTCGAACCCAACTGCAAGCAACGGTAGCAACACCGTACAGTACCGCATCTGTGGACGTGCGAACTCGGGTACATCACCTGTAGCAGCACCTACTACTATCGGTGGCATCTCGGTACCTACTGGCTACATTATTGCCTACTGGGATTACGCAGCATCAACACCTGGAGTAAACACAAGTGGTGTTACGGGTGGTCAAGTAAGCGGTTCTGTAACAGTCGGCTCAACTGTATACAACATTGGTTGTGTAGCAGCAACAGCAACAGGCGCTTAATTAGCAGCCAACTGTCAAAAAAATCACCGGCTTATGCCGGTGATTTTGCGTTGTCTACACGTGGCCCAGGTTTAGTGCAAAGTCTGGATGATTCTCTTTGCAATCCGCACCATATCCTCTTCCTTCATTCCCTGCGTTGTCACCGCAGGCGTACCAAGTCGAATACCGCTTGGGCGGAACGGAGGTAGTGGGTCATCAGGCACCGAATTTGCGTTCAGTGTAATACCGACCGCCTCAAGTCGCTCCTGGGCTTCTTTTCCATCAATACCAAAGCTTTCGTAGACATTCGCGAGAATAAGATGGTTCTTTGTTCCACCGCCGACAAGCTTCAAACCGCCCTTCTTAAGCTCGTCTGCAAGCACCGCAGCATTCTTGAGTACTTGTTCGGCATATTCTTTAAACTCAGGCTGTGCAGCTTCATGGAGCGCCACAGCCTTAGCCGCAATGCTATGCATATGTGGACCACCCTGCATACCCGGAAATACCGAACGGTCAATCAAGGTTGGAATATTTTCGACCGTCTTTTCCGGTGCCTTCAATGGATTGCTTACAATGCCTTTTGAAAGAATCATGCCCCCGCGTGGGCCGCGAAGTGTTTTATGAGTCGTCGTCGTCATCACATGGAAGCCGTAATCAAGCGGATTCTTTGCAACACCCGCTGCAATAAGCCCTGCAATGTGCGCCATGTCCGCCACAAGCAGCGCGCCAACTTCATTACCAATGGCCGCAAACTTCTCGTAATCAAGTTCGCCCGAGTAGGCACTAAAGCCAGCGAGGATAATCTTCGGCTTGTGCTCAAGTGCAAGTGCACGAAGTTCATCGTAATCAATCTCGCCCGTTTCGACGTCCTTCAAACCATAGCGAACAAAGTTATACAGCTTTGCGCTGCGTGTCACCGGCGCACCATGTGTAAGGTGTCCACCGTGACTGAGCTCCATTGCGAGAATCGTATCACCCGGTTCAAGCCACGCACTATACACCGCTTCATTCGCAGGTGCGCCCGAGTGTGGCTGCACATTAGCGTGGTCTGCGTGAAACAGTGCCTTTGCGCGGTCAATCGCAAGTTGCTCTAGCGGATCCGTAAACTCTTGTCCACCGTAGTAACGCTTCCCTGGATAGCCTTCGGAGTATTTATTTGTAAATACACTTCCCAGCGCAGTAAGTACATCGTCACTCACGTAATTCTCACTAGGAATAAGCTCAATCACCGACTTCTGGCGCGCTTCCTCACCAGCAATCAACTTCGCAACCACATCATCATTCTTCACCGTAGGGCGTATATCTGTCATATTTTATCTCCTGTTAAAACTATTATAGTACAGAGGTGAATATCTTACACCTTTGAGAGGGAGGCTAAAAGCGAAGTGCAGCCCTTGAAATTACATCGCTAACACGTGAATTTCAAGGCGCGTAACGGCCTCCCGAACGAAGATGTAAGATATTCGGCTCTGGCGCAAGTCTTGATTTTATATCAAATATGACATATCATAAGCCCTATGGATTCAAAGAATTACGCAGCAAAAATTGGAACACTAATTCAAGAAACACGTCAAAACAGAGGTATGACCCAGGCAGAATTGGCCAAAGCGCTCAGCACCAGCCAAAGCGCCATCAACCGCATTGAAAAGGGGGGTCAAAATATCAGCCTTGATATGCTCGCCCGCATTAGCGATGTGCTCTCTAGTCAAATCGTGTCAGTAAACCAGCCAGGTTCAATCAATCTCAAGGTTGAAGGTGGTAAACCACTTTCTGGCCGTATTACTGCAAAAACCAGTAAGAATGCTGCAGTTGCGCTTCTTTGTGCCTCTCTTCTGAACCGCGGAACCACCACGCTTCGCAACGTCGCTCGTATCGAAGAAGTAAATCGTATTATCGAAGTACTTAACAGTGTCGGCGTAAAGACTCGTTGGTTCAATGGTAGCGACCTCGAAATTATTCCTCCCGCAAAACTCAAGCTTGCTGAAATGGATGTCGAAGCCGCAAAGCGTACCCGTAGCATTATCATGTTCCTCGGACCACTCCTTCACCAATACCGCACCTTTGAAATTCCTTTTGCCGGTGGCTGTAGCCTTGGTGAACGCACCGTCGAGCCACACCTTGATGGCCTTCGCCCATTTGGCCTTGAAGTTGAAACAACTACTAGCCGCTACAAGGTAAGCACTTCAAGCCTCAAGCCAGAGCGTGCAATTGTGCTTTCAGAACGTGGTGACACAGTCACCGAAAACGTCCTGATGGCAGCGGCACTCAACGACGGCGTCACTATTATTCGCAACGCCAGCCCAAACTACATGGTGCAAGACCTTTGTTTCTACCTTGAAAAGCTTGGGGTAAAGATTGAAGGTATTGGCTCAACTACCCTCACCGTCCACGGTGTGCGCGACATCAACAAAAACGTCGAATACGCACCAGCCGAAGACCCAATTGAGGTAATGAGCTTTATCGCTGCCGCAATTGTGACGAAGTCTGAAATTACTATCGAACGCGCACCAATCGAATTCCTTGAAATCGACCTCAAGTTCCTCGAAAACATGGGCTTTGAATACGAACTTTCCGATGAATATACCGCACTAAACGGTCGCACTCGCCTCGTTGACATTACCACCAAGATAAGTGACCTCAAGGCGTCAGTTGATAAGATTCACCCTATGCCATTCCCTGGCCTCAACATCGACAACCTGCCGTTCTTCGCGCTTGTTGCCGCGTCGGCAAAAGGTCGCACGATGATTCACGACTGGGTCTACGAGAACCGTGCTATCTACCTGACCGAGCTCACAAAGCTCAACGCAAAGGTGGAGCTTGTTGACCCACACCGCCTGTACATCGAAGGTACGACCAAGTGGAAGCCAGCTGAAATCATCACCCCACCCGCGCTTCGTCCTGCGGTAGTGATCTTGCTTGCGATGCTTGCGGCACCAGGCACTTCAATCCTTCGTAACGTCTACTCGATTAATCGTGGCTACGAAGATCTTGCAAACCGCCTCAATACACTCGGCGCGCAGATCACCGTCATTCGTGATATCACCGAGTAATTAATAGCCGGCAAAGTAATCGGTTTTGACTCCGCGAGCACCAAGCTTGCGGAGTTGCTTTTTACCAAATTGCACAAATGGTGTCGGGCCAGAGATATACGCCCAGCGCTCAGAAACATCAGGTACCATCGCGGCGAGCTCATCGTAGTTAATTCGAGATCCTTGGCTGTACTTCCAATCGTTCGGTAAATCCTTTGGCTTTTCGGGTGCAACTACAATCACATCAATGCCAAATGCAGTAAGCTCTTGGGCGTACGCCAACTCTTGTGCACTACCGACCGCATACACCAGCGTGATGTCGCGGCTATTCTTTTTTATCGCGCGTAAATGGCTTATAAATGGAGTGATGCCTATGCCACCTGCCACAAACACCAACTGCTTCGCTTCGTCTTTTGGCAGTACGAAATCGCCCGCCACAACAGTCGCACGAATCGTGGCACCATCGCCAAGCGTGCGTAGCGTGCGCTTAAAGCTACTCGATGGCTCGTAGAATTTGATACCAAATGAAATCTGCTTCGTATTTGGCTGCGAAGTAATACTAAATCGTCGACGAATACCGCGAAAATCAGCACGCTTGTGTGGAACCATGAGTTCCATGTACTGACCCGGCTCGTAAACAAACGGTTTTTCGGTTTCAAATACAAACTCGTCAGTTGAAGGTGTGAGCTGGGTGCGCTTTTTGAGTTTCAAGGTAAGCACATAGCGGCCCGCAAATACCGCCGCAACAATGTTACCAATCAAAAGTGTGAGCGCCGGTGTCATCTGAAAGGCCCCAATCTTAATTGGAAGCAAGAAAGCAACCGCAGTCACCGCAGCGACAACATACATCTGCCAGCGGCGCGGCGGTAGCGTGAGCGGTTCGGTCAGCATAATACCCGCAAGGAAAAGAATCGGCCACGACATCAGGAGCCATATGCTTTCGCCAAAAGTCGCGCCAAAAATCAAAAACTCAATTAACAGGACTGGTATTGTGATCGCCAGGAATGTGCCCACTACCCAATAGCGTTTACTTTGGTAGAGCGAGATTAACACAACCAACGCAACAACAGGCGTAAGAATTGGCGTCGCCACCCACCAGCTCGCCGCACCTAAGCCGGTAAAGCAGATTACCACTGCCGCAAGGGCTGCGGGGTTAAAGATATGCCGACCGCGCCACGTGAGAATATATTTCGATACACCCGCAATAAACCCGACAAAAGCCAAAACTACCAGCTGCGAAATATCTGCTGATGGTGTAAAAATAAGCGTCAAAATAAGCCCGGTAATAATTGAGGATTCCCAGTATGCTTTTACGCCAAAAAGCCACCCACAGAGCAGGCTCGCGATATACGTTGTACCCACGAGCACCAATGCGCTCAGTGCCAACGCAAGTGGGGTGAAGTTAAAATATCCTAGCGCGCTTAGCAGCAACGCGACTAGAAAAATGCCCGATAGCCCAAGCCCGATGCCAGTATACATCGAAAATGGTCGCAACATTTTATTAATATATTCTAAGAACTTCATTCAAAAATACCTTTCGCGAAATAATCTGAGTATTCAACGCTTCCATCCGCATGCATGCGCATATACTCATAAGTATACTTTGCACGAAGCGTTTCGGGAGAAGTAAAAAACAATGCAGTCGCCAAGCCATCCGCTACCATCGCGCTATCGGCAACCACCCAAGTGGCGATAATTTCGTGTGTCGGCGACGCCGTATTGGGGTCGATAATGTGATGCCACTCACCCCACTTGCGACGATTACTCGCTGAAGCGCATAGTGCCTTATTGTGTAGGTCGACCGTTCCGATTACTTCTTCAAAATTGTGTGGATTTTCAAGCCCGACTTGCTGCGTAGTATCACCCACAATGCGCATATCACCGCTCGCATCGACTACGAACGAGCTATAGCCATCAGCCTTTAATAGTTCGATAATTGTATCAACCGCATAGCCCTTGCCCACTGCACCAACATCGAACATCACAGGCTGATTTGTGGTGATGACATTCCCCTTACGCTGGACCACCTCACCATAGCGAGGAACCGGGTGAATTTCTTTCTTAGATTGTAACGAATACCGCGCGTCGTACCCCGCATCCGCCAGGGCCTCTCCTACGAGGGGCGTGACTTTTCCATCGGTTAATTCGTAGAGTTCTTCATACAATGAAAAGATTTCCTTGGCGTCTGACGGAAAAGTATAGCTCCCGGGTTTATCTGCAATGACCGACACAAACGAATCGCCAATAAACCGAGAAAAGGTAAGTTCAAACAATGCAAGCTGCTTTGTGACGCGTTTCTTTGTGGCGTCGCCTATTGGCACGCCTGAGGCAATTTCCCAGCTTGTGCCAAGTGCATCAAAGCGCCAATTATGCGCGAGCGTCGTCTCGGATTTCATCAAGGGCATCATTAAATCCATTTGAAGTAAGCGAAGAACCCGCCACGCGTGAAAGTGACAGCCCGTTAATTTTTTTGCCAACTACAAGTGCTTTGTAGTTGTCGGCAAATTGCGCCTGATACTGTCGAGAGTCGGCGGCGCTCGCGTCAGCCTCAAACGTCGTATCGGTAATCACTCCGTCCTTAATCGTAACCGTCAGCGCGACAGACTCGCGCCCGCCAGGGGAAAGATACGAGCCTGTCGCCGAGTAAGTACCGTCCTTGTAGTCCGACGTGTCGGTTGAATCAACGGTAGTAGTGCCATTTTCCGACCGAGAGGTTGGCACCGTATCGGTCACTGCTTTATTGTTATTTGCGCTATTGACGATAATCACCACACTCGTCACGATACCGATAAGTACAATTACTATTAGCGCCGCAACAGCTGGATGAATCTTCAGTTTTTGTTCCATTAAGTCCCCAATTAAATACTATATTTAGTATACAGAATTATTCCTGATACCCAGCTGAGGCAAACTAAATTACTGCTTTTGAAAGCGATTAACTTCAACGCCATCAACGATGACAGTTTCAAAAAACATATCATACGGGCGGACCCAAATTTGATACGGCTCGTAGAGGCCCTTGTACACAACGAGTTTTTCTTCAGTTTCGGTATGAAGCCCAATGCCAAGTACTTCGTATTCATTACCCTTGTAGTGTCGGTACATTCCAGTAATATCGCTATCCATATTTTTATATTATAAACTACACACCTTCCGTGACGCGCAGAAGGCCGCGACGTACCTCGCGAGGATCGAAGCGCAGAAGACTGGGAAAAGATTTGGGCTAATTTGGACCGTTGCAGAAAAAGAATATTTCAACGATGGCGTAACACAAAAAGCAGACCTCGTTATCGGGTCTGATGATGGCACCTATGATGTTGCTGCAATTGAAGCGGCTATACACAAATCTTTATAATTTGGTACCCCGGACTGGATTTGAACCAGTGACCTTAGGCTTAGAAGTCCTCTGCTCTATCCAACTGAGCTACCGGGGCGTGCTTGTCATTATAACAAAATTTATAGATACGCACCCCTAGGACTTGACCAAATAGTGCTCATGCTTCATAGTTTTTCTTGAAACTATGCAAAAAATAAAAATAGAAAATAACCCACACTATGCACAGGGCTTCACCCTAGTGGAGCTTATTATTGTCATTGTCGTCATCGGCATCTTGGCCGCGATCAGTATTGTGTCGTACAATGTTGTGCAAGATAATGCCAAGTCGCAGTCTATTTCTACCGACCTTACGAAAACCGCATCCGCGCTCACTAAATACAAATCAGAGACCGGTAGCTACCCTACTTCAGCGACGCTATTTAATAGCTCTATCGAAAAGTCTAATACGAGTGGGCAGACAAACTACACCTACACTTACAACGCGACAGATGGTAGCTATTGTCTGATTGGCGCAGGCACGAAATCTTCATTCGTTGTCACAAGTGCAAGCTCCCAGGTGAGTGAGGGCACAAGCTGCCCAGTGAACCTAACCATCACCGCTCCAGCAGATATCGATACTGCTCCAAACACGAGTATTACCATCACAGGAAAGGCAGCCCCTGGAAATAGGATTATCGCGAGCCAATGTGCGTCACAAGCAGCAGGATTCCAGCCAGGCACACGCTGCAACGCATCATCTACAGTCTCTACAACGGTTCCCGCCTCTGGAAACTGGACCCTTAACGTCTATATGGTAGACTTCATCGGAAGCGGGCAAACAATCCTCGGCGCAAGCCCGCAAACTACAAATGCAAACTGCACCGGTGTTGGTCAGTGTCAAATGCAAATTTTTGACTTCGGCAAAACGACAAGTCCAACGAATGTGAACCAAGCGATCGGCTCAAAAACAATTCCGGTATACGCTCAAATCAACTAGTACCCACAAAGGCAGGGAGCGCCATGCAAGACAATCAATACAATCCACTACAGCAACCCGAGAGCGAACCTCAGCCTGTCCAGCCTCCTCTTCCGCCCGTTCAACCTATAGTCACACCAATGGCACCTCAAGCGCCACCCGTTCAGCCTGCCACCCCTCAACCGTTCAACCCGTTTGCGAATAGTAGTCCGCTAGCTAGCCAGCAACCTGTGGCACCGCCGCAGCCTCCATACACACCCGCTCCTGCTCCAAAGAAACGATTTAATAAATTGTTTCTTTTTGGCGGCATAGGGCTTGCAGTACTCCTTACTGTCCTTGGTTTTATATTTATTCCTCGTATCCTTCAATCGGCAGAGCTCGCAAAGCTCGATACTGGTTTACCCTACATCTACAAGGCCACTCTTACGAATATAGATCCAAAGGGTAAATTTGAGTATCCGCTTGGATTTACACCCAAAAAGGATACCGAACGACCACTGGATAGCTACCATGAATACTTCCAGGTCTTTTCGGATGATAAGTTCACAAAAGTAGCTGTTGACACGCTCATGACTTACATTGATCATAATGGCAAGCTCATTATCGGCCCGAGTACTCCGGTTGATATTCAGCAGGCTTATGACCTTCAAACAAAAGGAAAAGTTGCCTTAGCCAAAGATCGCGAATGGGGATTTCACGATAAATACTTCTTGGTTCAGTACGTCGACCTTAATTCTGGTAAAAAATTGGAAAAGCCCATCGTGCAACCGTTCCAAGTTGAGCATATGCTCTCCACGCCAAAAGTATCTTACTCGCTAGATGAAAAGGGTAATCTAAATCTCTCTTGGGAAAAAGTGGAAAACGCAGCCGAATATATTGTCGCGAGGGTTGATAGAAGGGGTGGTAGCGGTAGTGCAAACGTATACGCAACACTGCCGCGAGACACGCTCACATGGTCAAGTACAAGCGAATCCAACATGAATACTGGATTTACACAGAACCTCATTATTTCGGAAAGATCTCGCACTGCAGATGAAGCGCAATATACGGGGACCGGGTCCATTGATCAAGAAGCATTCTCGCGACAAGATGATATCGATGTTGCTGTATTTGCACGGCTTGGCTCAGAAGTGTCAGGGTACGAATCCCTCGACACTCTTGCAATTCGTGCAGAGGCACCCTACAGCTTTGCGACCTACACCGCGCGAGCAATGAACATTGAAGTAGCAGGCGCAGTCGAAAAAGTTTCCGATATCCCCGCCACTGTCCCCGTAAGTCTCGCAGATGGACGCACCGCTTTGCAGTCAATCACGGTCAACGTGGATGCCGCACGCATTTCGAACAATAGTATATTTAACACCGACACAAAGCGCTACATGACCACGCTTGACGTCCCTTATACAGTAGACGGTACGGGGCTTAGTTGGACCTATCGAATTGAAAACTTTGATAAAAACAATTATAAACAGCAGCTACAAGACGTCATCGCAGCGAATAAAGAAAAGCAGGTTAAAACCGGAGCCGCAAGCTTTGCAATCCTTGAAGAGCCAAAAGCCGGTATTGATACATCAAATGCAGTCAAAACAATGCCTTCCGTACCTTACAAGGTAAATGGTAGTACAGAGTTTGTGAAATTTATTGCAGCGAATCTTATTAACGGCAATGAACTTATTGATGTCAGTAAGTATGTCAAAGACGGTTCGATTACACCCCAAGATGCCTTCCAGGAAGCAACCAGCCAGAACCCTTACGCAATGTATGTCAGCGGTTACTACTACTCAGAAAGTAAGAAGATGATTCAAGTAAGCTACAGCGGAGAGAGGGCGAAACGTAGTGAGAAAATAAAAGCTCTATCAGTTAAAGTAAAGTCTGTCGTCCAATCTATTATTAAAGGTAACATGTCGCAAACCGATAAGGTACGTGCTATTAATACATACATCACAGATAACGCAAAGTATAATTACGATGCACTTGCTGTGTCAAACTCTTTCTTAGCTCCAGCACTCTACGCAGATGCCTGGACCGCCTATGGAATCTTACTTGATGGCACTGCCGTCTGCGGGGGATACTCACTCGCTTTCAAAGCGTTGGCTGACGAAGCTGGGCTCGAAAGTGTCTACATCACTGGGTACATCGACAGTACCAATCGCCACGCATGGAATAAGGTCAAAGTCGATGGCAAGTGGACCGTCATCGATACTACCTGGAACGACTCGGCGAGCTCTCCAAACAAGTACTTAATGATTACCGACTCACAAGCCGGTCAACTCCGTAGTCAAGTTGAAGACTCTGCGTGGATTGCGGATCCGTTCTTGAAACAATACCAGGCGCTTTAATTTCCCACGTTAGCTTCAGATGCACTCTTTCTCTAGTCTAAATACACATATAAAATACCCGCCCCAATAATAAGTGCGCATATAAAACCAATTGGTGCAATCCGGCTACGGGTAGGGCGGCTTTACGATTGTTTAAATAGTTATCGTAATTATGGTGATTGGCATTATCGTTGGTATTACTGTCGTTTCGTACAGTGCAATTACCCGCAGCTCTAACGAACAATCACTTAAAAAAGACTCGCAGGCCATCGCCTCTCAACTCACTAAATATAAATCAAATAACGTACCTACCCAGAGACTCCCGAGGACACCAATATAGACAGTACCTCGGTCGTAAGCCTTAACTGTACCTACGGTACGATTAGCGATACCCACTGCTTAGTTGGTGCGGGCTATAACAACCTCAGTTTTTACATAACGAGTGGTAATACCGATCCCGCTGAGGACGAAACTTGCCCAATAATGCCCGAATAAACACCTGGTATACTAGGCACATGACCACAAACACCCAAGACCTTACAACCGCAACCTACGTTGCCCGCTACAATCCATCAACCGCTTCGCACTATTTTGTTCGTGGCATTATTTCAACGATTATTTGGACGGTTATTGGTATAGCTGTTACTCTATTTATCGCCCAAATCAATCCTGACTCATTATGGCAGACAATTGTTTCTGCTGTTATTTTTCTCTTCCCCGCGCTGATCTCACTAAGCGCCGCATTTAAAGCAAAGAACCGCTATAACACCGACGACCACCTCGCCATTGCCGTTACACCTACCGGCCTTGCACTACCAGGCCGCGGCACTATTACATGGGATCATATCGTTGGCGTGCGAAAGTCTGGCACCGGCCTTGCGACCGGAAGTGTATTCTTATTTGCATTCGAGGCACTCATTGGTACCCGTGAGACCAATAGTATTAGCATCCACGTAAACGGCGGTGTTGAAGAACTCGACAAACTTGCAAACGCTCCAGGCGTAAACCCGGCCGTGGTTGCCAGTTTAGGTGTTGGGGCAACCCGCAACGATCCCAGCAAGGGTTACCGCATTCCAACCGCATTTATTCAAGGCCTTGGCCAAGATACCTACAACAAAACACTCGCTGCGGTTATCGATGCTGCTTCAAAGCAGGGCGTTCCTACGAATTGGTAACTAAAAAGAAAAAAGCCGTATCGTTGACACGGCTTTTTTCTTTGGTGCGGGCGGAGAGAATCGAACTCTCATCACATGCTTGGAAGGCACGTATATTAGCCATTATACGACGCCCGCAGACCTGAACTACTATAGCATATTTTCTTTGAGGACTCAATCTGTTACAATAGCTACTGCTAGACGCAGCGACCACGGCGTCATTTTTATAGCACACATCCATGGCGGGTGTAGCTCATCTGGTTAGAGCGTCGGGTTGTGGTTCCGAAGGTAGAGGGTTCGATCCCCTTCACTCGCCCCAAGACATTATCTATAAGCCGGCGGCAATATCGTCGGCTTGTTGTTTTTTACCGAGCACTTCTTCGAGGTGTTCTTTTGTAATTTCAATCGTTGCACCCGGCATAGAACCCCTTTCAAGCAGAAGTGTTGCAACCATATTCTCTACGGTACGCTGCACCATACGGCGCATTGGACGCGCACCAAGGCGAGGGTCGTAACCACGTTCAACCAAAAGCTCTTTTCCGTCCTGGGTCACAGAGATAGTGATCTTTTGCGAGGCCAAGTTCTTATTTACATCCGCAAGAATGAGGTCGACGACTTGAAGAAGTTCATTCTTTTGAAGCGGCGCAAATACCACCATTTCGTCGAAACGGTTTAAAAATTCTGGGTGGAAAATATGACTACTAATAAGCTCATTCACAAATTGCTCTTCAAATTGCTGCAAGCTGTAGCCACGCTGAATATATTCCTGAATGCGATCCGCGCCCGCGTTACTTGTGGCAATCACCACAGTGTCACGAAAGCTCACCTCTCGGTTGCGCACATCGCGAAGAATACCCTCATCAAGAAGCTGTAGAAGTGTTGTAAGCACACTTGAGTGAGCCTTTTCCAGCTCGTCGAGCAGTACCACACTAAACGGCTGCTTCATCACCTGGGCGGTAAGGCTACTTGGGTCATCGGCGCCGTCCGCAATCAGGCGCGCGACGTCATCAGACGACACAAATTCGTTCATATCAAGACGGATGATATTATTTTCCCCGCCAAAGTAAACCGCGGCGAGCGACTTCGCAAGTTCGGTCTTACCGACGCCCGTAGGACCTAGGAAAAGGAACGTTCCCACCGGGCGATTCTGGTTGCGAACACCGGAACGTGCGCGGCGCAGTGCGTTAGAAACCACGCTCACAGCCCTTTCCTGACCAATCATCCGCTTATGGATGAGTGACTCGAGATTCAAAAGCGTTTCTCGCTCGTCTTTGTCGCTAGCATTTGCGGTTTTCACACCGGTTGTCTTTTCGATCGCAGTATTAACCGACCGTGCCGACACAAGTCCGCCCTCCTCGGGGTATTCGGCGGCTTGTTCAAGCAAAGTAATAGCCTGACCTGGCATCGCCACATCATAGACGTATCGCTGGCTCAGTCGATATGCCTCTTTAAGCGCCTGATACATAAAGGTCACCTTACGACGGTGTTCAATCATTGGCAGGTGGTCTTCAAGAACTTTAAGTGTGTCAGATTCATCGGTTGGCTGGACCACAATACGCGCCATCGCACCAGTCAGCGCAGGAGTGCGCTTGCTAATTCGCAGGAATCGCTGCTCGTCCATAGTCATGATGATACGAAGACGGCGCGCCTCAATGACCGGAAGAAGGAGCGACGTAAGATCAACCGCGCCCACGCCCTCTTCGAAGAATAGCTCAGCATTATCGAAGCAGACGATAATATTTTTTGCCGCGAAAGCTTCACCGAGCAAGTTACTCACGAGCGCCTCAAGACCGCCTCGTTGGCCAGCAGCCGCAAGAATGCGTGAAGCATCAAGCATAAATACCTGCTGATACCATAGTGATTTTGGCACCGCCGCGCTTGGACTCATTAGTTTTTCCGCAAGTTCGTATACAAGCTCTGTCTTACCAACGCCGTCACGCCCCACAAGGGCAATCGTACCGCCTGCTTCTATATTCGATACCAACTGCATTAACGTGTCGGTGCGGATTTCACCGCGTGCCATCGTGCCGCTTTGCGCAATATTCACCCCAAAGCGAGAGAGATTTGGAATCCAGCCAAACGACCAATCACGTCCAATGCCACCCGGCTGTTTTGGCTTGCTTGATTTCGTCGCAATAAGGTTTGAGATGTAGTGATACCACTTCACGCCGCGCATAAGGTCTTCGTCGCTCAGCTGCAAATGCCCAAGCAGGGTTTCACGCATTGGCACCTGGCGGACCATCGCAACAATCAACACCCCCGGGCTTACCTTGCCATCAAGACTATCGGCAATTTTAAGCGCCTCTTCAAAAATACTTGCCGTATCATCAGAATTCTCAGAACTGACTTCTTTCAAGAAACTGCCACCGATCCCAAAGCGAACCTCGAAGAAAAGCCCACCGTTTACTTTCATAAGTGCGAGAGCGATTTCTTTAGGTGACGGCTGAGGGCTCAACAAGGCGAGCATTTCAGCATCGAGACGCGCGTCGATTGAACGATTCTTGTCGTCAACGGGCACTTCACGAAGCTCATATTTATACCACTGTACGATCATCGCAGGTACCGCAGCGAGCCCAATAAGCGCCCATCCGAGTGGCATTTGCACCACGACGAGGAAAATACCAAACACAAGAAGCAGCGCAGTGGTGAGTTCAAGCCCAAAAATCCACGGCGAAAGGATTCGCCCAAATCGCGCGAGCTGTGCGCGTCGGCTGTGGTAATTAAAAAGTTTTACATCCATGTCGGTACCCATCCAATTGCAAGCATGATAAACCCAGCCACTGGCAGTAGTGGCAAGAACCACCACGCAACCATAATGACCGTTTCATACACTGCCTGCAGAATAATCACCACAATACCGAAGAGAATCGTGAAGAACCGCACGAATGCGCCGATTATTCGCGAAATAAGCTGGTCAATAAAGGCGCGAAGCTCACTTCCTATCGAGCCATCACTTCCGCCATTCGCAGAAATCTGACGAAATGGTGAAAATAGCGTCGATAAAAGTTGCCCGACCGAGAAGAATTCAAGGGTTAACGCGAAACGATGCGCTACGCGCCTCCACTGACCTACCCAACCTCGGCCATACCACCAGGATATTAGTCCCACCAGAAACATGCTTTTATTATACGGTATATCGAGTACTTTTCGCGCTATAATAAAGGATATGCCTCAATCTTTTACGATTATTCTTGGCAAAGCCGTGCGCTACGCCGCTCGCCTCCGTGGCGGCGGATCTGCCCTTCCGGGCCTTTTTGTTGAGCGCATCAGCCCTTCGTTCGTTCCTGACACGCTCGCCCAGCTTCCTCATGGTGTCGTTGTGATTAGTGGTACGAACGGCAAAACGACTACCACAAAAATGGTGGTTTCACTGCTCGAATCGCAAGGCCTCAAGGTGTTCACCAACCGTACCGGGAGCAACTTCGTGCGCGGTGTTGCTGCTGCACTACTTGGAGAAATTGACGTAAAAGGAAAACTCGATGCCGATATCGCAGTGCTCGAACTCGATGAAGCGCATGCCGTAAAGTTTGTAGAAGTTGTGCCGCCTCACTACTCGCTTCTTCTTAACGTGATGCGCGACCAACTTGATCGCTTTGGTGAAATTGACACCACCGCACGCATGCTTGAACAAATCGCCCGCGCCACCACGCACACAGTAGTCTTGAATCGAGAGGACGGGCGCATTCGCGCAATTGCGCCAAAGCTTTCAACCGAAGTACGCTACTTTGGGCTTGCCGACAACTTGCTTTCGCAGTTCCCGACTGATGACGAACTTCACGATGAAGCCGTTTCCAAAAAAGCCGCAAAAAGGCCGGATGCGGATGTTGTACTAAAAGACTTCAATGAAAAAGGCGCGGCATTTACGATTAACAAAAAGGCTTTCGTGACACCGCTCAAACTAAAGGGCGTGTATAACATTTTCAACAGTGCTGCCGCACTTGCGCTCGTGCGTGCAATCGAACCGACCGCATCGGTTAACAGTCTCCTTGGCGCACTCTCTACCGTCACACCGGCGTTTGGTCGCGGTGAAACGCTTAATGTAGGTGGACAGCCGCTCGAGCTCGTCCTTGTCAAAAATCCTTCCGGCTTCCGCCTCGGACTCGAATCATACGACCCCGACGGCTACGCAACGATGATTGCGATTAACGATAACTACGCAGATGGTCGCGATATGTCATGGCTCTGGGACGTCGACTTCACGAAACTTTCGGACAACCCAGTATACGTCACCGGTATCCGCGCCTACGACATGGCGCTTCGTCTTCAATACGATGAAGTAGGTATGGAAAAAGTTGATACCGAACTCGCTAGAGCACTCGCTGATTTTATTGCGCGTCACGATGCCATGCCAAAGCGAATTTATTGTACCTACACCGCGATGCTCACCCTTCGCAAAGAACTTTCTAAAATTACGCGTGTCGAGGTTGTCTCATGAGTGATGCAAAAAAACAAATCGTTATTGTCCAGCTATACCCGCGCGATATGAATATCTACGGCGATCACGGTAACCTCCAAGTACTTGTGCGTCGACTCGAGTGGTATGGGTATGCGCCAAAGGTTATCCACTACAACGTGGGTAATACTTTCCCTAAATCTGCTGATATCGTCATTGGTGGTGGTGGTCAGGATAGCGGGCAGGAAAAAATCCATGCCGACCTTCTGAAAATTGGACCGACTCTTAAAAAATGGGCCGAAGATGGCACCCCAATGCTTATGGTGTGTGGACTTTACCAGCTGTTTGGCCACTTCTTCCGCACACTTAATAACGTCAGCCTCGAGGGTATTGGGGTTCTTGACGTTGAAACCTACGGCACAAATGAGCGACTCATTGGAAATATCGTCACCACAAGTGATGCCTTTGGCGAAATCATTGGCTACGAAAACCACAGTGGGCAGACCTTCCTTGGCGAGCACGTAAAACCGTTTGCCACAGTGGTGCGTGGCGCGGGAAACAACTCAAAAGACGGCCACGAAGGTGCGATTTACAAAAACGTGATCGGCACCTACCTACATGGTTCGATTCTTCCAAAAAACCCAGCAGTAGCCGACTTCCTTATTAAAACGGCGGTAAAAAGGAAATATCACGCGTTTAGCAAAGACCTTATCGACGATATGTTTGCCGATATGGCACGCACCATTGCCCGCGAGCGTCCACGGTAGTTACACGATAATCTGACTTTGGCGAAAGTTATAGTTTGATTTTCGCCACATCCACACGCAGGCTCCGCCAAGAATACACACGTACATCAACCAAAACCACCTCTCTGTGAGAATCTCGCTCTGCGCCCAGGGAATATCAGCCACGAAATAGGCGACATTCGTCATGTAGCCTAAGAGCCAGCTCGTAAGCATGGCTACCCATTCTATTAGTGGCACACCAAACAGCACGCCAATCCCGCACCCAAACGTAAGGAGCATCGCAAGTGGTACTAACGGCACCACAAGAAGGTTTGCGATAATCGCAACATTTGAAATAGTGCCGAACCCGAGCGCAATAATCGGAATAGTGACTAGGTGCGCAGCGATTGTCTCACCTAGTAGCTGGCGCATAATACTCGGCTCCTTGGCACCAAAGAAATACGCATGAAGGAGCGGCGCCACAATCATCACACCCGCAAATGCCACGAAACTTAATTGCCAACCTAAATCACCCCACACATAACTTGGCTGGAAAGCAACCGTTATCGCTGCGGCAATCGGCAGCAGTACCAATGGATGAAACGCATGCCCGTAATATCCCGACAATAAACTCATACCCGACACGAGCCCCGCCCTTGTCATACTTGGGCTTAAGCCAGTAATCATCATGAATCCCAGGATCATAATTCCCGCCGAAACCGCAGAGAGATACTTAGATACCCTTAGAAGAAGTTTTCTTGCCACTCGCACCAAAATAGTCAGATTATAGCCACTCGCAACCACAATATGGGTGAGTCCTGCAATTTTTAAAGCATCAGCGAGATCTACCGGAAGCGCGCTCTTTTGGCCTGTGAGAAACCCAATACCTAGACTCGCCTGTGGCTCCGGAATAACCACCCTGACTTTTTCGGCAAACCCGTCACGTATCTCGCGCCCGACATCACCAAATTGTTGACGCTCCACTCGGTCGATACTCAGCACTGATACGACCGCAGGGAAACTTGCAAACCCCTCGCCTATCCTACCTTCAAAATAGACCGTGTCGCCCCTCAAGGCTCCCGCCGTCACCCGACTCGTCACGAGAATCGTACCCGGAAAAGTCACTCCACCAATGTACACCCCATCAAGCTGCAACGAATATGTCCCCGAAGCGCTTTTCGAAATATCCTCCTTGACCCTTCCCGATACTGCACTCGTCGTGTCATACACATACTTATAGATATCGCGTCCTACCAAGTGAAGCGAGCCATAAGAAATACCCGCACCGACTGCTAGCGCACCCAAAATCGTTAAACCCCACACCTGCCGCAAAAATAAAACCCCGACCAGTAACGGCACGGCCGCAAACCCCAGCCACGGAGGCGCACGTAGCATCTGTGAAACTGCGACGCCTACCACAAAACAGGCACACGCACCCGCGATACGCCACGACACATGAATTTTACGCTGCATCCATTTCATACCCTTATGGTATAAAGTGCGCGTGAACTAGTTTTAAACTTTAAAAGCTAATTTCTTCAATCACAATTTCGCAAGCAGTTGAATCATTTGAACTGCTATATGCCCACGCATCAGAAATACCACAACTTTGGTTTTTACCATGCAGCGCGTACTCAATGACCCGTGCATACCCAGTACTACTTGCACTTGTAGAATCGATGCCATACACCGCACCTATGTATGATTCACCTGGAACGGGGATTGTCATATCGGAAACCGGATTTGTCGTCGACTTCAAAAAACTCATCATCTGTGAGTTGAAGGCTGCATCTTCATAGACATTCACGCCCGTCACCTGGCCACATGCTGCGTTTTTGTATCCCGTACCAAGACATGTCATTGCGATTCGCTGCCCATCAAGCTCGCGTTGGGTCTTAGGATAGGTGCGTTTTGCAAGGTAGTAGGTTTTAATAGCATCATAATAAGAGCTTGTCCCGCTGACAATTTGGGTGTTATAGGCGGATTTCGTTACCCCTCGATACGCGACGATAGTAACCGTCGCAAGAATCGCAATCACTACGACGACAATAATCAGTTCGACAATCGTAAAACCCTTACTGTTTGTGTGATGCCCCATGTACTGTCCACTATACCGCTCTCGCCAAAAAATCAAAAGCCAAATAAAAAACACCCCCGGTAGCGACAGATTCGGTAAAGAATCAAAGGGATGTTCTTTATATGGAGGGACCGATGGGGCTTGAACCCATGACACCCTGCTTAAAAGGCAGGTGCTCTAACCAGCTGAGCTACGGTCCCGGACCCTATGGAGTATATAGCAACAGGGGTGATATGTCAATTAGTGCTTCTTCTTTGACTTCTCTGCAAGATGAGCCGGTTTGGTGAAAAAGAGGTCGATGACCGCAAGGATTACCCCTGCGCTAATGATAATATCTTTATACTGGCGAATCGTTGAATACACCACACCACCCGATCCATCCAGGGGCAGCGCATAACTTAACGGCTCAACCAAGAAAGCGAGTGCGAGTACCGTAAAAAGCACCGCGCCTACAAGCCGACCTACTATCCCCTTGTATGAATAGCCGTGGAAAAGCAGCAGGATTGCCGGTAGTAATACTACAAGCGATTGGGCTACCGCCTGGGTAATCACACCATCAGGCACCACGCCCGTTGCCGCAACCACCAACCCGGCGTTGTAGCTCCAGATTGTGCTAAGCGTCGCGCCGGCAGTAAGCGCCAAACCTAAAAGCCCGAAGCGCCGTTTCGAAATGAAGGCGCCGAAAAATAGCCCAAGCGCCACACCAGCCAACACAATAATTGGAATCATCAGAACGAATCCCCCGTTTCTTGATCGCTAAAATCCGCCAGCATGCCCCTCTTGATACCCGCCTTCTGCACACTTCCTGCCGGAAGCTCGAGCACATACCGAGATGGGTCTTTAGGCACAAAAGTTTTTGTGGTTGAAAGTTCAGGACTCGCGTCCGTTACAATGTGAACCACTTTCTTTTTACTATCAAGCCACACAATATCAAGCGGCACATACATATCCTTCATCCAGATACCCCACTTGCCGTCTTCCGGGAAC
This sequence comes from Candidatus Saccharibacteria bacterium 49-20, assembly GCA_001897295.1. Taxonomy (GTDB): domain Bacteria; phylum Patescibacteriota; class Saccharimonadia; order Saccharimonadales; family Saccharimonadaceae; genus Microsaccharimonas. The sequence continues at coordinate 44,482 of MKSN01000001.1, read as the reverse complement.
GCCATTAAAAGACCGCCGTTCTTTGACAGTTCTTTGACGCCCGACAGCCCTTGAATGCGCTCGGCCTCGGTATTTGCAACCCATACGCTATATGCGCCACTGCCCACTCGTACGAGTGTCGTCGGCTGAAATGTCGCCACTATATAGGCAATCACCGAAGCGACAAGAAGTGCCACCAGCCCACCGATTAATACATAAGTTGTTGCTGGTCGCCAGATACGAATACTGGGCCTATCCATAAGGCCCAGTATATCATTTTCGAGTTGAAGTTACGCTACGCGCCAACTTTATCTTTTTTGTTGCGTCGCTTCGCGTTAAGCTCGACATACTCAATAATTGGCGTTGCAACGTCGCGTCCAGTCACTTTTTCAATACCAAATCCAGGACTGGCATTTACCTCAAGGATAAGTGGACCGCGTTCAGAACGCATCATGTCGACACCAGCAACGTTAAGTCCCATGGCGCGCGCTGCCTTAATGGCCATCTTGCGCTCTTCTTCGGTCAACTTAATAACCGTACCCTCTCCACCCTTGTGAAGATTAGAACGAAAGTCGTCGTCGAGGCTCTGGCGCTTCATACTTGCAACCACACGACCACCCACTACAAAGGCACGAATGTCAGTACCGGCTGATTCTTTCACGAATTCTTGCAGGAGGATGTTCGTACCGTCTTCGTTGGTAAGGTAGAACGCCTGAAGTACAGACTTTGCCGCCTTCTTGGTTTCTGCAAGCACCACACCATTTCCATGCGTGCCACGTGCAAGCTTAATGATTACCGGAGTGCCACCGAGCTTATCGATAAGGTCATCGATGTCGGCAGAGTTACGAGAAAAGACGGTCTTTGGCACACCAACGCCCGCTTTCGCGAGGAGCTGCATACTACGGAGCTTGTCGCGTGAACGGTTAATGGCAATCGAGCTAGAGATTGTATAGACACCCTGCATTTCAAGCTGGCGCACAATCGCCGTGCCGTAGCGAGTCATGTACGAAGCGATGCGCGGAATGATTGCATCGAATTTACTTAGGTCTTCACCCTTGTAGCTTACCGTCGGGTTGTTCTTTTCAATCGAAGCGTAGCATTCTTTGTACTTAATAATCGTGACTTCGTGACCACGAGCAAGGGCAACCTCTTTGAGGCGCTTGGTAGAGTAATTTCCAGGACCGTTGGATAGGATAGCTATTTTCATCGTGTGTTCTCTCCTTCGTCGTCAAGTTCACTATTAATTCGTACGTCGACTTTTATACCATTCTCACGCAGGAACCGCCGACCTAGGAGTACCTCGCGTTTCATATCGCGTCGATCGGATAGGCCAATCTTCGTCGTATATTCTCTTCCGCCACAGATTATGTTTGTTGTGATGATAAATCGTTTCTGGCGATGCCCTGTTGCACTTCGGATGTGCGTTTCTTCAAATTCGGTCGTTTCCTGGGCAAGGCTTTTCTTACCAAGCGGGGTATATTTCAGTACCCGCTGCTTCTGTTTCCCGCGTTTCACTACCTTAATGTCGGTACAGTGGAGCGCCCCGGAATAGGCACCAGTATCTACCTTCGCAAGTGCGCCTTGAATACCGAGTTCTGGAAACTCGACATATTCAAGACAGCCAATGGTTTTTCGTCGATTCAACATACTTTTATTATCTCATGTATAACTGCGTAATTATAGCATAAATAAGCATAAAAAGCAATACCGTCTTGACTTTTTACCTCTGTTAGCGCATAACTATAGGGGTGAAAGAATCTTACATTTATATTGTTGGTCAGCCCGATGTGCAGTCCGGCGCACTTGATACTATTCGCCGCCTTGGCTACAAGGCAGGCATCTTGAGCGACACAAGGCTCACACTCAAAAATCCCGAACTCTACGACCGGATTGAAAAAGTTGATTTTGAACATATTGACGACGAACTCACCCGACTCGATACATTGCAACTTGAAGTCGCAGGGCTCGTCTGCACGTACGAAAACTACGTAGTAAGTAAAGCCAAGCTCGGTGAGCATTTCGCTGCACCTTCGCTCTCTCTCGAGTCGGCAAAACTTTGTACCGATAAATCACTCATGCGACAAGCGTTTATCGATGAAGACCCTTCAATTTCGCCTAATTTCACCGCCATCGCAAGCGTCAATGATGCGCTCGCATTCGCCGCCACCTACGGCTACCCTCTTATTATCAAGCCAACCAACCTTGTCAAAAGCCTGCTCGTGCTCCGCTGCGACAACGAAGCGCAGCTTATTGAAAACGTCAGCTATGCCCAAGAGACAATTGGTAAATTATACGAAAAGTATCATATTTACGAGCGTGAAGCGCAACTTATTATCGAAGAATTCATCGAGGGCAAGCAGTGTTCAATCGCGGCCTTTGTCGACGAACACGGAGTACCCCATTTCTGCCAAGGCGTGGTCGCGCTCACGAACGCCCAAGATATTCATGTCGATGATAATTTCCTTTACAAGCGCGAACTTCCTGCAGTTATCGACCCTGAGCTTGAAAAAGAAATGTTCCGCGTTGCGACCGCAGGAGTAAAAGCGCTCAAGATGCGTTCTGTCCCTGCGCACATTGAACTTATGTACGGGCCAAAGGGCGTCAAGATTATCGAAATTGGTGCGCGAATCGGCGGATATCGACCACGCATGTACAAATACAGCTACGGACTCGACTTAATTGAGCAAGAAGTAAAACTCGCCATCGCCCACACACCTACACTCCAAGGTGATTTCACCACGTACTGTGCAGTCTACGAGCTTTTCCCTGAACAAGAAGGTAGGTTCCAGGCCATCAAAGGTAATATCGATACCTCAATCCTCACCTATTACCGTGAAACCGCAAAAATTGATGGACCAGTTGGTCCTGCGAAGAACGGCTACAAGGCATCGGCAATTATTATCGTCACCAACCCTTCACGCGAAGCATTTGAAGCGATGTGCGCACAAGTTGAACAATTGACCGTCGAGGTTGCATAGATGAGAATCGCCCACCTTCTCCCTACGAGTGCAGTATTTCCACTTGTAAAACACAATGGTCGCTACGAGTGGGCACTTCGCCTTGCAAAGCTTCAGGTAGCGTCAGGCCACGAAGTAACTATATTTGCGGGTAATAAATCGGGTGAGGGCACCGTAACTTGGCGCACCACCGAACCGAGCGACGCGTCGAAGCGAGAACGGAATCTCGAACTCTTACATCTTGCCTTTGAAGACGACTCTTTTGATGTATACCATAGCCACTTCGACAGTCTTCACTACCTTGCCGCCGATGCAACCAAAAAACCCGTCATCGTCACGCAACACTGGTTTCCTCACCAAGAAATTGCCGATTCGGTGAGGTTTAACACCCGCGGCAACGTCATCGCAGTCCCTGTTACCCAGTTCATGCAAGATGAAGATACGAAACTTGGCATACCAAAGACAAACTTCATTTATCACGGTATAGACCTGTCGCTATTCAGCTTTAGTAAAACCCATGAAGACCGGCTTCTCTTCGTAGGCCGTATTCACCCCAACAAAGGGGTCGATAAAGCCGTTGAATATGCGCTGGCAACACAAAGTAAGCTCGACATCATTGGTAAAATTAATGCCACCGAGAACGAATACTGGAGTCGCATCGAACCTCGTATTGACGGCGAGCAGATTCGCTACCTTGGGCCAAAGCACCTAGAAGAAGTTGCCCTTGCCTACCAAACCGCAAAGGCGGTCATCTTCCCGAGTACCCACGCAGAAGCCTTTGGTCAAGTAACCGTTGAGGCACAGGCGTCTGGCGCTCCAGTAATCATCAGTGACGTAGGCGCATCGCGCGAACTCGTACACCACGGGAAAACCGGGTTTATCTGCCATGACGACGAAGATTTTATATCGGCAATCGAGGCAATTGACACTATCGACCGTCGCGCCTGTCGACGACACGCCGAAAAGTTCGACATTCACTCAATGGTTGACTCCTACACCAACTTATACGAGCAGGCTATTCGCTCGATTGACTCAACGCGCGCTGAATAAGTGGCTCGAGGCGATTTAGGAGAATCGGCGTCCAATCGATACCCGCATCCTCTGGTGTAGGTAGTAGCCCATAGCGGTGAAGCCGTAGCTGATCATCAAGATCAAGCGTTGTAATCATCGTCGCACGCTGACGCACTTCTGGCGCCGCCTGTGCAAGTTCACTATGCATTATATTCTCTTCCGCGTAGGAGAGTGGTTGCGAGTTTGTACCCTCGGAAAGCATAAGCCGAAGTACGCGGTCTGCTGCCTCGCCCGCTGCCGCAAGTGCACCTACATTACCGGTAGCAATCTTCTCGTCATAGAATGCCTTGGTTGCATCGTATACATCTCCTCCGCCCTCAAGTACGCGCACCGCCTTCGCATAGGCAAATGCCACCGGTTTACTTTCGCCAAATAGGTCTTGCTCGAGTTGGCGCTGCACCATGTTTGCGCCAGTCTCGCGTAGCATGCTGACGCGCCGACCTTTCAGCGCTCCAATACGAAGGTATCGGCTCAGCACTTGATCAGCCTGCCCCTGGTTAATATGCGTCAATTCATGAATCCCCGTCGTCAGTACATCATAAAGGCTCCGCTCGTTATTAGGGGTCATAATCACGGCATCAATGTTATTGACTGCAAAAGTGTCCTTATTGGGGTTTCGGACAACTTGATACAAACCATCGGCGGCACGAGCACCCCTGCCAGGGGTCCAGGTCGAAGCATCCTCGGCACTACGCATACTTGCATCGCCTAAAATACCTTCAAAAAGGCTCTGCATATCATCCGCACTCACCATGGTGTTACGTAAAATCTCTTTTTGCTCGGGAGTATATACGGCTGGAACTTGGTCGCCAGACTCCTCGTGCGCCGCACTTTCAAATAACGCGTCGTCCACCGCAGAGCTCGCCCCCTCATGGTCGTACCCTATGCCATTCTTTATATAATCGAGTCGCTTGTTGAGAGACGGTCGCGTCTGCTCACTTTCCGCGAAGCGTGACAGCATCGCAGGCATTGCGCGATAGGCATCAACGACCGTTTCCTCGTCGTCGATAAGTTGCGATTGCGCAACAAGATACTCAAGCGTCACAATATCACTGGCGACCATCGCGTTAATCCGTTTTGAATAAATATCAACAAATGCCCGCTTTGCCCCATCAACACCATGCACTTTATTGCGTAGGTTCAATCGATGCTCGGTAAGATAGTCTCTTGCATGAATTGCCGCTTCGGCGAAGTGAAGTGTTTTCTTTGGATCAAGCACAATAGGCATGGCGCTCATAAGTCGCTCTGAGGGTCGCTCACCACGAACAAGCGCCTGCTTCATTTCGGTTTTATAATATAGGGCACTCTGCCTCGACATTTCCGTCAGAGTCGTCTCTTCAACCGTGCCATCCGCGGCGTGTTGGGCAAGCCAGGCATACACATCCTCACTCGACTCAAACTGGCGCATAGTGCCTTCAAACCCAGGCACCTGCACATGTCCGGTCAGAAAGGCTTCGGCGAAAAACTTTGGCGCCCACATCGCCTCGCCCTTGTGCTTTCTCAGAAGTGATTCAAGTGTGAGGTCCGTGCTTACTGGTAGCTCGCAAAGTTCGGCTTCAAATCCCAGCGCCCGCTCGGCCTCTTCGGGTTCTAAGGGAAGTTCAGGGTCAAGTAACAGAGCCTCGGAGAGCCGTCTACTCCCCTTGCCGCTTCGTTCCATATAAATATTTGGCTCTTCACCCGTAATAATGTGGCGAGATACTGCAGCTGCTTCTTTTTCGGATATTTCAGTCATGTTGATGTTGTATACTTTTACAACATCATAGCAGACTCGAAAGGGTTCTAAAACTCCTCGAGGATTTTGCGCTGCTTCTTAGAAAGCTTCGTCGGAGTATCGACAATAATGCTGACAATATGCGGACCGCGCTTATCTTCGTTGCGAAGATGCGGTACGCCGTGCCCAGAAAGCTTAAAATCAGTGCCGCTTTGTGTACCCGCAGGAACTTTCATGCGGACCGTACCGTCAACTGTCGGCACTTCAATCTCCGTACCAAGCGCGGCATCAATCATCGACACATGCTCTTCAGAAAGAATAATGTCACCTTCACGGGTAAATTTCTTATCAGCCTTTACACGAATATGAATATAGAGGTCACCCTTCTCGCCGCCACCAACCGCTTCGCCGCGACCAGCCAAACGAATCGTTGCGCCATCATCAATACCCGCAGGAATCTTTACCTTAATGGTTTGCTTCTTGCGCTGCGTACCGGTTCCACGACATATCGTACACACCTTCTCGGGCACCCTACCCGCACCGTGACAGGTCTCACAAGGAACGGTTTGCTGAATTGCACCAAACATCGTATTCATGACGCGTGTCTGCTGACCGGCACCGTGACAGGTTGGGCAGGTTTTCATATCGTGGCCAGGCTCAACAGTTGTGCCCTTACAGTGCTCACAGGTATCTTCGAGGTCAAGCGCCATATCGTGCTCGAGTCCAAAAATAGCCTCGATAAAGGTCAGCTGAAGCTGCACTTCAACATCGCGTCCTTTTTTTGGACCACGCTGACGAGCGTTACCGCCGCCAAAGAATTGGTCGAAGATATCACCGAATCCACCACCAAAGTCGAAGTTTGCGTTCTGGCCATTAAACCCGCCAAAGCCCTCGAATGGGTTGCCGCCACCTGCGCCACCGCCCGCAGCACCGCCTACACCCGCGTGACCGAATTGGTCATAGCGTTGACGCTTTTGCGAATCCTTCAGTACATCGTAGGCTTCGTTAATTTCCTTGAACTTGTCTTCATTTCCGCCCTCTTTGTCCGGGTGGTATTGCACGGCAAGCCTGCGGTAGGCTTTCTTTAGCTCGTCTGCAGAGGCGGTTTTTGAGACCCCTAAAACTTCGTAGTAATCACGCTTACTCATATCTGTATTTAGTATACGGTTTTAGCACTCATATGTCTAGAGTGCTAAATAAAAAATGGCCGCATCATGTGCGACCATTTTTTTTCATTCAGCGCAGGTACTTACGCAGCCGTCTTACGACCGGTAATCGCCTTCCAGACAAAGAGCACAATCACCGCACCTACAAGGGCGACAACGAAGCTCCAAATATTAAAGCCTGTGAAGCCACTACCCCCGAGGAGGCCGAATATCAAGCCTCCCACAAAGGCGCCCACAATACCTGCGATGATATTGCCGACAACCCCCTGGCTGGCGTTTGTACCAGTAATCATTGAGGCGACCCAACCCGCCAGACCTCCGACTACTATCCATGTAATGATATCCCAAAGTCCCATAACTCTCCTCCTTCGGTTAGTATATGTACTTATTATTATACGCCTTTTTCAGTCGTTTGGCAGCCCTTACGGGGCGTATACTAAGTATATGCCGCGACGCACCAAACAAGGATTTGACACAAAATCATATCGATTCGACACTATCTGTGAAGGCAAGCGATTCTTTAAGACAGAGGCTGAAGCGCTTGATGCTGCCGACTTTCGCATGCTTGAAAATATGACTGTGACCATCGGTATCTATCAGTGCGCCACCTGTCGCAATTGGCACCTGACAAGTATTGGCCTAAAGCAAAAGACAAAACGTCGTAAAGCATAGGCGTTGTTGCTATACTGAAATCACATGAAACCGCTCATTCGCGCCTTCGGGGCAACTTTCGGAATTCTTCGCGCCGAATATCGACAGCTTTTTAACCGATACATCGCACCTATCGAGCGCTTCCCTGGCGATGCCCGTGAAATTTGCCAACAAATCATCGATCGCCTTTGGTACGGCGACTTCTACCGCACAAGCCTTGGGCATTATAACTTTTTTTGGATGCGCGACTTTGGTACGGTAGCCGAATCACTTGTCATACTTAACCATGCAACCCATGTCCACCACACTCTCAGGTGGGCGATGCGCCACTACCGTCACGGAGGGCGCGTTAAGCTTTGTATCGACAAAAATGGCAACGTCTTTAATGCACCAGGTAAACCTAGTATCGATGCGCTGCCGTGGCTTCTTCATTCGCTCGTTGTGAGCCGCTACGAACTCAATAGTGAAGAGCGTGAATTCTTGGGCGGCGAACTCAGCCGTTACGTCGACCGTTACCTCACCCCAGAGGGTGACATCAAAAAAGGCGTGCGTTACGCCGAAATGCGCGACGCGGTGTACTACGAGCGTAGCGCCTACGCAGTAGCGCTCGTGGGACGACTTGCCCAATGCGCAGACGTCCTTCAGCTTGATAATTTCCCTTTCGCCCCATCCGTCTATCGAGATATCCTTATTAATGAATACTGGAATGGCATGTTCTTTAAAGCCGATCGCGTGACGACACACTTTAGTTCGGATAGTGCACTCATTCCATTTTTCTTAAAAGTCGTCGAAGACGCAGACATGGTGAACGCCACACTTGACTACATTGATAAGACCGAGCTTAACCTCCCCTACCCAATGAAGTATGGTGAAATCCCTTCGCGCCGCCTTCGCTATCGCTTTGGGATGGGTCCGATTTCGATGCCTAACTACACCGAAACTTCCATTTGGACATGGCACGCGACGTACTACCTACACCTCCTGAAACGCTACGATCGGCCAGAATACAAAAAACAATACGACCAATTCAGCGCCCTCATCGAACGACACCAAACCTACCCCGAACTTACCAATCCAGATGGCTCTTGGTACTACGCGCCGTTCTACCGCGCCGACCCGGGCATGGTGTGGGCTGCGCTCTACCTAGAACTTCCTACGAAATAAAGGGAACCCCGCCAAGCATGCGCTTGACGGGGAAACGAGAGCTACGCAAGCTCAACGTTCTTGTCAGCCCAGTCCATCACCTCGCGCGTCAATCGGCGTGCGGCAAGTGATGTCTTTGAAGGTCGGTCTCCGTGCCACCATTGTGACCAAAAGAGCTCAAGAGGATTGAGACACTCCAGGCAATCCATGTGCTGCAATTCGCCCTGTGCGTACTGCTCGTTGCGCTCGGTGTAGACAAAGGTGTATCCTGAACGCTCCAGAGCCGCACGACTCCCGATATTCTGCTTTATGACCGCAGACTTGATACGGTGAAGCCCTAGCTCGTTAAAGGCGTACCACGTGCGTGCCTTGTGGGCAACGCTCGCGATTCCCTTACCCCAAAACTCGGGTCGGAAAATAAGCGAACCGCTTGTCGCCTGACGAATAAGGCCAGAGTGCCCGTCCTTATCGATATCGACTAATGCTGAATTACCTATGAGTGTACGGCTCTCACCGTCTACAATCCAGATACCCCAAATCAGGGAATCCTTCGCAGCGCGAGTCTTCTCAAACCACTCCTCCTCATCTTCAGCGGTCGGTGCGAAGTCCATACCCATGTACCGCGTAATACTTCTGCGCTGCAGCCCGCCCCCGTGAGCAAGACTCACGAACTCGGATATCGTCTCCTTGGTCATAGGCGCAAGTTCAATCTGCAACTCACCAACGGTGAAGCGCATAATGGGACCAAATGCCATGATCCTCTCCTTTCCCTAGCCGGACCGTCCGGGCTAGTGTTATAGGCCTCGTATTTCGAGACCAGATGAGCCTCCAGGTTCCGCGAGAGTATATCTTTAGATGATAAAAGCCTCCGAGCTGGAGGCTTATCTTGTATCAAAATGATGGGTGATTAAGAGTTCAGATAAGCCATATCGGTGTCAATGCGAAGAGTGCCGCCTTTGACTGCGACATGCTTCATAGTGAACTGATATGAATTAAAACTGTTCATAAGCTTAAAATAATATAATTATTTGCTTTCGTCAACTTTTTGTTTAGAAGTAGCGCTTTGGCGGGCAGTGAAAATAGCGCCCACCCCTAGCAGCACAAGTACCGCACCGACTGCAATGCCCGCCCACTGCGATCCACCAGTGTCACCGTAGAATGCGGCCGTCGCGTCCGTTTTTACGAAAGCCTCTTCTGGTTGCAACGGGTCATACACAATTGGCGCCGTCGAACCTACTTTCACCTCATCTTTATTTTCTTTGCAGTTATCTCCAACCGACTGCACTTCATATTCTTTGTCGTTCACCGTGTAGTGATAGACCGGGCAATACACTGTTTCGATGTGCCGACTCCGTCGGGTACCCTCCGTCACCGCGTTACTTTCTACCGCGGCAACCTTACCCTCCACCTGCTTACCTGCGCCGCTACTAAGTCGCGCCCATGACACCGCAGCATCTTCTCGCGCCTGGTTTTGAGGCAAAAATCCAAGGCCAGCCACAACCAGCCCACCAATAATCGCAATAATTCCAATAGTTAATTTGGTCTTACTCATCATCTCTCCCTTGTCTTTTTCTATTATACAAAAAGAACCGCCCATTCCGGACGGTTCTTTTGTGTGGAGATTCGACTACTTCTTTTCGTCGACTACTTCACCTTCGACAGGCTCGTCAGACTTTTTGTCTGCATCACCGTCTTCAGCAGGAGCTCCCGCCTTGGCAGCTTCTTCGTAAAGCTTTGTACCAATTGGCATGATTGCGTCGTTAAGTGCCTTGAGGGCAGCTTCAAGCTCTTCCTTGTCAGATGAGTCCTTGTGCTTCTTTGCTTCCTCAACCGCATCCTTAATGACCTTCTTGTCATCATCAGAAATCTTGTCCTTGAATTGCTCTTCATCAGGCATCTTTTCTGCTTGGTAAATCGCGTTTTCAAGTTGGTTGCGAGTATCGACTGCTTCACGCTTCTTCTTGTCTTCTTCAGCGTGCTCTTCAGCTTCTTTCGCAGCCTTTTCGATATCTTCTTTATTTAGGTTTCCGCTACCCTGAATGGTAATAGATTGCTCCTTACCAGTTCCCTTATCCTTCGCAGTCACGTTCAAAATACCGTTGGCGTCAAGGTTAAAGGTAACTTCGATTTGTGGAACACCGCGAGGTGCCGGCGCGATGCCATCGAGTACGAAACGACCAAGTGACTTGTTGTCAGCTGCCATCTCACGCTCACCTTGAAGCACGTGGATTTCAACTTGTGGCTGGTTATCAGCCGCAGTTGAGAATGTTTCAGACTTACTTGTAGGAATAGTGGTGTTACGTTCAATAAGCTTGGTTGACACGCCACCCATCGTCTCGATACCAAGGCTGAGTGGAGTCACGTCGAGAAGGAGCACGTCCTTTACGTCACCTGCAAGCACACCACCCTGAATCGCCGCACCAATTGCCACAACTTCGTCAGGGTTTACGCCCTTCAGTGGGTCTTTACCGAAGATTGCCTTTACCTTTTCAACGACTGCAGGCATACGGGTCATACCGCCCACAAGCACTACTTCGTCGATTTCGCTTGCCTTAAGACCGGCATCTTTGAGTGCCTTTTCAACAGGGCTTGCAACACCATCAATGAGATCTTTTACGAGCTCTTCGAGTTTTGCGCGAGTAAGCTTGGTTTCAAAGTGCTTTGGACCATCTGCATCGGCAGTAATGAATGGAAGGTTTACTTCGTACTCGTTCGTGGTTGAAAGCTCTTTCTTTGCCTTTTCAGCTTCGTCCTTAAGGCGCTGCATCGCTGCATTGTCACCCTTAAGGTCAATGCCGTTCTCTTTCTTGAACTCATCAAGGAAGTAGTTCACGATACGGTTGTCGAAGTCTTCACCACCAAGGTGAGTGTCGCCGTTGGTACTTTTTACTTCAAAGACACCGTCACCAAGTTCAAGGATTGATACGTCGAAGGTACCACCACCGAGGTCGAAGACTGCAATCTTTTCGTCCTTCTTGCTTTCAAGACCATAGGCCAAAGCAGCCGCGGTTGGTTCATTAATAATACGTTTTACTTCAAGGCCAGCAATCTTACCGGCGTCTTTAGTTGCCTGACGTTGTGAGTCATCGAAGTACGCAGGAACTGTAATTACAGCTTCGGTGACTTTTTCACCCAGAAAGGCTTCCGCATCAGCTTTGAGCTTTGAAAGAATCATTGCTGATACTTCTTCAGGTGTATAGTCTTTGTTGCCCAACTTTACCGCAACTCCATCGCCCTTAGAAACGATTTCATACGGCATAATGTCGTGGTCTTTTTGAACTTCTTTGTCGCTAAACTTGCGACCAATAAGGCGTTTTACACCATAAATAGTGTTTTTTGCGTTTGTCACGCGTTGACGCTGTGCAACTTGCCCAACCAAACGTTCGCCAGACTTATTGATAGCGACAACGCTTGGAGTAGTGCGGTTGCCTTCAGCATTTGCAATAACCTCTGGCTTACCCGCAACCATGTAGGCCATAGCGCTGTTGGTTGTACCAAGGTCGATTCCGATAATCTTACCCATACTTTACTCTCCTATTTAACTTAGAAACATCATTGTTTTATACATCTATTTTAGCACTCTCGGGCTGAGATTGCCAAGTACCCTTAGTATAAATAAATTAGCACTCTCATGTCAAGAGTGCTAATTAAGAATTTTAGATTACTGACTTTATCCGCACACAACCCAGCGATACGTGCCTGCATATGGAGTGTAAAAACTTCCATTATGGCGATACATATCAGAACGAACCTTGATGGTCTGATATTGAGGGATAGTCCTCGAGTAAATGCTGTTTGCAGAAACGGTCAAGCCAAAACCACCGCTCCCCCAAGATACGGACGTATAATTTCCGCTTGCACACTTATTAATGAGCTCTATACGCGTACTTGCGGCCGATGCATTATTACCGCTGAATGCGACTACGGATGTAAGTGTTGCAACTGCAAACACAAATGCTGTTCCAATACGAAAAGCCTGTTTTTTCATGCTGATTGACATGGGTTTCGTACCTCCCTATTAATTAGTACCCTCTTATTATACACCTCCCCGCCCTCGTACGACGAGCTACCCCTGTAGTTACAACTGCGCACAATGTATTGATTTTTTGCGTAAACAGGACTATTATTACTCTCGACTTATAGGATTACAGCCTATCCACTTCGATGACATGCCCAATAAGTAGTGACTCGCACCGTCGGTGTGAGTTTCCCAATTTGCAGAGAGGAATGAATAGTGTCCACGCAGTGCACCATCACTGGTGAGCAGACCAGTCGAACCCACGGCCTCGTCGATACCGTCGAGCCCTGTATGTTCGAGGGTGACGTCCACGAGTTGCTTCACGGGTTTCGTGCGGACGTCGAGAAGGCGTACGCGCACCTTCGGCCGCTCCTGTTCGGGCTCATCCGGCGCCGTGGTCAGGTACGCTTTGCGATTCTTCCGGAAGGAAGCCCGCTCGAGCGTGCCTACAAGAAGGACGGGTACCTTGTCTCCACGATCAAGTTCAAGGAAGACGCGGTACTCACCAAGTCGGAACTCGAACGTGCGATTCGTCGCATCAAGGAGCTGCGCATCGCGCGCATCAACGGCCTGGAGTCTCACTCCTGTGTCGATGGCCCGTCCATCACGTTCCATGTGGACCTCGAGGCCGCCTGAATCACCCATCAACCCGGGTGCGCAGAGCGGAATCTTCATTCCTCTCTGCGCACCCAACCCGTTATTATTAAATATCCGCCTCGATGGGCGGATATTATTTATTGCCTGGTAACTTTTACCATCGCGTGTCGAATCACATGACCGTTAAGTGTATAGCCGGCTTGAAGCTCATCTTCAACAACTTCTTTTTCGCCAGTTGCCTCTTCGTCAAACTGAATTGCTTCGTGCAGCTCTGGGTTAAATTCAGTGCCGGCCTTCGCATCAATGCGCGCAAGGTTTAGGCTTTCGAGTGACTTCTCGAGATTTTTAACTAAACTAGAGACACCCTGCACCCATTTGTGATCTTTAATATCTTCGGGCGTGTAAGCAACGGCGCGTTCAATATTATCGATGACAGGAAGAAGCTTAAGAATTGCACTCGCCTGTCCTGATTCGCGAGCAGCAGCCTTTTCAGCGTCCACGCGCTTGCGATAGTTTTCAAAATCAGCACGTGTGCGCTGCAGGTCGAGCGTTAATTCACCCAGTTGTTGTTCAAACTCGTTTTGAATATCATCTTTTTTTGCCATCTATAAAATCTCCTCTAACATTGCGCCGGTATGACGCACGAGTCGCATTACTTTTGCGTAACTCTGGCGCGTTGGACCAAGTACTCCAATATAACTGTTGTCGCTGTACGGCGAACGAAACTTACTGATAATTAAGGTTGCTCCACTTGATTTACCAATTGGATTTTCCGCACCAATATACACATTTAGTGGTTCATTTGGACGCGCCTCACGAAGCCAAGGCTCAAGGTTATCAAGTAGGCGCGCGACTTGCTGGGCGTGCTCACCTTGCATAAACTCAGGTTGCGAGAATAGGTTGCCCATACCACTTAGATAGAGCTCGTCGCCAATTGTTGCGATGCCGAGGTTTTGCGTTAGCTCAACAAGACTATCGACAGCGCTACGAATCGCACGGTCAGCGCGGTCACCATGGGTCGATACGCGCGCCTCAATCGCCCTCGCACTGCGATCGAGAAGTTGCGGCTGCTCCGCCTGTGCTTCATTAAGGCTATTTACGTAGAAACGGTAGCCCGCGTCGGTTGGAATGCGACCCGCACTGGTGTGTGGCTGCACGATAAAGCCCATCTCTTCAAGCTTGGCCATTTCGCTACGAATTGTCGCGCTTGAAACACCAAATAACTTGGCTAGTGTGACACTACCAACTGGTGCGGCAATTTCGGCGTGCTGCTCGATAATTGCCGCGAGGATGAGTCGTTGTCGCTCGGTCATGCCTTTATTGTACGGGATATTGGCACTCTGTGTCAATGAGTGCTAGTTTGCTTGATGCGCATCAAGGAAGGCGCGTGTTGCGTCGCGAAGTTCAGTCGCTACCCTTAGCGCCTCTTCGCGGTATTCGACAGTGCGGTACTCACCAGATTCAATCACTTTCGCAGTATCAACTACTTCGTGATTCACTACTGGGTGGAAGCGAGCATTCTCGAATGGTTTGCTAAATTCAATAAGCGCAGTTCCGAAGCGACGAATCTTTTGCTCAAGATCCATGTCGCCGCGACCGTCAAGGCGCTCCTGCCACGTTTCAAAATCCGGAGGGAGCAGCAAGATTGGCTCAAACGTAGGAAAATCTTCCATTAAGTCTTCCATTCCCTGTACATCAATTTCAAGCAGCGGCGTGCGGCCCGCAGCCACAACACGCTCATACGCCTCTACACTCGTACCGTATAGAGTTGTGCCGTGCACCCACTTCGCTTCAATGTACTCACCATTCGCGAGCTTCTTCGCGGCAGTCTCTTCGCTGATAAACCAGTAGTGGACGCCGTTTACTTCAAGCCCATTATTGTGGGGGCGCTTATTGCGCGTGGTATCAGAAACGGTCGCCGCATACTTTGATTGCATAAGATACTCAGAGATTGTACCCTTGCCAGAACCAGTGGGTCCCGCAATACCAAGTGGCGGGTGTTCGGCAACGAGCTTACGCGCGCTGCTTGGTGCTTTGTAGTTTTCGACGGCTTCGGCTAAATTCATATACGCATTGTACACTAGTCGCGCTTCAACATCACCATGAAGGCTTCAGAAGGGATGTCCACTTTACCAAATCGCTTCATGCGTTTTTTACCCTTTGCCTGCTTGGCGAGGAGCTTTTTCTTTCGCGAAACGTCACCGCCATATAGGTAGCCGGTCACGTCTTTTCGATACGCACTAATGTCTTCACGAGCGATAAACTTACCCCCAATACCCGCCTGGAGTGACACTTGGAAGCTTTGGCGTGGAATAACTTCCTTAAGTTTCTTCACCATTTCTCGTCCCAAGCTTTGTGATTCAGAACGGTGTGCCATCACACTGAGTGCATCGACCATTTCACCCGATACATAGAAATCAACTCGCACAAGGTCTTCGGCGCGGTAAGTATCTAGTTCATAATTGAAGGAGCCGTAGCCACTGGTGATGGACTTCAGTTGGTCGTAAAAGTCAGTAAGAAGGTTTGCAAGTGGCGCGTCGAAGCTGACGAGTGCGCGCTCGTCGATATAACTTAAGTTCGATTGGCGGCCACGCTTTGAAACGATAAGTTGAATCACCGGACCGATATATTCTTGCGGTACGACAATTTCACCCTTAATCCATGGTTCACGAATTTCAGTTACCTTACTTACATCAGGAAGATGGCTTGCGCTCTTAATATCGAGCTCTTCACCGTTGCTCAGTGATACCTGGTAGTCGGTCGACGGGTTCGTCACCACGAGGTCGAGGTCGTACTCACGTTCAAGTCGCTCGCGAATAATATCAAGGTGGAGTAGACCCAAAAATCCAATACGCACACCAAACCCAAGCACCGGTGAGTTTTCAGGCTCAAACTGCAGCGCCGAGTCGCTCATACTGAGCTTTTCAATCGCATCCTTAAGATCCTGGTAGTCGTCGTTACTTACTGGGAAGAAGCCAGCATAGACAAAAGGCTTCACCAGCTTGTATCCAGGAAGTGGTTCAGTGGCGTGCGAACGCTTTACCGTAATGGTGTCACCCACGCGTGCTTCACGGGTAGTGCGAAGGTTAGTGACAATATAGCCAATTTCGCCGGTTTTCAAGCTATCACTCGGCTTCATGCTTGGGCTGAGTGAGCCTACTTCAAGTGCCAATCCCGATGCGCCGGTCGCCATCATCTCAATCGTGTCACCCTTTTTAATTTCGCCGTCAAAGTCACGCACGTACAAAATAACGCCGCGGTAATCATCGAAGTAGCTATCGAAAATAAGTGCACGGGTTGCATCCGCTGACTTTCCGGCCGGTGGATTAATTTGCTCAACCACTGCGTCAAGGACATCAGTCACACCCATGCCTGTCTTGGCACTAATTTGAATAATATCTTCTTGCTTACAGCCAAGAAGGTTAATTACTTCTGCGCTTACCTTCGGCACGTCAGCGGCAGGCAGGTCAATTTTATTAAGAACCGGAATAATCTTAAGGTCAGCTGCCATCGCCAAGTACACGTTCGCAAGTGTTTGCGCCTGAATACCTTGTGATGCATCAACCACAAGGATTGCACCTTCACAAGCCTGAAGACTTCGCGATACTTCGTAGCTAAAGTCAACGTGCCCAGGGGTATCGATAAGGTTAAGCTCATGGCCCTTGTAGCTCATGCGCACCGGGGCGAGCTTAATCGTAATCCCCTTTTCGCGCTCAAGATCCATGCTGTCGAGGAGCTGCGATTTCATATCACGCTTTTCAACCGTACCCGTCAATTCAAGCATACGGTCAGCAAGCGTCGACTTACCGTGGTCGATGTGGGCGATGATACAGAAATTGCGAATATGGTCTTGGGTCATGATTTTACTTGGGGTTGTTTAAATAATATCTTTTGTACGCGGCTAATAATTGGCTGCACCTCTTCAAGTTTAAAGATACGACATACTAGTATATAGACTACTGCGCTAATCGCAACGATAAGCGCAAACTTTAAGAAGGCCGAGAAGAACACATCTTCAGCGCCAAGTGGCATAAACGCTACAAGAATGTAGGTGATAATTGCGGTAAATCCAGCGGCGCTCACCATGCGGCCGGCTGCGTGAATAAATGCTCCGTCAAATAGCCCTTCGATACGGCGCGCCATTAATACAAACAAAATCGCGACCTCGACCGCCGATACAATCACTGCCGCATAGGCCAGCCCGTAGACACCCCAACCAAGCCCCATCGAGAACCAAATCGCAAGCACGATATTAAGGCTGATCGTAAATAGTGAAATGTAGAGCGGCGTTTTGGTATCTTGTTGCGCATAAAAACTTCGCGCAGAAATAAAGTAAATCGAGCGGAAGAGAATCGTCAGCGCAAGTACGCCCAAGATACCCGCCATATACGGGTCACCACCCGGCTTAATAAAGTGCACCAGATACCCACGACAGAAAATGGCAATCACCGTAACCGGAAGCGTAAGCCAAATAATCACACGCAGCACCGCCTGAAGTTCCTTTCTGAAGAGGTCTGGCCTTCCCTGCCCCAAGCGTTCGGTCATCTTTGGGAAGGCGGCCGTACTAATTGCGACACCAATAAGATTAATCGGCACGAACGAAAGTGTTGTTGCCTGCTGATAGGCGCGCACACTCCCGGCTGCCATACGCGAAGCGAGGTTTGTCTCAACGAGCCCATTCACGTAGTCGATACCTTGGTCCAGCGAACGAGGTGGAAGCAAGCGAAGTACTTGGTGAAAGCCTTTATTCTTCCAATAAATCTTGAACCGGTAATCGTAGCCCATACCCAAAAGCCCAAGACTACTCACAAGAAGCTGCAGGATTGACCCAAGCACCACACCAAGTGCGACACCCATAATACCGCCTTCGAAAATCTGTACGCCAAAGATGTTAATGCCGTTTGTGAAGAACAGTGCACCAATAATAATTCCGATGTTATAAAGCACCGGCGCGAGCGCGAAGAACGCAAAGCGCCCCACTGCCTGTTGCATACTGG
This sequence comes from Candidatus Saccharibacteria bacterium 49-20, assembly GCA_001897295.1. Classification (GTDB taxonomy): domain Bacteria; phylum Patescibacteriota; class Saccharimonadia; order Saccharimonadales; family Saccharimonadaceae; genus Microsaccharimonas. The sequence goes on along the minus strand of MKSN01000001.1, from coordinate 26,189 downwards.
CAAACACCGCCGCAATTGCAAACAAGAACGGATTAATGGCGATAACGCGCATCATACTCACAGCCAATGCTTGTCCAGATTCAGGAAGACCGGGACCAACCACGTAGCGAACCAATGGGTCGGCAAAGATGATAATCAGCACACTCGTGATGAGTGTCACGATTGCAAGAAGGTTCAAGAGACTTGTAGTAAGTTCCCAAGCAGATTTTTTATTTCCGGTTGCAAGGCGCTGGTTAAGTACTGGAATGAGCGTCACACTCAGCGCACCCGACACCAGAATGAAGAACATGAAGTCCGGAATCGTAAACGCAACTGTATATGCGTCGAGACCCATCTTGTAGGTATCGTAGTACATACCGTTGAGCAAACGGTCACGAAGAAGCCCAAGCAAACTTCCAGCAAGCGACGCACCAGCAAGCAAAGTCGCCGCTAGCTTGAGCGGCAACTTTTTGTTAGCTTTCGAGATGGTAGCGCGAAAATTTATCATTAAACGATTCGCCGGCGCCTCGGATTAGTAGAGTGCGGCCTCCTTTGGAAGTTTTGCATCCTTCAAGATTTCAGCCACTTCAGTTTCTTCGATCGTTTCTTTCTTCACAAGCTCTTCGGCAAGGGCATCGAGGCTCTTACGGTTAGCCTTAAGGATCGCTTCCGCACGCTGACTAGCTTCTTTGATGAGCTCAGCAACTTCGGTGTCAATTTCACGCGCAGTGTCGTCACTGTATGGGCGTTCGTGAGTGATTTTATCAAACACCATGCCACCGTTATCTTCGTGGAAGACTTGGTCGCGAAGCTTCGTACCCATACCTTGTTCAATCACCATGTCGCGAGCGATTTCAGTTGCTTTGCGAAGGTCCGATCCAGCGCCAGTTGTCACGCGGTCATCACCGTAAATAATCTTTTCAGCAATACGACCACCGAGTGCGCGGGCAAGGATATCCTTGAATTCAATCACACTGGTGTAGTTTCGATCTTCAGGAGGAAGGAACCATGTCACACCACCCGTACCACCACGAGGGATGATCGTCACCTTGTGGACAGGGTCGCTGTCTGGTGCGACGTGACCAACAAGTGCGTGACCCGCTTCGTGGTACGCAGTCATGCGCTTTTCGTCTTCATTCATGACCTTCGCCTTACGCTCTGGACCAATCGCAACCTTTTCAAATGCCTCAGTAATGTCGGCGTTTGAAATTTTCTTGCTGCTTCGGCGTGCGGCAATAATTGCAGCCTCGTTGGCGATGTTTGCAAGGTCTGCACCAGATGATCCGGCGGTCTTTGCGGCAAGTGCGTCAATATTTACATTTTCTTCGGCTGGCTTGTTTTTGAAGTGAACCTTCAAAATAGCTTCGCGGTCTTTACGCTCTGGAAGTGTAATGTTTGTGCGGCGGTCGAAACGACCTGGGCGAAGAAGCGCAGGGTCAAGCACATCGGCACGGTTAGTTGCCGCCAATACGATCACGTTTGAGCCGTTATCAAATCCATCCATCTCCACAAGGATCTGGTTAAGGGTTTGTTCACGTTCGTCGTGACCACCACCCATACCACTACCGCGGCGACGTCCCACTGCGTCAATTTCATCGATGAAGATAATCGCAGGGGCATTCTTCTTCGCCTTTGCAAAGAGGTCGCGCACACGAGATGCACCTACACCCACAAACATTTCAACGAATTCTGAACCAGAGATACTAAAGAATGGTACGTTCGCCTCACCTGCAACAGCACGCGCAAGCATTGTCTTACCAGTACCTGGGCTACCCACAAGTAGCACGCCCTTAGGAATCTTTGCACCAAGCGCTTCATACTTTTTAGGGTGCTTGAGGAAGTCAACAACTTCTTCGAGGTCTTGCTTCGCTGCGTCGTTACCTGCGATATCGCTAAAGACCACCTTCTTCTTGTCGTCACCATAAAGGATTGCCTTCGACTTACCGAAGCCCATGGCTTGGTTATTTTGACCTTGCGCCTGACGCATCATAAACAGGAAGAACACCGCAATAAGCACCACTGGCACGATAATAATCGCGAGATTCCAGAGAATGTCACCAGTCGCTGATGGCGTTTTATACTCGACAGTTACAGGGGCGTCTGCGTTGAGGCCCTGCTCTTGAAGTGAGCTTGAGCTATCTTTGACAGAAGTCTGGGTCGCTTTGTCGCTACCCTTTGGAGTGATGGTGAGTTGGTTACCCTCAACAACGATCTTTGTAACCTCACCCTTATTTGCCTGGGTGATAACATCAGAGATTGGCACTTGTTTAAGGTTTTCGTGGTTGCCTGTAAGGGCATACACAATGAGCGCACCAAATACGACAACAGCCCAAAATAGGGTGATGCGCAGGATGGTACTTGGTTTTTTCTTTGGTGACGGTGCAGTTGAAGCCATAAAAAACTAATTATTCCTTTCGGGCGTTTTCAAGAAACCTAGGTATATCTCTATAATTTTAGCAGCTAGAGGCTGAATTGGCGAGTGCTGAAATAGAGCTTTACGCCCTGTCCGGCCTCAAATGTAGTGTTCGGTTTTGCAACTTTGATTGCATGAAGTACACGAGCAAGCTGAGGCCTTGTAAGCTCACCGCTCGTGAGCTCTCGCAAACACTCCATTGCAACTTGTGGCTGCACATGCGTAAAGAAGTAGCGACTATACCAAGGACCCTCCCCTACAAGGCGCTTTGCCTCGGCCCGTATCTCTTGGCGCAGCGCCTTTTGGTGTGCATGAAGTGCCCGTAGCTCGCGCTTTTCATCTAACGACAAGATTGGGGCTTTTTGACGAAGTCGATTACGAAGATAGGCGGCGCTTGCATTGGTCGAATCTTCGCGCCACGTAATATTGCGCGCTTCGGCATACCTAATTAATGCGGACTTTTCCATGTCAATCAGCGGACGAGTTACATCAGAGTCGAGCACTGCGAGCCCTCGCCAGCCGGTACCGCGGGTCATATTAATTGCAACCGTCTCTACAAGGTCATCAAGGTGATGTGCGGTAACAAGCTGGGCGTCATGCTTTTTTGCAACGTGCCGCAAAAAAGCGTAACGACGCTCGCGTGCAAGCGCTTCACTTGCAGAGGCACCCAACACTTCCCTACGACTTTCATAGATAAGCCCGTGCCCCGCGGCAACTTCTTTTACAAATGCCGCGTCAAGATGAGAGTCAGATCGAATTCCATGATCAAAGTGCGCCACAATTAACTCGCCCGCGCCCGCCCGAACCATCATGTCCAAAAGCACCATTGAATCAACCCCACCACTGACTGCAACGACGTATTTCATGCTGATTGTAGCGTTTTCAGCTCCTCGATTACCGCGTCACCATGCCCCATTGGAGTTACCCGTCCATACACTTTTACCACTTGACCATCGGGGTTGATGATAAAGGTTTTACGCAGAATACCCTCTTTGCCAAACATTTTCTTGCCCCACGCGCCGTAGTCGTTAATGACCTTTGCATCGGCGTCGGTGAGAAGCGTGAAGTTAAGTGAGTGCTTTTGCTTAAACTTCTCGTGGCTATTTGGCTCATCACGGCTCACGCCAATAATTTCGGCGCCCATCTCAGCCAAGGTGTCGCGCGCATCGCGTAGGCTACACGCCTCAACCGTACAGCCTGGCGTATCGTCCTTTGGATAAAAGTATAAAATAACCCATTTCCCACGGTAGTCAGCAAGAGAGTGAGATACGCCGCTCCCATCTCGTAACGAAAACTCCGGTGCCTCATACGGAACATTCTTCATATATTTCAGTATAAGCTAAATTTTGAATTGGTATAATAGCTAACAATGTCTAAATTGTCGAAGGTTGTGAAAAAAGAAAAATCCGAACGAATTCTTACGTTCGATTTACTCCGTGGCTACTTTTTATGTGTCATCCTTTTTAACCACCTGCAGTTCTATCCAAGTGGCCTCGACTTCTTTACGGGCCGCGGCATGCTCTACGCCTCGACCGCCGAAGGATTCTTTGTCGTATCAGGGATTGTGCTTGGGATTGTGCGCGGGCGCAAGCTCATTCACCTTCCATTCATGACAGGCGCAAAGCTCCTCTGGAAGCGCGCATTCCAACTTTACCTTACCAGCATCATCCTTACGCTCCTCTTCACCTTTGTCGGGCAACTATTCCTTGGCAACGAAGGTCTCAAGTACGGTATCTATGCCAATTGGTCAAACTGGTGGGAACTTCTTTGGCACACTATCAACCTTAGCTACACCTATGGTTGGGCTGACTTCCTCCGCCTTTATGCAATTTTCATCTTCTTCGCACCATTCGCACTATGGCTGCTGCGAAAAGGCTGGTGGTATATTCTTGCCGGTATCAGCATTGCGCTTTGGGCACTCTACCCTCACCTGCCAGAAAACCCTGTCATTGCACAACCATTTAGCTGGCAGCTTATCTTCTTCGCAGGCTTTATTATAGGATTCTACTGGGAAGCAATCCTCAAAACGTGGCGGTCGCTTGCGCTTAAAACGCGCAAAATTGTTGGATGGTCATTTGCGGCCACCTTTATCGTTACCCTCATTAGTTCATTTGTGCTCGTATTTGGCCACGAACTTGGTGGCGCAATTGGGCCACAGCTTGATGCTATTCACCACGTTGTCGAGCAAGGGTTCAATAAGGATCGCCTGCCTATCGAGCGCATTCTGCTTGGAACGATTTGGTTCTGGGGCCTCTTCTTCCTATTCCGACGTTTCGAGGCCTGGATTATCGCTAAGTTTGGCTGGCTGCTCTTAACATTCGGTATGAATTCACTCTACGTCTATACCATTTCGGCATTCGTCATTTTCTTTGCGCATCTTATTGTTGCGCCACCAGGCTTCTATAGCCTTGCTCTCAACTTACTCGCTTCACTTATCGCGCTTGGACTCGTGTACTTGGCCGTGCAAACGAAGTTCTTGATGAAGATTATTCCCCGCTAACGCGGTACTCGGTTGCCTTGTAAGAAGTCTTTTTCGTGAGCTCGTCGTACGCTCCGACCGTCTTCATTTTCACCCATGAATCGTCAAGTGGTGACACGTCCTCATCTTGCGTATTATCGAGATACCAAATGACTGGGTTGTCTTTTTCAAACGCATCCATATCTTTAATCTTGTGCTGGTCGTTGAACTTCAACATATCAAGTGATCCGTAAATGTAGTCGGTTGTTTCGTCGATAAAGTAAATCGGATGCTCATCAGTTGCGTAAGGAATTGCTTCATAAAATACCCACGGAGATTTTGCGACAATCGGGGTACCAGCTGGCGACGCTTCCTGCGCTGCCTGCACCGCTTGGCGTGTCAGAATGTGCGTATTTGTATTTTTGTTAAAGTTGCCATACTTGTAGACATTCGTAATGCCAAAAATCATCATTACTACAATCAGCACAACCGGAACAGCGCGCCAGAACGGCTTCCAATCCTTAAGACCCTTCAGCAATACAAGTGCCATAAAGATCGAAAGTGCGACAATCGCAGGCACCATGTAGCGCTCTACGAAGGTTGAACGAAGTGGGGGCAGCGACATGATAAACAGAAGGATCGGCGGAACAAACGCCATCGAAGCAACAAGCAGGAACCACTTCTTTTCTTGTGATTTGAGCGCCTTATAGGCTTTTGGCGCCGCCGCAAGTGTGACGACAAAAATAAAGATAAGTGCGACCGCCAACCAACTCGTCGCCTGGTTATGCTCGAGGTAATAGAAATAGTTGGTCATGTAGTTCACGGGCGTATCGACACCAACAGGACCGATCCAAAAGCCCGACTGCACTACGCCGACTTGAAACGCCATGAACGGTAACCACGGCAAGAACAGCCCAACCGCAACGCTGTAGGTAATAATCCACTGCTTACTAAAGAACTTTTTCCAAAATTCTTTGAGCTTATTGCCTTTACGCCAGGTTTGCGTCGCGCGCCACGCCCAATGTGCGAGCCATGCGAAAGCCGTGAAATAATGCGTCCACATACCAAGCGACACCATCACTCCGTACCAAATCCAGTACTTCGTTTTGTTCGTTTCGGTCGCCTTCACCATGAAGTACGTCGCAAGCATTACAATGAATGCTGCCATCGTATACATGCGCGCTTCGTCGCTATAGCGAATGAGCATCGGCGAAATGACGAGAAAAAGCAGCGAAAGCCAGGCAACCTTGCGGCCAAAAAACTTGCGCGCAAGTACAAATGCAGTACTAATCGCAGCTGCGCCAAACAAGATGCTGAGCGATCGATACGCAAGTTCAGTTGTACCAAATAACTCAGACCAAGCCTTCAGAGCCCAATAATACAGGGGTGGGTGTACGTCAGATGCGGTATACCGTGCGATATCCAAAAAGCTAAACTGTGCGATATAGGTGCTAAAGGCTTCATCGAACCAAATAGAAGCACGCGGCGCATTAATAAGCGCGATTGTCGCAAAAATGACCAATCCCGTCACGAGTATGGCGATATCGATTTTTGGATGTTTTTTAATATAAGTCGAAATAGAGGTAAATATTTTTTTCATAGATTGGTCTCATCATACCGCGAATGGCTTCGTTAGGGCAATCCTCTCATAATTTGCTGAAGCATGGCTTAGCAGAGGCCGAGAGTCTAGTATTCTCTGTAAAAGTGTTGTATACTACCCTAGTTGCCACCACGGTAGCGACCATCACACCATCGGGGTGTGGCGCAGTTGATAGCGCGCTCGGTTTGGGACCGAGAGGTCGAAGGTTTGAGCCCTTTCACCCCGACCAATTTGATGGTTCAAGAACACCTTCACGGGTGTTCTTTCTTTTTTCACGCTATAATTATTCATATGACCGAAAAAACCGAACACATCGCAACCTCATCAAACGACCTCAATAAACTCCGCGCGGCAGTACTTGGCGCCAACGACGGCATCGTCTCGACTGCAGGTATCGTCCTGGGTGTCGCTGGTGCGGCCGCATCAAAGGAAACAATCCTTATTGCCGGATTTGCCGGGCTTGTCGCGGGCGCAATCTCAATGGCAGCTGGCGAGTACGTTTCCGTGAGTAGCCAACGCGATAGCGAAAAGGCCTTCTTGACGCAGCGCCGCACACATATCAGCAAGAATCCTGATTCGATTACCAAAGAGCTCGTTGAAATCTACCAAGCCAAGGGCCTCTCAAAGAAAACTGCCCAACTCGTCGCGAGTGAGCTAAAAGAAAAGGGATTCTTGAACCGTGAGCTTGAAAAAGAATCAGGCATCGACCCAGATGACATTAGTAACCCATGGTCAGCGACCATCGCCTCTGCGCTTTCGTTTACTGCGGGTGCAATCATTCCACTTGCCGCAATTGCCTTCGCACCTGACGCATGGCGCGTGCCTGTAACGGCTTTTGCCGTACTCCTTAGCTTAATTCTTGCAGGGACACTGAGCGCCCGCGCTGGTCAAGCGAGCAAACTTCGCGCAGCCCTGCGAATTGTCGTCTGGGGCATTGGAGCAATGGTGATTACTTATGCGATCGGTCACTTAATCGGGGTAAGCCTTTAACATGAACATCACACTCACTACACTCAATCTTCAAGGCTTCGAGTCTTGGGGCACATCCGATACCTGGGAAAAGCGAGTGCCCAATGTAGTTCGCTATGTAAATGAAACCAAACCGGACATTATTTGTTTTCAAGAAATTGTCTACCTTCCAGAAATTTCGCCCTTTAATCCAGCTCAGCTTCTTAATCAGCAGCTTAACTATCCATTTGAGGCAAGCTCAATTACACGGCTCCAAGTTGGTCGAAAATACCCCGTGTATCGCGAGGGGTTAGCGACACTTTCCAAGCTGACCGTCACTAAAACGGATACCGTCGTTTTGAAGCAAGCCGAGGGTGACGCGCACAACCGTATTGTTCAGTTTATTGACGTTCAGCTGCCAGACGGCGGGATGCTGAAAATTGCCAATGTTCACTTCTCTATTACCGACTACGTCGACTTTGCTACTGCGCATATTCAAGAGACAATAAACCTCATTAAAGCCCGCGGTGAAAAACGTATTATTATTGGTGACTTTAATCACGTAAGACTTGAGGACCTAGAAGATATATGGGGCGAAGATTACAATTCGACGTCCGACGTGCCTTATGTCACGTACCCAGTTTGGTACGAAGGCCCTAAACACGGACCAAAACGCGTTGACTACGCCCTTGTTCCAAAAGAATATGAAATTACTTCAATAGCAGTATCACCAGACGGCCTATCCGACCATCGTGCACTCACCGTCACTATTTCACTTCCTAATTAGTAAAAGTATTCGATACATTAAAATAGGCAGCACTCAGCTGCCTATTTTAATGTATCGACTTCAACTATTTTGCAAACTCAATTGCACGAGTTTCGCGAATCACATTCACCTTAATCGTACCTGGGTACTGCATGGTGCTTTCAACCTTGTTCGCAATCTCGCGGGCAAGTTTAATCGCAGAAAGATCGTCGACATTTTCAGGGCGCACAATCACGCGCACTTCACGACCAGCGCTAATTGCGTAGGCCTTGTCGATTCCCTTAAAGCTCTTGGCAACGTTTTCAAGTTCACGCATACGTTCAGCAAAGTTCTCAGCACTAATATTGCGAGCGCCTGGGCGTGCCGCAGAAAGTGCATCACACACTCGGACTACAAGTGCTTCAACGGTCGTTGCTTCGACATCATCATGGTGCGCTTCGATTGCATGGACAATTTCGTCACTCATACCGTACTTGCGCGCAAGTTCAGCACCAATATGGTGGTGCTTCCCCTCAACCTTGTGAGTCACCGCCTTGCCCACGTCGTGAAGCAATGTGGCAGTCTTCGCAATACGCGTATCGGCTCCGATTTCTTCGGCGATAAGCCCTGCCATGTGTGCCATTTCAGTACTGTGAAGCAACACGTTTTGCCCATAACTTGTACGGAACTTCAGCTCACCAAGTAGGTGTAGCATTTCTTTTGGAATACCAATCACGCCCACTTCACGCGCCGCATCTTCACCGGCACGAAGGACTTCTTTTTCGATTTCCTTCTCGGCTTTTGCAACCACTTCTTCAATGCGACCCGGGTGAATACGACCGTCTTTCATGAGCATTTCAAGGCTCAACCTTGCAACCTGTCGGCGCAACGGATCAAAGCTTGAAAGAATAATCATTCCAGGAGTGTCATCTACTAAAATGTCGACGCCCGTTGCACGCTGCAATGCTTGAATATTGCGGCCTTCTTTACCAATAATGCGACCCTTCATTTCGTCGTCGGTCAGCTTGATTGCGGTGACGGTTCGTTCTGCAGTTACTTCAGAACTCATACGCTCCATCGCCGACACCAAAATAAGTTGCGCCTGCTCTTCGGCAGTATCTTTTGCTTCATTTTGAAGCTTCGCAACGAGGCCAGTAAGGTCTTGCCTAATGTCGCGCTCGGTCATTTCCATCAGCTTTTCAGATGCTTCCTTTTTCTTCAGGCCAGCAATCTTTTCAAGCTTTTCTTGTTGGCGCACACGAATGTCGCGAATCTCGTTCTTTAGACTTTCGACTTCGTCTTCTTGGGCACGAAGTGCCTCACCGCGCTTGTCGAGCTCGTCGAGCTTTTTATCAAGATTTGTTTCGCGTTCTGCAAGGCGACTCTCCGTCTTATCCCAGCTTTTACGGCGGTCATTTTCTTCTTTTTTGGCGTCATCTGCAAGCTTCAACGCTTCGTCTTTCGCCTTCAAGACGATATCACTCGCCTTTGTTTTTGCATCCGCAATAAGCTGGTCGGCCTTATGTTTGCCACCAGTGCGTCGTTGATGCTCATAGGTAATAGTCCCGCCCACACCAGCAAGTACCCCGATGAGTGCGGCAATAATTCCCTCTACCATGTTGTTTCCTTCCTCTAGAAGAACCCGGCCAAGTGTTCGTCTTGGCTAAAATGTAATCACAAGCTCTCTAGAATTGTTCAAAAATTGTTCAAAAAGTCCCTCTCTCAAAAGGTCGTTGGACTTATCCTTATTGTGCGCTAAAAAATAGTGCTTGGCAATCCTAAATAGACACTATTTTCGAGGTGTCGTGATATTCGCTTCGCCGCCATATTCAGGCATGACAATGCCGTCGGTTTCACCCACTTCAAGTCGCTTCGCCGCTACCAATTGCCAGTCATCACCCGTCGTACCTACGATTGGCCATCGGTTTGCATCCGCAAGAGTGTTCATGACAGTAATACCAATTCGAAGACCCGTGAAACTACCCGGGCCTTTATAGATCGCGAGCCCTGTGACATCACTCCAGCTTTTACCCTGAGATGAAAGTTCGGTTTCCAGGTATTCAAGTAGACCCTTCGCGAGCCCACGACCAGACTCCCAGGTTGCCTCGTAACGCCAGTCACCATCAGCGAAAGAAAGCTTGCATACGGGCGTTGAGGTGTCTAAAAATAAAATCATTCTGAAATCTCCAATGTGTCTGATACTTCGATGTGACGAGTGGTTTCTGTTGGGGCGCTAAAGCGCAGCGTGTAGTGCCCTTCGGGAAGAACCCCTTCAACGATATCAGCCCATTCAATAACCGTAATGGTAGTTGGATCGTTCATCATTTCTTCTAGTTCGTTGGCCATGATTCCAGGATCATTAAGGCGGTAGAAATCGTAGTGCGCAAGTTGCAGGCCGTCGCGCGCATCATACATACGACTAATCGTAAAGCTTGGACTCTGCACATCGTCATCAACACCAAGGCCCGCCGCAAGTCCTTTTACAAAAGTAGTCTTTCCCGCGCCCACATCACCCACAAGCTGAAATACTTCGCCGCCTTTTAAGCCCACGGCAATTTTCTTGCCAAGTTCTTTTGTTTCAAGTTCGCTCGCGACCTCTATAATCATCCCTACGATTATATCACGCAATTCACTGGCACTTTTGAGGTCATTCCTTTACAATGGAGCATAACCATTATGCGCATTTCCGATAGTATTCTGGAAACGTTGCTTGGGCGGGCACAACTTGTAACTCCTGAGCAGTTAGCTACCTTGAAAGAAGAGGCGGCAACTTCAAAGCGCCCACTTCAAGATCTCGTACTCGACCGACGCATTGCCGACGAGCGTACCATCGTAAAAGCGTTCGCCGAAGAGACCGGAATTCCTTACGTCGAAATCGATCCTCGAAATGTCGACAAAGAAGTCCTCAACAAAATCCCGGAACGCGTGTCGCGTCAGTACATGGCCGTACTTTTCAAGATTGACGAAGAAGGTGTGCATCACCTCGCGATGGAAGACCCGGACGACGTTCAGGCAGTTAACTTTATCCAAAAAGAAATCGGCACCAACTCGAGTATCTATATCGCAACGCGCGACAACATCCTTTCAGTCATGGACCTCTACCGCGGTGACGTCAACAAAGAGCTTACTAAAGTTATTGAAGTTCAGCGAACCGCCGAAGATACTGAAGCCGCCGCCAATGCCGCCGCAAACAACGAGGATATCTCAGAAGACTCACCAATTGCTCAAACCGTAAACCTCCTTTTGGAATACGCGATTCGCTCACACGCCAGCGATATTCACATCGAGCCTCGCGAAGAGTTTGTCCAGGTGCGCTACCGCATTGACGGTATGCTCAAAGAAGTCAACCGCCTTCCAAAAAGTGTTATGGGTGCGCTCATTAGCCGTATTAAGATTCTCGCGAACCTCAAGATTGACGAACGCCGCGTTCCTCAGGACGGCCGTTTTAAGACAAGCTTCAACTCAAGGCAGTATGCACTTCGTGTCAGCACCCTGCCGATTGCCGATGGTGAAAAGATCGTGATGCGTATTCTCGACGAGTCAAACCAAGCCGTCACCCTCGAGCAACTTGGATACTGGGGTAAGGCGCTTGAAGACATTACCCGTGAAATTCACGAGCCAAACGGTATTGTCCTCATGACCGGGCCAACCGGTTCAGGTAAGTCGACTAGTCTTTTCAGTATTTTGACACTTCTTAATAGTCCAAATGTGAACATCTCGACACTTGAAGACCCGGTTGAATATAAGATTCCGGGTGTTAACCAAACCCAGACAAATGTCAAAGCAGGCATGACCTACGCCAGCGGCCTTCGCGCCCTCCTCCGTCAGGACCCGAATATCATCATGGTAGGTGAGGTTCGTGACGGTGAAACCGCTGGGCTGGCAATCCAGGCGGCACTTACGGGGCACATGGTGTTTAGTACGCTCCACACCAACAACGCCGCAACTACCCTACCACGTCTTCTTGATATGGGTATTGAACCTTTCCTGATTTCAAGTACAATTCGCGCCGTCGTTGGTCAGCGCCTTATCCGAAAACTTCACAAAGACTCACGCCAAAACTACGAACCATCAGAAGATGAGAAGAATGAAGTTTCTAAGATGTTTGGGCTCACAAGTCCTGACGCCTGGAAAGTTATTCACGAACTTGAGAAACAGGCTATGGCAGCGGGTCTTGGCGGCAACACCCCACTCAGCACCGATGAAAATGGTCTTAAAACACTCTGGCGTGCCGACAAAGATTTCACTGATGATGACGTACGCGAAGGGTATCGTGGCCGCGTAGGTATCTACGAAGTACTCTACAATTCTTCATCGGTGCAAAAACTCATCATGTCACATGCGACAAGTGAGGAAATTCAGGCTCAGGCCGTACGTGAAGGCATGATCACTATGCAACTTGACGGGCTCATCAAGGCACTTCGTGGTGAAACTACTGTCGAAGAAGTACTAAGGGTGAGTAGGGAATAGTCCATGGCACGATTTTCTTACAGCGCAGCCGACTCACAAAACAACATTGTAAAAGGCAAAACCGAGCTTCCCGATCGCACCGCGGTTATTACTGCACTTGCGAAGCAGGGACTTCGCCCTATTAGCATTAAGAAGCTCAAGGATTCAAAATCATCGTTTGACTTCGATCACCTGTTTGAATCGACAAAGGTAAAGCAAGACCAACTGGTTGCGTTTACGCGTCAGCTAAGTGCCATGGTAAGTGCCGGCGTGCCACTTCTTCGCTCACTTACTTCAATTCAAAAACACGCCGAAGATAAAGCTCTGCAAAAAATTCTTGCCGATGTCGTCAAAGATGTCGAAGGTGGTATGCCCCTTGGTGACGCACTCGCTAAGCACCCCGACACATTCAATGACATCTACGTCAACATGGTGCGCGCCGGTGAAACCGCGGGTATTCTTGATGACATTCTTAAACGTCTCGCCGGACAACTCGAAAAAAGCGCCGCCATGCGCAAAAAAATTAAAAGCGCCATGACCTACCCAATGGTGCTGCTTGGTATTACCGTCCTCGCCTTCTTCGGCTTGATGCTCTTTGTGGTCCCACAGATTGGTAAGATTATTGGAGACCTCGGTGGACCAGACGCAAAACTCCCAGGCCTTACCGTAGCCATGCTTGCCATTAGTAACTTTATCGTTACTTTCTGGTACATTGTATTCCCTGTCCTTATTGGTGCCATTGTTGCACTTGTTATGTATGTGCGTAAATCGCCAAAGGGTAAACGACAGTTCGACACCCTTGCACTAAAAGTCCCTGCGGTCAGCTCGATTGTACGCAAGGTGTGTGTGGCGCGATTCTCGCGTACCTTCTCGGCACTTATGGGTGCGGGTGTCGCCGTGCTTGAGGCGCTCGATGTCACCTCTCGTGCGGTTGGTAATACCCTCTTCCAAGAAGCGCTCCAACAAGCTGCTATCGAGGTAAAAAACGGTAAATCACTCTCATCTGTAATCGAGCAAAACGAGCTTTTCCCTTCTATTGTGTCGCAGATGTTGGCCGTTGGTGAAGAAACTGGTCAAACCGACACTGTGCTCATTAAGGTAGCCGACTTCTACGAAGAAGAAGTTGACCTTGCAATTGACGGAATTAGCTCAATCATCGAGCCTGTCATGATTGTTGTGATGGGTGGCATGGTTGGTCTTATCGCCGCCAGTGTGATGATGCCGATCGCAGGGCTTTCGTCTCAGATTAAGTAGTGTCTGCATTCTCGCTTATGCTATAATAACTCTAGTCAATACATCAGTGGGCATATGTCAAAATTCTTCTACAAAGACAAACCGGTAATAGGACTTGATATCAGTAGTACTGGTATCAAGCTTATGTCTATTGATTCAAAAAAGTGGCTCGTTAATGGATATGCCTCCGCTGATCTTGACCCCCTCAAAATGAAGGAAGCCCTCGAAAGCGAAGAGAGCACTTTTCTTACCGACAACATCAAATCTCTCATGGCCGAAAAGGTTATTGGTACCGTCAGTAGTGACCGAGTCGCGATTACCGTACCAACCGCACGAAGCTACACTCGTACATTCACCCTGCCATCTTCTGCCGAAAAAACACTCGATGAAGCAGTCATTCTTGAAGCCGAGCAGTACATCCCTATTCCGGTTTCAACGCTTTACATCGATTACCAAATCGTAGAACGTTCACGAAAAACCATTACCGTCCTTATGAGCGCTGTATCGCGTGTCATCATCGATAACATCACGAAAAGTGTCGAAAAAGCTGGCTTTACCCCTATTTTGATTGAACCGGGTATCAATGCCGTAGGGCGCGTCCTTACTGCAACCGAAGACGGTAGCCTTCCGACGGTTATCGTCGACATTGGCCCTGCCAACACCGACATCGCGATCCTTGATAAAGGCTCTATCCGCGTCACGGGTGGTATTCCGATTGGCGGTAACTCGTTCACTCTCGATATCGCAAAGAAGCTTAACATTTCACTCGAAAACGCCCATCAGCTAAAGGTCCTTAACGGACTTAGCGCGGGTCCACGCCAACAAAAGCTCAAAGAAGCACTCGAGCCAAGTCTTGAAAGAATTTTAGTCGAAACTAAAAAAGTTATTCGTTATTACAACGAACGTATTAACAGTGAGCGCAAGCTTGAACAACTCCTTATCGTTGGCGGTGGAAGCAACGTCCCGGGCATTGGTGAATACTTTACCAATAGCCTCATTATGGCCGCCCGCGTTGCAAGCCCGTGGCAAAAACTCGACTTTGGGAAAGTCCAAGAGCCACCAAAGCAGTTCCGCCCACGCTATATTACCGTTGCCGGCATCGCAAGCATTAACCCGGGGAGTATCTGGAAATGATAAATCTACTTTCAGATCAGCGAAAAGACGACATCCGCGCTGCACGAGCGAATGTTATTTTAGTACGCTACTCGGCACTCATCTTACTCGCCACCCTCTTTGTCGCGGGTTCACTGTACGTGTCTTACTCGCTACTTCAAGTAACTAAGAGTAGCAACGAAGCGATCATCGAGTCGAATGACACTAAAGCAGACATTTATAGCGACACCAAAGCGGAAGTTGACGCACTGAGCGCCAAACTCACCGATGCAAGTAACATTCTTAATCAAGAAGTGCGCTACTCTCAAGTACTCGTAAAGCTCGGCCAAATCACACCTGCGGGCACGATTCTCGACAAGCTTACCCTCACGTCCGCAAACTTCGCTGGTACTCCTGCGGAAATTACCGCCTACGCAAAATCAAACACCGAAGCGACCACACTTCAGACTCAATTCCAAAGTTCTCCACTTTTCAGTAACGTCACGTCACAGGGTACAGAAACCCAGGGTATCGATGGCTACCCTGTAACTGTAAAAATGACCGTGACATTCAATAAGACAGGTATCCAATAATGAAACAAAAGAAGCAATTCGGACCAGCCAACCTGCGCGCCATTCTCGTAGTACTTCTTGTCGTCGTTATTGCTGGCGGCGGTGCTATATTTTACTTTGGCCTTGGCATGGTACGCGACTTCGCGGGCGAAGTAAATCAAAGCGCCGTAGATGCCGAGGCAAGTGGCCAGCAAATCAACCAGCTCCAAACACTCCGTAACCAACTTTCGCAGAGTGACTCACTTGTCGATAAGGCTAATCAATTGTTTGCGACACCAGCCAACTATCAAACCCAAGCACTTCGTGACGTTAATAAGTACGCAAGTGCGGCCGGCATTACCGTCGCAAGCACAAACTTTAGCGATCCAGCACAATCCGGAACTTACACAATGACAGTCACTTTCAAGAACCCCGTTTCCTACAGTAAGCTGATTGCATTCCTCAACAACATCGAAGGCAACCTTCCAAAACTTCAGGTCAGCTCAATCGCACTAGGTCACGCCGATTCGACTAACATTGACCTTGTTCAGACAGGTGAAATTAAAATTGATATTTCGGTAAGGTAATTATGGCATCGACTCAAGCGAAAAAACCACAAAGCTCACTGCTAAAGCCACTGGGAAATTTCTTCCGCCGGTTCCACCTTATCATTTTCTTTGTGCTCGTTGTCGGCTGTATGGCAGCGGCAGTGCTACTTATTAACCGAACCCTTGCAGAATCTTCATCACAAGATTACAACTCTACAATTAACGCGGGTTCGATTGACCAGGCGACTCTCGAGCGTGTGCAATCACTCCACCCTAGTTCTGAACCAGCCGCCACCCCAGCACTCCCTGCAGGTCGCGTGAATCCGTTCGCTGAGTAAACTGTAGCCCCATACTCACAAAAAGCTTATACTAGTACTATGCTAATCCTCGGATCCCGACTTATCCATACTCCGGTCATGAGCCTACAAACTGGCGCTCGACTTGCGCATACCGCAAAACCAATTATCGACCCAGCAAATCTTCGCATTCTTGCCTACGAAGTCGAAGGTCCACTTCTTGCCGAAAACCCTTCTTTTATTCGAACGGCCGACATTCGTGAGTACGGCCGACTCGGCATGATTATCGACAGCAACGATGAGCTTATTGGTCTTGACGATGTAATTCACATCAAGCAAATTGTAGACTTAAAGTTCTCACTCATCGGACTTCAAGTAATTGATGACCGCAAGCGCAAACTAGGGAAAGTTGAGGATTATACACTTGAAACGGGGGATTTCCTTATTCAGCAAATTAACGTGAAGCGCGGTCTTTTCAAGGGAATTACCGACACAGGATTTTTAGTAAACCGCTCTCAGATTCTTGAGATCAACAACACGGCAATCATTATTAAGTCGCCATCAGTAAAAAGCGCCGAGCCCGTAATGCAAGCAATCCGCGGTGAATTTGTGAACCCATTTAGAAACCAAAAGCCTCAGGCGAAACCTGAGACGATTACAAAGTCGTAGTTATTCATCGTCGCTACGCGACAGAGCCTCTTTCACGTCATCGTAGTGAAACCCTTGGCGTACCAGATATGCGGTGAGTTTTTGCACATCGTCGTAGCGAGAAGCTTTTTTTGCGATAATTTTTTGAAGTTCATCCGTATCAGCCCTATCGGTACTTGCAAGTACCTGCTCGACAATCGCCACGTCAACGCCTTTGCCGCGAAGCTCCATCTGGAGTTTTCGCATACTTGAGCCCTTGCGAACGTTTCGATTCTCAACCCAAAACGACGCAAACTTCATATCGTCAATGTAGCCTTTTTCAAAAAGCCGGTTAAACACACGCTCAGTCAACTCTTTACTGACGCCTTTTTTAATGTCACCTGTTTTCGTACGCGAATCTCGTGTCTTTCTGTAAAGATAGTCGCGCATCTCGCGCTGACTGCGAGGGCGGATAAGTGCGTACTCGAGCGACCTTGTATAGAGTTTCCCAAACTGACTTTCATTCTCGAGTTCAACGAGTTCTTCTTCGGTATACTCGGCACCGTTTTTAATACCCAACTCGGCTACTTGCGTAATATCAAGAGAGAATCGATATTTTCCATCGATAAACACGTTCACGCGATCTTTGTCGCGAACTTGCATTTTTAGTGCGGTAATTTTCATACAAAGTGAGCGAGGGCTTTATGTAATAGCGAATAATACTCTTGCGGATGTGGTACGAGATTATTCTCTTCTGGGTCTTCGGTCATTCGAATAAATTCAGTCAGATTTACCCAGCGTAGTGCCTGCACTTCCCCATCGTTAAAGGTATAGGTGACATCTTCGGACTGCTCAAGTAGGTACACCCACTTTATGCCATTTTCAAAATTACGATAACTAAAGATGAATTCGAGGTCGCGCTCTAGGATAGTCGCCCCCACCTCTTCTTCCGCCTCCCGTGCCACAGCCTCGCCAAGCGATTCACCCGCATCGACGTGACCCGCAACCGAGATATCTAAATAGTCAGGCCAGGTTGGTTTGTCTTTCGCACGATGTTGAAGAAGAATCTCAACATTACCCGCAACTTTTCGCCAAATCCATACATGTACCGCGCCTACAATGACTTCGGGGTTACCCCGAGATTCCTTTGGAAGAATAGATGCGTCTGGCACAGGAAGCCCAGCCCTATTAAATACCTGCCAGGCTTCCCGATGCTCGACCATGTCGTTAGGCCTCTTCTTCGACTACTTTCTTGCGAACCTTAGCCTCGATTTCATCGAGCACCTTCGGGTTATCTGCAAGGTATTGCTTTGAAGCTTCGCGACCCTGGCCAATCTTACCGTCACCGTAGCCAAACCACGCACCACTCTTTTCAACAATATTGTGAAGTACTGCGAGGTCGAGGACGTCACCGGTACGAGAGATACCTTCGTTGTACATGATGTCGAATTCGGCTGCACGGAAAGGCGGCGCAATCTTGTTTTTGACGATCTTCACCTTTGTGCGGTTACCGATTATATCTTCGCCCGATTTAATCTGACCGGTTCGACGAATATCCATACGAACTGATGCGTAGAACTTGAGCGCGTTACCACCGGTAGTGGTTTCAGGATTACCAAACATCACACCAATCTTCATACGGATTTGGTTAATGAAGATAACGATAGTTTTGCTCTTGTTGATAATACCCGTAAGCTTACGGAGCGCCTGGCTCATAAGGCGGGCCTGAAGACCCATGTGGCTATCGCCCATTTCACCTTCAATTTCTGCTTGCGGCACGAGGGCTGCAACAGAGTCCACGACCACGAGGTCAACCGCATTCGAACGCACGAGCGTTTCAACGATTTCAAGGGCTTGTTCACCGTTGTCAGGCTGAGCCACGAGGAGGTTATCGGTATCAACACCAAGGCGGCGTGCGTAGGCAGGGTCAAGTGCGTGCTCGGCGTCAACGAACGCTGCAGTGCCACCCTTTTTCTGAATCTCCGCAATCGCGTGTAGTGTCAGGGTTGTCTTACCTGATGATTCTGGACCGTAAATCTCAACGATGCGACCCTTCGGGTATCCGCCACCGAGGGCGAGGTCGAGGCTGAGCGCACCACTGCTGATAAGTTCAACATCAACTGTTGAAGTATCACCGAGGCGACGGATTGCACCGTCACCAAATTGCTTATTGATTTGTTCTTGAGCTAGGCCAAGTGCTTTGAGTTTGGCCTCTGAAGCTGGCGAGCTTTGGGTTTTTTCTGTCTTGGTAGTTTCAGACGTGTCAGTCTTTTTAGTTGCCATGGTTCCCTCACTTTCTCTGTAAACTATTATACGCAGGCGAATCTTAATTTGCTATAATCTATAGAGATGAAATCATCACGCGGATTTACTGTTATCGAACTTATCGTCGTTGTCGCGCTCTTTGCCGTTGCCAGCGTCGTATTCTTCGTACAAAAAAATCACGTTGAAACAGCAGCTCGTGATGAAGCGCGCAAAACTTCTATTAATGCAATGTACTATTCACTAGAGGAAGTCTACTTTAAAGCACACAGCGCGTACCCTCGCACGCTCACCGCCGAAACGCTCCCGTCGGTTGACCCGGAACGATTCAAGGACCCTGAGGGCGTAAAGATTGGCGAAAGTAATAGCAACTTCCGCTACGAAGGCCTTAACTGTAACGGTGACCTCTGTAAAGGCTACACTCTTCGCGCTGACCTTGAAAACGAAGATGACTTCGTAAAAACAAATCGCGAAAGCGAATAATTAATTTCTATTCGCCGTCTACTGGACGGCCATTCTTGAATGCTTCGACCGCATTATTGAGCCGAGCGATATGCGTCTTGGGGCTCGCCACATAACTAAATCGATAGGTTGTCTCGTCACCTTCGGTGCTAAGGCGAATATCACCATAATCGAGAATCTGCTGCAAAATACCGTGCTGTGTGTAGCTTGCATCTTCAATATTAGCAAGACTCACAGTTTGCTCCTGGCGAGAAAAGAGTGAAATTTGCAGCTCTTGAATCACACTCTCGTTCGTTAAGAAAAACTTATTATTCACATATACGTAGTAGGCAATAAACATACCTAGCCCGATAATCGCAACAAGCACAAGAACCGGCACCGCGATTGCCGCAGCACTCGAGAGCACGCCGGTGATTGTAAAGCGCGCAACTACAAGGTCATAATTAAATAGAAGCGAAAGAAGCAGTCCAATGGCAATTGTTCCCGCCGCAAGTGGCAGAATAAGCCCAATCGGGTGGCGTCGAACAGCCTGAATCACATACTCGCCTTCACTTAGGTTCAATAATGGATATAGTCGCTTAGAGCGATCGTGGAGACGCTGACGCTCGGCACTCATTACCTGCTTCTCTGGTTCAAGTGGGCGTGCAACATGCACGACAGCTGGTTGCTGCACTGGCGGGTGCGCGTAAAGAGGACGACCCTCGGCGTCATAGGCTACCGGCTGCGGTTGTTCTGGTTGTGTGGGCACGTAAGGGTCTTGTTTCATATCTGTAGTATAGCAAATTTACTCATTCTCAATAGGAGTTTTATTGAGGTGCGTAAAGGCACGTGGGGTTGCGCGACGGCCACGCGGAGTGCGCTCAAGAAGTCCAACCTGCAACAGGTACGGCTCGTAAAAGTCTTCGATGGTACTCGCCTCGTCGCCCGTAAGCGCCGCGAGGGTCGTAAGGCCAACCGGGTTCGTGCCATACATATCAATCATCCTTACCAGTAGGTTTCGGTCACCGGCATCGAGGCCAAGCTCATCAATTTCAAGAAGTACGAGGGCTTTAGAGGTAATCGCCGTATCAATAATCCCATCACCGTTAACGTCGGCATAATCACGGACTCGCTTTAAGAGACGATTTGCAATACGGGGTGTGAGGCGGGCACGAGTCGAAAGCAGCGCGGCTGAAGGTGCATCAATACCAGTACCAAGAATTGATGCGGCACGCGTAATAATGCGAGAAATCTCTTCCGGTTCATAAAACTCTAGTCGGTACAAATGCCCAAAGCGGTCACGGAGTGGGGCGGCCAATGCGCCTGTGCGAGTTGTGGCACCGATAACTGTAAACTTCGGTAAATCAAGGCGTACACTGCGTGCACCAGGCCCCTTACCGATCATAATATCGAGCTTGTAATCTTCCATAGCCGCATACAATACCTCTTCGACAGTGCGACTTAGGCGGTGAATTTCATCGATAAACAAGATGTCGCCGTCCGTCAAGCTAGTAAGGATACTTGCAAGGTCGGCTGCGCGTTCAATCGCAGGACCAGCGGTAACGCGAATATTGGATCCCATCTCACGGGCAATCACGGTAGCCATAGTAGTCTTTCCAAGCCCCGGAGGCCCGTAAAGCAGAATATGGTCAAGCGGTTCGTCGCGTTTTTTCGCAGCATCGATGGCCAACTTGAGGTTCGTCTTTAAACGCTCCTGCCCCACATACTCAGCAAATGATTGCGGACGCAGGCTAATTTCAATAATCTGCTCTTCCGTATCTTCGTCGTGATTTGAAGTGTCAACGATGCGTTCAATTGCCATACTATTAGCCCCTTAGTGCAAGTGTCACCCGCTCTGCGGTTGGTAGGTCTTTAGGAATTGATTCAAGGGCGACAGTTGCATCGTTAAGATTGTAGCCAAGTGCCATCAGCGCCTCGAGTGCCTCATCACCAGCCGGAATATGCGCCACGCCGCTCGCCTGAGCAACGGTAACCGCAAGGCCAACCTTGTCAGAAAGATCAACCACCACACGCTCGGCGATTTTCTTACCAACACCGCTGGCTTTTGCGACAAATCCGCTATCGCCATTTGCAATGCCGTTTCGCACTGTCTCGCTATCGCCAAGGGAAAGAATCGAGAGTGCCGCCTTAGGGCCCACACCCTGCACAGTAATAAGAAGTTCAAATAGCTTTTTTGCAGCCAGTGACGAGAATCCAAAAAGTTCTTGGGATTGTTCACGAATGTGGTGATAGGTATAAAACTTAACCGGCTCATTTAACAAAGCACTGTCAAAATCACCTGCTGCAACTTGCACTTCGTACCCTACGTCGTGCACATCAACAATGACAGAATTTCCAAATTTTTCGGCAACTACCCCAGAAACATGCGCAATCATTATTCCTATTATGGCACATCCACCCCCGTACGACTACTGTTTCATTTTGACCACAGAATTCATTGGAAGCATAAACTCTTTTTCTAAAGTAAATATATGGAAAAAGCATCGTCACCTTACGGATATTGTCACGTTACTCTTGCTGCACAAAGCGGTGCTACATTACTGCACTCCAATAGCGAACGCGCCTTCATCATCTCCCAGCTACAAGACCTCTTGAGCCCGCGCTTTATCCTGGGGGATGTACCTGCGTATCGGCAACTCGCGTCTTGCATCGACCTACTCGCCTTCTCCATTACGCCCAATGCGGTGCACTTCATTCTCTTCGCAATCGACCGCACACTTGCGAAAGACTTTGCGCACCGAATTGTCGCGCGCCTCGGCCAGTACCAATATGAATTCACAAGAAATACCATGCATTCACAATTAGACGCGCGTATTGATATCAAAAGGCTCACCGGGCCGCACGAAGCATTACGCCGCACCCTGGACCTTCACCTTCTTCACCAAGATTGGGAGCACGATCGTTATTCTAGTATCGGTTTCTACCTCCACGACAGGCGAGGCGACTGGATGCGCATCTGGAGGTTATCGACACTCTACGAAGCAGATCCATCGATATACCGCTCGCTTCTTGATTTCTCGCCTATCCAGCTTGTGGCACACCCTGCGTCATAACTGCATGGGTGATTGCTGCGGCAAGTGCATCAGCGCAGTCATCGGGTTTTGGCACGTCTTTTAGGCCAAGCTGTACGCGAACCATTTCCTGCACCTGCTTCTTGTCAGCCTTCCCATAACCCGTCAGCGTCTGCTTAATCTGCGGCGGCGTGTATTCAAAGATTGGTACCTGGTGTTGACGTGCTACGAGCAGTGCAACCCCGCGCGCCTCAGCAACTGACATCGCAGTCGTGATATTTTTTGTGAAGAAGAGTTTTTCAACCGAACAGACGTCCGGTTTTGTCGCCTCGATGATTTCCGTGAGGCTATTAAATATATCCTCGAGTCGCTCATCGTGCGGGGTGTGTGCCGGTGTGGTGACGACACCAGCATCAACCATCTTAAACTCACCTCGCTTTGTCGCACTTACTTCAACAACACCAAAGCCAAGAATGCCAGTACCCGGATCTATCCCAAGAATTCTCATACTACTAGTATAGGCCAGGTTCACTTCTTAGCAAACGAACCGCATACCTTCTTCCAGACACCCATAAGTTCTTGCCGCCACTCCCATACCGCGTACCCGATGATTAATCCGACCACCGCGATAATCGCCGCCCAGTAATACCAACTCAGCTGCGCGCTCGCCTTTGTGTGTACGCCCTTTACGTCGTATCCGACACTCGACATCTTTACGATATTACGGCACCTATTCGTTTCAAGATTGCGCTCCTGCCCCTCTTTACAGGGCGCGGGGCTCGAAGCGATTGCGATTGTTCGGCAGCGATTCGTCTCGGGATTACGCGCTTGGCCTTCTTTGCAAGGGGTTGGCGTACCGTCCGATGAGCTAAGTAGCTTACAACGACCCGTCTCGGGATTGCGAAATTGATTTGCCGCGCACGGCTTAGGAGTGTTCGTCTCGGCGTCTGCACTTTTAGGTGCTTCGAGTACGGCCAGATTCGAGCTTCCCGGGGTCGGCGCGGTATATTGCCATGCCCCGTCTACCATCGCCCATGCAGCGTCATCTTTTGGCGCACTGTACTCTATTCGTGCTCCCAGCGGGGTTTCGCCGTAAAAAAGTTGCACGCCGCTGGCCGTATTTGAAAGCGCAAAGCCAAACTCCACGTCGGTAACAATACGATACTCACCAGGACCAAGCACAACACCAGTCGGAAAGTCATACCACTTCGCACTTTCAAGTCCTATACGCAGCCGCAGTCCATCGAGCGAATACGCCGCGAGGGTATCTGGATTGTAGAGTTCAATGAACTCCTTACCCACATCGGCACCAGTGGCATTTGGAAATATTTCGGTGATAATAATTAGCGGCAAATTTGGTGTCGGCTGCTCAGGCGTGGGCTCTTCTGGAATCTCGGGTGTCTCGTTATGAGGCTCGATAAACCTTTCTACGCCACTTAGTGGAGGTGTAAGTAGCCAGGAAGTGGCAGTCCAGTCGGACGTGTCGTTTCCAACCGCATATACATCAGGGCTACTCATGAGCATCAGTCTCGCCCAGCCCTTACCTGTCGCCGGCGCGGTCGACCAACTTCGACTACTTACAACCTCGCCCTGCGCATCAATCAATGAAACCATATCTGCACTATTCACAATGCTACCGCTCGATTGACTCTTCACGTCATAGGGCGATGTGACTGCGGCGTCCGTCAGGCCATGGAGCGCTAAATACTCCCTTGAAGCAAAGGTTGCGTACGAATAGCCGGACACGACATACCGAACGGCGTTGCCATCTTCATCGGCTGTCACCAGGCAAAGGAACGTGGCCGTCTTGTTAGCCAGACACCAGTTGGTAATTTCAACGGGCATTGGACCGTTATTATAAACGACAATCAGCTCTTCTTTTGCACCGCTCTGCCCTGCCGCCTGTACATACGTAATGACGAGTGGCTGCGCTGAAGACGCGTGCGTAGGGGTTACGCACGCACTACCTGCGAGAACTATAAAACCCAAAAATAGTACTCTTAATATCTTCAGCATGCTTCTTACTATAGAAAGCTAATATGAACTCCCTATTGAATCGACAGGCAAAATAAAAAACCTCCGCAATGGGAGGTTTTTTGAGCTCTATTCTTCGGTTTGAATATCGGCGTTGGTGTGTACGTTCGTGACGTCGTCGAGATCATCGAGTGCGTCGAGTACTTTTAGTACCTTCGCGGCAACTTCTTCCTCGGTAATTGGAATTGAGTTATTCGCAACGTACTGAAGTTCTGCGCCGGTTACTTCAAGGCCAGCTTCAACAATGGCGGTGCGAACCTTCGCGAGGTCTTTTTGGTCGGTATAAACGATAATCTCGTCACCCTCTTCAACCGCATCTTCAGCGCCCGCGTCAAGAATCATAAGAAGTGCGTCTTCACCAGTTGCCGCGACATTAATCACACCTTTACGGGTAAACTGGAACATCACACTTCCGGCGTCGGCAATACGACCGCCATTCTTAGTAAGTGCAGTACGCACATCTGGGAAGGTACGGTTTTTATTGTCGGTCGCAACTTCAATAATAATGCCCACGCCACCTGGACCCATTGCTTCGTAGGCAATTTCTTCAAGTTGCGCAGCGTTTTTGTCGCTCACGCGGTCGATTGCACGTTGAATGTTTGCAACAGGCATATTCGCTTGCTTGGCTTTTTCAATCGCGAGTGCGAGTGAAGAATTCATTGAAGGGTCGGCGCCACTGCGAGCTGCAATAGCGATTTGATTACCGATTTTTGTGAAAACTGCACCACGCTTTGCGTCTTTCGCACCTTTTTCACGCTTAATAGTTGACCATTTACTGTGTCCAGACATAAAGATACTCCTTTATTTTCGGGGTTAAGCTATAAGAATATTAACCCTATTATACCATACTTAACCCCTTAAAGAGCAGGGCCCGAAGAAGTCGAATTGTACTGAACCCCATTCCAGGCCCAGCCGCTCGACTGACCGTCCGCGTATCCACTGATCGTATTTCCGCGAACACATATAGCCCTGTCTGCCCTTATTGAGCCCGTCGTAACTCCGGATGAACTTGAGACTACCTGTAATGCAACCCTCCCGAGGGAGGCGCTAGAATGAGATGTAAAGGAGATATTCACTCTTTGCCAACTGCTTGTAAGCGTAACTGACTGCAAACCCGACCCCTCACCAATATAACCTTTAGCATCTGTAAGCATACGCCCAGAAACATTCACGATTATCCCCGCAGTACCACTTACCGCCACAGAACACCAATACTGCGTAGAGGGCAAGGCACCGGTCGAACCCATGAATATGATTCCCCTGTCTGCTAGTGTTATATCCGTACGCACCGATGCAACACCCCCAGACTCAGCAGTAGACGTATCCCTTACGGTTGAACCACCTCCGTATGCATCGATATCAGTAATTGCCGCTTCCGCACTCGGATTTAATAGAATGTTCGTAATCGCCGCAACCCCATTCGCCCCATGCCCCGCACACGCGCCTGACGTGGGCGTTGCGTTCGCACTTGAAACAAAGTA